>JBBALZ010000042.1:0-19802 GCA_040402735.1 Bdellovibrionota bacterium
GGCTCGCTCGGTTGGAATCGCTGATGATCCTCGCGGGTACGAACGCGGCTGGCCAGAGTCCAGCCCTCAATCTGGATTTTGGCAAAGTGCTAAAGTGTTACGCAAGAAAAAAGACCCGCCAAAATCACCTCATTTAGCGACGAAATTGCAGCGACGATCTTAAAATCCGGTGAGTAGTTACTAATGAGTTTAACGGAATTTAGCCGCGCATTTTTATCCCTGTTAGGAATGCCAGTCCTTTCTAGTAGATAGCGGGAGAATTGCGAGGCCGTGCCTACTGAATCGGGACAATCGTATTCACCCGGCGACTCTTACCCTCAGCTCCTACGCCCAGAAGCAAAGCATGCAGCTTTTTCTTGGAAGCCATGTCGTGAAACGAGGTTGCTACATCATCCAACAAACTTTCAAATCCCGGTTGATGTGCCCAATGCGCGTTATAGGCTCGCACCAGGCGCGCACGGTAACGGCCACCCCTACTCTCAACATACGAACAGATTCTTTGCTCTGTCGGAACCTGAGAAAAAGCACCTTCTTTGTTAGCTTTCAGCAGTGTAAACAACTCGCGGGCCAGCGAAGTTGCTTCCATCCCAAAGACCCGGCCAGTTAGCTCTTCGAGCTGGTATGTATCTAGCCCCTTTGACCGACATACATCCATCAAATCTGCGCCGTAATCTCGCTGGTATGCTAAAAGGATCTGGTAGGCCATCTCATCCATCCAGTTAATATCTTCCGGGATGCGAGGATTAGGGCGTTGTGGAGTCGGAATCGCAAACACAGCGAGCACCGCAACCCCCAATTCATGCCCAGAATAGGATTGGGCCAGCTCGTAGAGCTCTAGCGCTACATCCTTACTCGAATACCCTTCAAGGTGCAGTAAAGTCTCATTAATAAGATCAGGATCCACCTTCATCTCTTTAATACTCTTACGAAGCTGCGCCTCTGGGTTTAGAAGATCGTAGGTCTCTTCTATAACTCGCTGCTCATTCTGATAATGCCTAAGCGTCGACATAAGCAGGTTAATATCTACTGCATCGAAGTACTCCAAAAGTCGCGCTGTAACCTCCGGATCTACACCTTCCAATCGTAAAATGACCTCACCAAACACTGGGGCAGAGAGCGCCATTCTCGCTGCTGCATACTTGAGCTGCACACGAAGTCGAGGAAAAGTCATATCAAAACCGCGCTCAAAAGCCATGACCAGCCCCAACGGACCGCGACAGAGAGATCGAATGTCATCAATCTGATCCACTGTTGCCCGAGATGCCTTTAACAAGCTCTCTCTAGCTGCGAATATCTCAGGCATCAGCACCAGAGATAGTCGCTCCATAAGGTCATCTTCATATTCGGGCACCGGATGTTGCTGTAACAAAAACTCATCGAGAGCCACAAAATGTGTCCTCTCAAAAGCCTCTCTCACCAGCCTAATCAGCGACGGCGGCAGATCATTAAGTTGAAACACCTCACCGGGCTGAGTATGAATCGCCGCAACAAGTGGATGTAGATCAACACCCACTAAGAGCAAATTAGCCATCTCAAATGCTTCGGGCGACAGACAGTTCTGTAAGGCCTCACACAGTGGCATATTAGGGTCGGTAAGATCAAAAAATGCTCGTTCCATCCGACTACGTTCGCCGTAATCATGGCTTGCCAAAAAATCGAGCACAGGCCGGTCGAATTCTCCGACCTCCAACTCCTGGTCCATAATACCGGCAAGCGACATCGCTGACTCTTCATCCTTTACGTGGCTCTTGTATTCCCATTGCCACACCCCAGGTTCTGGTTCCGTCCCTCGGTACCTGCCCAGAATATCAATAGAGAGGGGCCAGCGCCCATTACCACGCACGTATCGATCAAGGAGCGCCTCTCGCTCTTGATCGGCTACCGCAGGAGCAACACGGCTAAGTCGCTTTTGTGTCGCTATCTCAAGAGGTTCACCGTATACGACTCGAAATGCCTGCTGCACGGCCAAACAATCCCGCGGCTCTCTAAATTGCATCGGAGCTATAATCTCAAAAAAATCGCCCGCCACCTTCAAGCGTTCCGCGATTACCATAGCGATACGGCGTGGATCAAATACGCTGCGTGAAGCAAACATTGAGGCATCGAGTTCATAGCCATATATCTCTAAAAGCGCTTTATTAGTCGCCGCAAAGCGCTCCGTTGAGAGCGCGTCCACACGTTCTGCTACCTGCTCATAGCTAGAAAGTACGCGGTGGTATACCGATTTTTTACCATGCCACATGCGGTGCTTCTTAAAATACCGCAAAAACGGCCCTATGCCTTGAGTGTGGTCTCGATCTACTGAATCACGCGGATCGCTCAAAGTATCGTCAATCGGATCATCAATACCTTTTGGGAAGAGCAACTGATGTATTACCTGGGCTTCCTTGTGCGCTGCCCAACCACCGAGTACTCCAAGCAGTCGCTCCTGATCACTTTGAGAAAACACACGCCGCACATGCGCCTCAAGCCCCTCCTCTGCCTCAGTTGCGTCAGGGTCGGCTAGTTCGAGATATAGACGCCTTATCAACGACATCTCATCTACACTTCTCCCTAAAAAAAGATAGCGAAGAGCCCGCACATCATCTCTGGCCCTAAAGGCTGCGAACTTCTTCTGCTCAGTTACTTCGCTCTTACCGATACTTTTGCGCAGTGATGCCTTCGACTCCGGCGTCTGCGCATTCAAAATTGAATGCGCTTGTTTGGCTAAACTCTTATAAGGAATTCTTAAGAATTCATCGCGAACAGCGACCAACTGGCGCTCTGTGCAATCGAGGAGGATATCGGCGATACGTTTCTCTTTATCAGCATGTGGGCCGTGATAGAGATTCCACAAACTCTGCGCTACCTGCTCAACGTCCATTCCATTAACGATTCTTGTTATGCGATCCTCGCCATCATGACCAACACGCTTAATAATCTGATGCGATATCTCCGGACGCTCGCCGCGATCACGGATGGGGGTGTAATAAGTCTCGGTAAAAAATTCGTTAGCTCGATCAAGAATCTGCTTTGATTCCTGCGGAGACCTGTCGGCTACAACTACGTTAAAAGCGCTCAAGTAGAGATCGAGATCGGTCTCGCGCTGCTTCTGGGCCAATTGATAGATCTGATGCGCTAGAGCTTCGGCAAGCTCCTGATGCCTCGCGCTTTGTTCCTCTCGGTCCTCGCGAGAGCGCCTGCGTGGTGGCTCTTGCGGAATAGGGGGGGCTGCGGCGATCTGAACTATTCTCTCAACACCCCCCTTTACCGATAGTGGCCGATAAAATTGGTCGAATACTTCGCCTTCATATTGTAGCTGCGCTGCTGCCGCTTCGCGTTCACGCTCAAGAGCGTCATCTGCCTCGCGTTGCTCAGCGTCAACTACCGAGGTAATTTTAGGAGCTAAAATCCCCTTTTTAAAAACGATCTTTTTATCCCCAGAACCTTCCATATTTGAGCTCGCTATAATCTAAGCGTACTCCATCTCCATCCACGCTCGCTCTCGCCGATCTCTATCGGGGTCCTCGACGATTTCCTGAAGAATCAGGCGTCCAAGGCGGGCATAAATCACATCAATCGAGGCATTCTTACCGTCTAAATACAGTGGGTCAAGGAAATCCGGATGAAACCTGAGCATATGATCCATCACCGCTCTATCGTGCTCTGACTTGGCTATCATCGCCCAGACGTTCTTACCGACCCAGGTAAAATCAGCAGATCCCCACTCGAGCATACGTTGTACATAGTGTCCGATTGCTAACAACTCCTCAGGTGCTGGCGGACGCTCAAACTGATACGTCCCCTGGCTATTTCGCATACGGTCAGCGATCCACACAAGGTTGTTGACCAGCTGTGGCATACAGTGTTTTGAAAGAACCCTGCGCTCAAGGGTTGAGTCGAGGTAGCTCATCTTCATCGGATGCACGCGACGAAGAAAGGCATCATCTAGTCTACGATTGAAGTTCTTAGTAAAGATGACGAGGAGATTATCAACATTGCAGTCGATCGGTGGACGAGACTCAAGCCAGATACGTGCATCTTGGATCGGCCCAAGAAAGAACGTATCGATGTGACCTTCAACTTTATCGATCTCATCTATTAAAAGGATCACCGGTTGATTCTGCGATTTTAAAAAAGCGCGAGAGAGTATCCCGAGATTCATCAACTTTTCTTTAGCCTGCGCCTCCTGCCCTGCCATAGACGCAGCGATTGCTAACGCCGAAGGTACCTCAATCAGGTGCGAAGTGTTCATCCCGTGATAGCAGCTAAGACACATAAACTCAGCTCCTGTCGCCTTGGCGAGACACTTTGCCAAGAAGCTCTTTCCGCAACCAGATGGCCCCTCAAGCAGAATCGCCCTGGTTCGATCACTTGGAGAAGTCAGGAGAAGCGACATCTGCGTGGCAGTAAAGCGCGCACACTGATACCCCACGGCTGCAAGTCGCCGCGACATCTCTTCAGGATCGGCAAACTTTGTCAGGCCTACTTTCTCAGGCTTATATGCCCTTCCGCGACGCTTGGCGTCAGGGTCATCGATAATACCCTCAAGTAGCCAGCGACCCAGCCGAGCATGAATCTGTTCGGCAGTTGCGTTACGATTGTCAGGAACTAGAGGGTCGGAAAAGTCAGGATGATACCGCATCATCTGTTCGAATACGGTCCGATCGTGCTCAGACTTGGCGAGCATGTAAAAGAGGTTTCTGCCGACAAAGGCGTAATCGATCAGGTCCCAAGTTAAAAGATGGTTTAAGTAGTGTGCTGCTTTGAGCAACTCCTCCGGTGCTGGTGGTCGCTCAAATGGATAACTTCCATCAGATGCTCGCATCAAGTCAGCAACTCGAATCAGGTTCTCTGCCAGCTTCGGTTTACAGTGAGGTGCCAACACACGCCGCTCAAGAGCTGAATCCATGAATCTCATTCTAAGCGGATGAACACGTCTTAGGAGTGCTTCATTAATCGGCCGCTCAAAGTTCTTGGTGAACATGATTAGCAGATTATCGAGATTAGCATCGATCGGTGGACGAGACTCGCACCATACACGGGCGTCTTGAATTGGCCCTAGGAAAAAGGTATCGATCGCGACATCAACCTTATCAAGCTCATCAATCAGCAGAATTACCGGTTTCTGCTGCGAGAGCAGAAATGCCTTTGAGATCGGCCCGAGTGTCATCAAACTTTCCGCGTCATCTTGGGCTGCTCGCCCGGTCATGGCGTTGACCATCCCCAGTGTTGAGGGGGTCTCAATCAAGTGCTGTAAGTTCATCCCCTTGAAACACTGAATACACATCAACTCTGCGCCTGTGATCTTGGCCAGAGATTTAGCCATAAAGCTCTTACCGCATCCTGATGGGCCTTCTAGCAAGATACATTTAACGCTGTTTACACGAGTGTTAAGGAGTAAAGACATCTGAACTGCGTAAAACGGCAAACAGTGGTATCCAACATCACCGAGCTTAATCTCTAATTCTTCGGGGCTGCCTACATCTTGAAATCCGATTTTTTCCGGGGTGTATGTTGATTGAAAATTGGGGTTAACTATTCCTAGTTCGCTACCGTCAGTCCGAGGCTCAAGGTCATTTGCCGCTCGGCTATTACGAAAGGTGATCTTTCGACGCGTGTTAGTGTTAGAGTTATTGGTATCGTTCTCGTCTTCTAGCGCCATATGCCCCTTGTCAAGAACCTGCTTAACCTAAGAGTGAAGCCCCGGCACCCCGGTCAGCTCCATCCTTCAATAAGTTATGCGGCCAAACACAGCTAAAGTAGCCTTTAGAGTGTTCCTGTAGTTTTAAGTCCGTATAAACAGGGGGTTTGCTTCAATTTAATTAGAAGCAATGTGCAGCTACAAGCTGATAAGTACATATGCAAAGAGATTCTGCAAAGAAAACCTCCACCCCTAGGTATCGCTCAAAGCGTGGCCAGCGGGGTGAAGCCGAGATGATGATTTTTGGAATAGTTGTGGTCGTTGCCGTACTCTTTTCGGGTACTGTTTGGATACTTACCTGGGTTAAGCAGAACAAATACTCAGAGCGCCAAGCACGTAAACTAGCGGCGATACAGGAGAAAAAGATGAGTCAATTTTCAGGACGGCGAGACCCTGCTGAATACATGGCGTTTTGTGAAAAACCAGCATGGTCTCTCTTACAAACCAAATACAACTGCGAGATTCTCCCAGAGTCATACGGCGAGCTATTTCTGATGCCGTGATCAATCGCTCGATGGTTCCTTTGTAGCTTCCGTATCTGCTGTTTGCGCTGGTGGTATCATCGGAAGCGCTGCATTGGTCAAAACAGCGGCTTTTTCACTAGGAGTCAACATTACTAGTACAATCGGGAGACACGAAGCATCAACCGTTATAGTTGTGGGGTTTTGTTCTGTAAAATTATTAAGCAACCACTGAAAATCCGGGTCACCAAGCTCGTGAGAAAATATAGCTCTTGCCATCTATCACTCCTCCATGAGAACTTTTGCGCCCCTTTAGACACCTACTACACCGCCTCTCAAGGGCCCAATTAATTTCCGTTTAACGACGATTAACCAAGGGCGACATCCGTTTGTCGACCGGTCTACTGCATGCTTCTAATAGCGATAGCCGTACGCGAGTACTATCAGACTTACTATCGTTGAATACTCTCTTACCTAGAGTTAAGTTCGGCGCTGCTGCGGATTTACTTAAGGGAGATAATCCCAAAAAGAGCTAACCATCTGATTTACCTAACTTCTCGCGGTCTACGAGATAACTAGTACAAAATGGCGCTGGAAGCTAAAAACATACCCGAACTCACTTGAGAAATATCGGTTGGGCCCTTAGACTCAACCTCTATAGATTGCATGAAGCTAGCTCGTGTGATTCCTAACATATGTGTGTTCCATGGTCTTAAGACGGGATCTGGTGCTAGCCAGATATGCTTACGGTTTTGCAGTCGTTTGCTTTAGTTAACATTTAGCACTCCTTTAATGCTTAGGAGGTCTAGTAAACGGGCTCGACATGCACTTTTTGCAACTCTCTAATGTCGACCCACGAACTAATCCCCTCCTCCGCCATCTCCGATCCTAACCAGGCTCAGCCGGTTATTTACGAACCAGACCAACACTCTATACGCAGAGGTTCTATCGATGAAGATGCTCGTAAGGTCGTGTATCGACTGCAGCGAGCAGGATTTAAGGCTTACATCGTTGGTGGCGGAGTTCGCGATATCCTACTTGGCAAGACCCCGAAAGACTTCGACATATCTACCGATGCTACCCCTAGACAGATCAAGGCGCTATTTCGCAATTGCCGAATTATCGGTCGCCGTTTTAAGCTTGCGCACGTTTTCTTTGCTCACGGCAAGACCCTCGAAGTATCAACATTCCGTGACAGAGCCGACATTCCAGAGCCCACAGATGGTGACGCAGAGAGCGCCGCCCCTGTCGCCAACGCACCGCTAGCCAACGACAATATCTACGGCACAGAGGAAACCGATGCTCTGCGCAGAGACCTGACGATAAATGGCTTATTTCTCGATGTCTCTACGATGCAGGTAATCGATTACGTTCAGGGAATGCACGATCTTCAACATGGAACTATCCGCATTATAGGCGATCCAGATGTTCGATTTAGAGAGGACCCTGTTCGCATGCTCCGGGCGGTGCGACACTCTGCCCGCAACGGTTTTCACATCGAATCAAATTGTTGGGATAGCATATTGCGTAACGCTCAGCTCATTACTCAGTGTTCTCAAGTACGGGTGTTCGATGAGCTCCGAAAGGATCTGAACTCAGGCTGCTTTCTGACGATCCTATCTCTGCTTGGTGAGACGGGGCTGCTTGAGCATATCCTTCCAGAACTCCTAGAAAACAATGGTCGGCTCCTCTCTGCTGAGAGCGATTGTAGCTTATGCCTCGAAAAGATAGATGATTTAGTTGGCCAAGGAGTCGAGATGTCGGCTACTGCAGTGCTTGCAGTCATCGCTTTATTTATGGCTGGCGATTCGATCTGGCTGCGCGATCTTGTTGAATCGGTGCCGAACGCGCACGATTTAGGTGAGCGTCTAAGATCATGCTTCACAAATCTTACAGTTCCGCGTAAGGAGCGCGAGCGAATTCTGATGCTGTTATCATTATGGGGAAGATTAAGATCTACTCCACCAAATGGTCTTAAAGCCGGCTCTTACAAACGATCGGCGCTTTTGCCGGACCTGATATCTTTAGTCGAGATTACTCAGATCTCTCGTGAGGATACCCAACGACTAAACCTTCTAAAAGGCTTGATTGATTCTGAACATATTAGCCATTCACATTCGGATCATCCTCAAAGGCCAACCAAGTTGCGCAGAAAATAATATATACAGCCCACTATGAGCATAATCCTACAAACCAACAACGTATCCAAAAGTTACGGGGGTCGAAAGGTCGTTAACGGCGTCTCTGTTTCGGTCCAAGCCGGAGAGATCGTCGGCCTTCTGGGCCCTAACGGTGCTGGCAAGACAACAACATTTTACATGTGTGTTGGATTAACCGCTCCTGATTCAGGCTCAGTTACCATGGGAGAGCGCGATATTACTAGAGAACCGATGTACTCGCGCGCCCGCTTAGGAATCGGCTACTTGCCTCAGGAAGCATCAGTATTTCGTAAACTCACGGTACGCGACAACATCATGGCTATCCTTGAAACTATGGACTTTGCATCTGCTACGCTGCGTGAGGAGCGTCTTTGTGAGCTGCTTGAAGAGCTCGGACTAAAGCATGTCGAAACGAGCATGGCGAGTGCCCTTTCTGGCGGAGAGCGCCGCCGTGTTGAGATCAGTCGCTGCTTGGCTCGCAATCCGAAGTTTATCCTACTTGATGAGCCCTTTGCTGGTATCGATCCACTAGCGATAAAGGATATTCAGGAGATCGTTTCTGCTCTTAGAAGCAAGGGAATCGGCGTGCTAATCACCGATCACAATGTGCGCGAAACGTTGGGGATCTGCCACCGATCGTACATCTTAGTTGATGGCAAAGTGCTCGAAGAAGGCACCCCTGAGCAGATCGCCGCATCTGAAAAAGCCCGTAGATACTACCTAGGCGGTGATTTCAGGCTTTAAGTGCTTTTCTTCTCTGCCCGTAAATAAGTTTCAAGATCAATTAGTTAGGCAAGAATTGAGCTGCCTAGCACTATTTTTGCATGCTTTGTGCACTTTCCTCGACCCTTATACCTCACTTCGGTCATCAAATAAGAAGGATTATAACTGCTCACCAAAAAAGGCACCCCCGACTTTGGGGGTGGCAAGAAAAAAGATCCGCCAAAATCAGCTCATTTAGCGACGAAATTGCAGCGACGATCTTCAAATCCGGTGAGTAGTTACGCAGGATTTAGGTTAGTATGCCTAAGGCAGAGCAGTGAGGTTGCAGATATGGGTTTAGAAAACAAATTGCTACAAAAGATGGGACAGTCACTCTTGATGACGCCCCAACTACAGCAAGCGATCAAACTACTCCAGCTTGGGCGACTCGAATATCAGGAAGCTATCGAGCGGGAGTTGCTTGAGAATCCATTTCTTGAAGAGATGCCCGAGGAATTTGATGGACGTGGGGCGCCTGCTGCCCCAGAGCAAGATAACGACAGCCCTACGATTTTATCTGGCCCACTACCTAACGCCGAAGAGCCTCAGCGCGAAACAAACAGCAGTGAGCCCCGTGCTGACTGGGATGACTATGCTGATTCGTTCACCGATTACCAAGGTTCTGCCTCAATTAAAGGCCACTCAAACTTTGATGATCGCCAACCACCAGAGGTTGTATCATCACTTTCTGAGAGCCTTGAGGAGCACATACTACGACAGGTGCGCCTTCAAGATTTCTCCACCAGTGATGCTCTGATCGCCAGGCACATCACCGGAAACCTGAACAGAGACGGACTACTTGAATCATCGTTCGAAGAGATCGCCCAGGCCTGTTCGTGCACTGCTGATGATGTTGCCACGGTTGCTGATATATTGAGGTTCTTTGATCCGGTTGGATGTTGTACCAAGAACCTACAAGAGTGTCTGCTTACTCAACTAGAGGCTATGGGGCTCGCAGATGGTCTCGAATCAAAACTCATTCAGCACCACCTGGAGAAATTAGAAAAGCGAAAATACGATGCGATCGCCAAGGCAGAGGGAGTAATGCTTGAAGATATCAGTCGGGCGTTAGCCACTATTCGGTCCCTTGAACCCCGACCTGGCCGCCAATTTGCGGATGAGACCGTTCGGTACATAGTGCCAGATGTGTACGTGCAGAAGGTCGGCGCTGAATTTGTGGTAATCCTGAATGAGGACGGAGTGCCAAAACTAAAGATCAATCCGGCCTACTCTGAGCTACTCAAGGATTCAGGTCGCTCAGGTGGAGAAAACAAGGCCTATCTATCAGAGCGCGCTCGCGCAGCTTCATGGCTCATTAAGAGCATTCAACAACGTCAGCAAACTATTTACAAAGTCACTGAGAGTATCGTTAAATTTCAGCGCGCATTCTTCGAACACGGGGTCTCGCACTTAAAGCCTTTAGTGCTTAAAGATGTAGCCGATGATATCGGAATGCATGAGTCTACAGTGAGTCGCGTGACAACTGAAAAGTATATGCACACTCCACAGGGACTATTCGAGCTAAAGTTTTTCTTTACTTCGGGAATTAAAACTGCTGGAGGAGCTGACGTTTCATCTTCATCTGTTAAAGATCAGATTAAGCAGATAATCGCCCAGGAATCTCCGCAGAACCCGATAAGCGACCAGCAGATCGTTAAGATTCTCAAGAGCAAAAATATCGATATTGCCCGTAGAACAGTGGCTAAGTACCGAGAAACTCTTGGAATCCCATCATCTTCGCTGCGCAAGCAGATTTAGCCTAGCTACCCAATACTTTGCCCAAGATCCTAAAGGTAGCGCCACCTAGTGACGAAACTCTATTTGATTGCAGATGAAACTAATTTTTTTAGCCGCAAATAAGCATCGATATGCTATCGTGGGGGAAGTGTTGCTAGCAGATAACAAAGCGATTAGAAATCACCTTAGTCCTCTGGATCACCCTTACATCTGATTTGAAACTTAAATCGTCTAATCCTATATAAGGAGGAAAAATGGGAGAATCATCGAAAGCAGTACACATTCAGATAGCATTCTTAAACATCGACGCCACGGATGCGATAAAGAAGTATGCTACGGAAAAGGTGAGTCACTGCGTGCGTAAGTTTGCTCATCACGATACTGAGGCGCACGTTGTACTGAAAGTTGAAAAAACTCGTCAGATAGCTGAACTTTCCATGCACCTGTCAGGTCATGATTTCTTCGTAAAAGAGGAGAGTCCTGACCTCTATGCCTCAATCGACATGCTCGCTGATTCACTGACCAATCAGCTTAGAAAGCATAAGGAAAAAGTGACCAGTCACCATTGAGCACCGAGTATTCTGTTCAACATTTCGATTCACTAGTTCTTGTAACCGGTGTATCCGGAGCAGGTAAATCCACGGCGATGCACCTGCTGTCGGACACCGGTTATTATGTGGTCGATAACCTACCCGTACCCCTGCTTCCAAACTTTTTGGCTTTTTCTGCGGGAGCAGGTGCGCGGTTTCGCAAGACAGCTCTCTTGCTCGATATCGACTCTGCTGAGGCACAACAACTCTTAATGCCCCTACTTGCAACAAGGAGCAGGGCAGCAGGAAAGGTGGAACTAATCTTTCTCGATGCCGATACTGCAGTTGTGGTTAGGCGCTACAGTGAAACGAGACGCCCTCACCCAGCTTTTGACCCCGATCAAGACGATTCAATTCAAGACGCAATCTTTCGCGAACGTGAACGGCTTCAACCAGTTAAAGAGCAGGCAGACCTAGTACTAGATACCTCCGATTTTACAGTGCACGAATTGAAACGTAGACTGCGCGAGTTCCTTGGCTCACTTGGTGTCCAGAATAGCTACGCGTTGCGGGTAAATTTTCTCTCATTCGGCTTTAAACATGGAGTACCGATCGACTGCGACCTAGTCGTCGATGTCCGTTTCTTAACCAACCCGCATTTTGTTGATTCGCTCCGTAGCCTTACAGGTAAAGACGAGCAGGTTCGTGAGTACGTCTTTCGCTCGCCCGATGCTGGAGAATTCGTCAATCGCTACAAAGAGTTACTAATGTTTCTCTTACCCAGATATCAGCTCGAGGGCAAGGCCTACGTAAATATTGGAATCGGGTGCACTGGCGGCCAACATCGATCGGTAGCTATTGCGGAAGCCCTCTCAGAAGCTTTAATCACAGAGGCAGGCGGCGCGGCAACAGACCAGTCCAATTACCTAGTTAGCGTTCATCATCGAGACCTGGAATAGTAAAAGCGTCTCTTTTAACTTGCCCGCTGATACATCTCAGGCGTATGCTGCTCCAAATCTAGTCTATCCTCACGGATATTTACTTAAAGGATATAATCATGGCTTTAGAAGACTTTCTCTTTACCTCTGAATCAGTTGGCGAAGGACATCCAGATAAAGTTGCAGATCAATTAAGCGACTCAGTCCTCGATGAGTTTTTAAAGCACGACCCGCGCTCTAGGGTGGCGTGCGAGGCTCTTGTAAAGAATGATGTAGTTATTTTAGCCGGTGAGATTACCTCGTCGCACACAGTAAATTACGAACGTCTTGCTCGCTCAGTTATCGGTGACATCGGGTACAACGATCCAGCGCTCGGATTCGATGCACAAGGTTGTTCAGTGATGACCTTCATAAGTCAACAATCAGCGGACATCAGCATCGGTGTGACCGAAGATGAAGGGTTACACAAAGAGCAAGGAGCTGGCGATCAGGGGCTTATGTTTGGATTCGCTTGCAACGAAACTCCAGAACTAATGCCGTTACCGATAGCACTTTCACACCAAATTATGCGCTCACTATCGCGTGCTCGCCGTAATGAAAGTGGCTCGTTTCTTAAACCTGATGCCAAGAGTCAGGTAACCGTTGAATACAGAGACGGCAAACCACACTCGATAAACACCGTAGTAGTCTCCTCTCAACACGCAGAGTCAGCAACGCTACAACAGGTTGAGGAGTATATCGTAGAAGAGATCGTTAAACGGGTGGTACCAACGAATCTCCTCTCAAACAAAACCAAGTACCTGATCAATCCCACTGGAAGATTCGTCGTGGGCGGCCCGGTTGGTGATTGCGGACTTACTGGACGTAAAATTATCGTTGATTCGTATGGTGGATACAGCCGTCATGGAGGTGGCGCTTTCTCTGGAAAGGATCCGTCAAAGGTTGATCGCTCTGCCGCGTATGCTGCTCGTTACATCGCAAAGAACGTGGTAGCCGCTGGGTTAGCTGAGAAGTGCGAGGTCCAGGTGGCCTACGCAATCGGAGTTGCGAAACCGGTGTCGCTGTATGTGAATACGTTCGGCACGGGTAAAGTTTCTGAGGAGGCGATCGTCAAGGCTATCGACAAGACGTTTGATCTAACTCCGCGTGGGATCATAGAGGCCCTTGATCTTTTAAAGCCGATCTATAGATCAACTGCCGCATACGGCCATTTCGGTCGCGAGCCGGGGGCTGACGGCAGCTTCTCGTGGGAGAAGACCGACAAGGCAGAGCAGCTTAGAGGGTTGGTGTAGGGGTAGAATACTAACAACTGAAAAAGAGAATACGCAACATTGAGGAGTAATTATGAAAAGAAAAAGTGGTGTTACATATTTGCTAGGTCTTTTTTTGTTCTTCACAGTTTTTGGATTGTCCAACGAAAGCAACGCTCAAGGGCGTCCTGGAAACAGTAACAGTGCCAATAACTTAACCCAGGACGCTAACATTACCGGAGAAAACGATTGCACGCGAGATCAAATGGATAAGCTGTGCGATATTCTTCAGCGGTGCTATATGGCAGAGAGAAAGAGCAAAGACTATAAAACGTCTGATGATGTTATTCAGTCATGCTCTTGTCTAGTAGCCTGTAGCATGCGGGCTGTCTATGGCAATTGTACTCAACCTGTTGGCATCCATCGCCTTATTCCCGATGGCCCAAACGGTCAGAAAGATTATGAACGTCAGAGATTCGTCTGTGGAAGCAAAGTAGTAGCATCAAAGCCAGGAATTAAGGGGCCATGGGAGTTTCTAATCACAGTCATTTCTAAGGAACGTTGCGATGCAATCAATGGAAAGACAGAGTGAGCGCTTGCTTGTGAATTGACGAGCTACTAGCAGTGCGAAACGTCACGGGGACTTGAGCGATGATCAGCCTGTAGTAAGCTGGTGTCAATGTGGCCTTACTGACTTTATGACAAGACAGCAAAAACGAAATGCTCTTTGACGGATTCGGTGGGCACTGAAAAGGCGCAATCGGGTGTAAAGCCCTGTTGTGATGAGTTGCAGACCCGGATTAACGCTCATCGTAATCACTAAATCCGTCGAAGACCAAAGTAAAAATAGCTCTTAGAGTCAATCGAGCCTCAGCGATGTCCAATTAAAACCTCACCCGCACCCCCGCCATAGCCGATGCACCAGGCAGTGGAGCTACATCTTTAATGAATGATACGTGATTACGCGCCTTCTCGGATAGGAGATTAGAACCCCTAACAAAGAGCTCCACATTACTCCCAAGCTCCTTACTCAAATAAAGATTAAGCATCGTATATCCATCGGTAGAGGTCTCAAACTCGGCTGTTCGGTTCTGCGCAAATACCTGCTGCAGTTCAAGACGCGCTCGCAGAATATCCTTGTTATAATACGTCGTACCGAGCTTCAACCTGAATGGGGTGATACGCGGCAAGCTCTCGTCTTTATCACGATCTTGAGCCCAAACGTAGTCTGGTTGGATATCAAACGAGAACTCCTCACCTGGTCGGTCTACTAAGAAGAGCGCTACTTGAGACTCAAATCCATAAAAGTCGGCATCAACGGCCTGAAAGGTGTACACCGGGAGATCGTCTTCCTCCTCTCCGTTAGGACTAAGGCTGATATAATCCCAGAAGCGATTATAGAAGGCACCGACAAACCCCCTAACCGTACCTTCCTTCTTGCGCAAAGTAAGGTCTGTACCCAGCGAACGCTCAATCCCAAGGTCGGCATCGCCAATTTCATATGCACCCGTTGCCACATGTGGGCCGTTAGCAAAAAGCTCTTGCCCGGTCGGTGCTCGCTCAGTGTGGGCTACTGACAGCGCTAATGCGTAATCAGGGATAAAATCCCATACTGCGCCTGCTGACTGGCTAAATGTGTTCAAGTCTACGTCTAGATTATCCTCACTACCTGTCTCAAAGCCGGATGTTGATGCGCGGTTCCAGTCGTAACGACCACCGAGCTGCAACGTCAACGTGTCACTTACCAACAGCTCTTCTAAGCCAAAGAGCGAGTAGGTAGTCGTATCGGTTGGCGGCTGGAACGCTTCTTCGCCGATCGCCTCAAAACTCGAATCTTGCAGCTGGAGACCCCAGGCGCCACGAACCGAGGACACCTCGCGATGAGTGAGATCTAAACGACCATCAAAACCGTTCTGCCGAAACTTCGTACCTTCCTCACTCCCCTCGTATTCGGTGTGATCGTAGTCAACAATTCCCATGCGAGTAGTGAGAGATTCAACGAAACCTCCCGTTTCGCGAACCCCTGCCCTCACATCAATACGCTGCCTACGAGCATCAACACTCACATCGGGCTCACCATTTGGTACGCCGTAGTTTGTGTTAAACTCGCTGACCGCAGCACCAACGAATCCCTTATCAAAGATGTAAGAGGAGCCCAGGGTAATATTGTCGCTCTCGGTTGCACTAAAGGGAACCTCGCCCTTTGGTTCGGGATATTCGATCTCTCTACTATCGCGCTGCTGTGCAGTTCTGGCAAAACCAGGGATATCGTAATCATCGGAACGGCGAGTGAATCCATCTACATGAAATACAAACGGCCCAGCAGGCGCATCGAGGCTTAAAATCCCCGCCCGAGTCCGATCTACTGACTCTCCCCGAATCTCCGCAGTTCCAGAGATCGGCTCGTCGAGCATCTTCTCAGCTATTCGATTATCAAAAACATTCACAACACCACCTACGGCGCTGGTTCCATACAATAGCGAAGCTGGTCCACGAACCACCTCGATCCGATCTACCAGTGTAGACTCAACCGTTACAGCATGATCGGGGCTTACACTTGATATATCGAGAGTGCCAACGCCGTTCTCAAGGATTCGGATTCGTTCTCCTCCAATACCACGAATTACTGGACGACCTGCCCCTGGCCCAAAGCTTGACGAGGTAATACCCGGCTCCTCTGCTAAGGTATCGCCGAGATTGTTACGGGCCTTCTCATCTAGGTCGATACCGGTCATTACAGAGACCGACTGTGCTGAGTTAAACAGTGTGTCCTGTAGTGCTGATGATTCAACAACAACTTTATCGAGGTGATACTCAGGGTCAGAGTGGCCAGCGATCCCGGCATCATCAGCATAAGATTTAGTGACAATCAAACCACAGAGCCACAAGGCTCGAGTTACGGAGATGCATTTAGTAAAAAGCTTCATCTTGCTACCTCTAGTTGCTTGCTTAGAATGAACATGCCTTACACTGGCCATAGAGCACTACTTCGTGCCGTTTAATTGAAAATCCCGCTGGAACATCGGCACCAACATGCAGACCACAACCCGGCACATCAAACACTTTGCCGCACCGATCGCAGTGAAAATGGTGGTGGTGATGATCGGCACGCGCCTTAGTCTCATATCGATCCGGGGCGCCTGGAAGGGAGACCGATACAACCTGCTTTTCATCCTGCAAACTCTTTAGAATTCGGTAAATCGTTGCAAGGCTCACTCGCGGCAATTCTTCAAGAGCTGCGCCGTGCACCTCACTAGGAGTTAAAGGACGCCCAGCCCGCTCTACGATCGACCAGATTAAGCGCTTCTGCTTTGTGCTACGTGTTTTAGTTTCCATGAAGGTTCCTGTCTCACTCGACCCTTTTGCTACTAATAATGCATTAGCAATAAGGAGTCAACACTAGTCCCTTTACTACCGAAATTTAGGTTGAAATTTAATTCCAGTTCCGGCTCGTCCAAATTAGGCTATAAGGTTTGTATGTCTGCTGTTCCAAAATACAATCTATGTCTTCTAAAGCAGGATCTAGCTGCTGGCTTTGTAGTCTTTCTGGTGGCCCTGCCATTATGCTTAGGCATCGCCTTAGCATCTGAGGCTCCACCACTAGCAGGTCTCATCACTGGAGTGGTAGCAGGGATTGTAGTTTCTATACTCTCCGGCAGCGAGGTCAGTGTTAGTGGCCCTGCGGCTGGACTTGCCGTTACGGTAATCACTACTCAACACAGCCTCGGGGGTCTCGAAGGGTTATTTGTGGCAACCGCGATATCTGGCATCTTTCAGATTGCGCTGGGCTGGATTCGCGCGGGACACCTGGCTACGTTTTTCCCCTCAAGTGTTATCAAGGGGATGCTTGCCGGTATCGGCATAATCATCGCATTCAAACAGATTCCCCTCGCCATAGGCTGGCGCGGTGAGTTTAATCTGGAAGATGGCGTATTCTGTTTTATATCACCTTTTTGCATCCATGGCCTGTACTCTTCCCTGCTTGAGCCACACATCGGTACTAGTCTAGGCGCGATTTTTATCTCAGGTATATCGATCGCTATCTTAATTGGGTGGGACCGCTTAGCTGGACGTCACGGTGGTATATTTAAAACTATCCCAGGAGCTCTCGTAGCAGTGCTGCTTGGCGTAGCATTTAATCAGTTGCTTAAGGTCTTGGCGTCGACTTACGCATTAACCGCTGAACAGGGGCAGTTGGTCACTATCCCCAAAATTACCGGAATAAGCGATTTTTTATCAAATGGCCCGGCAAACTTATGGACCTGGATAATCATGCCCAAAGTATGGTTATGCGGACTAGTCATAGCTCTTATCGGCAGCGTGGAGACGCTGCTATGCCTTGAAGCAACGGATAAATTGGACCCGCTTCGACGGGTATCGCGCCCAAATAGGGAACTAGTCTCTCAAGGAATCGGTAATATCATCGCCGGCATTCTAGGTGGGATTCCGATGACTTCAGTAATCGTTAGAAGTAGCGCCAATATCTATGCTGGTGCTCGCACGCGCATATCAGCACTAGTGCATGGGATTTTACTACTTGTGAGTGTTTTAGCGATTCCATCACTTCTCAATACGATACCCCTTGCTGCATTGGCGGCTGTACTGATTGTTGTCGGATACAAATTAGCAAATGTAAAGCTCTTCAGACAGATGTGGGCGGCTGGATATGATCAGTTTCTACCATTTCTTATCACTATACTTGGTGTTGTTTTCGTTGACCTCCTTTCAGGAGTGCTGATCGGCACTGTATTTGGTCTCGCTGTAGTTCTAATTATGAACCATCATGCCGCCTTCACTGTTGTGAGAGATGGTAGCTTCTTCTTTTTTCGCTTTGCGAAGGATGTAACATTTCTTCAAAAGATCGCTCTAAAGCGTTGCCTTGCACAGCTGCCAGACGGTGCTCAGGTTACAATTGAGGGGCGCGGGGCGATGTTTATTGACCACGATGTACTTGAGCTAATCAATGATTTCCAGGATGCAGCACCGAGTAGGGGTATTAATGTAGAATTACGAAACTTTCCTAATACCAAGTTTGATCTAATTACAGCTATAACTCATAGGACAATACCATGGATGGATACAAAAGACTCTTGATGGCAAACAAAGCCTGGGTCCAGGAGAAACTGTCCCTATCTCCCCACTTCTTTAGAGATATTGCTCGTGAGCAAAGACCCGACTTTCTCTGGATCGGATGTTCAGACAGTAGAGTTCCAGCAGAGGAGATCACCGGAACTCAACCTGGAGAGGTCTTCTCTCACCGCAATATAGCCAATTTGGTGAACCATACAGACTTTAACTTGCTGAGCGTACTCTCGTTTGCCGTTGAATTTCTGAATGTCAAACATGTAATCGTGTGTGGACATTACGGATGTGGTGGTATAAGAGCTGCGCTCTCAAGTCACCGTTACGGCGTTCTGGACGAATGGCTGCGGCAAATTAAAGATGTCTATCACTCAAATAAAGAGATTATAACAGCAGCTGGCGCTTTCGACGACCAAGCCGACCGCCTTGTTGAACTTAATATATACCAGCAACTCAAGAACCTGATGAAGACAAACATAATTCAGAAAGCCTGGCATGAGGATCGACGGCCGATACTTCACGGTTGGGTGTACGGAATTAATGATGGGATGATCAAGAGTCTCTACAAGATTGAACCTGGTAGTCCTATCGATGATATCTATAGATTCGACTTCTAACGGTAGTAATTCCCAAGAGTATTCCCGTTGTAGTGATACTGGCGCTGTGACTCAGGAGGGTTTCCCTGATAACTATCATTCCGTAGGTCTTCACGAAGGGTATCGAGTTCGCGTTGACGAGCAAATATCTCCTCTTGGTTGCGGCGGATAATCTCCCCTTTTCGCTCAGCTACCTTAGGTTCACTGTTGTAGTGATACAGCGCTCCAAGCGCCAAGCCGACAGGTAATCCGATTGCACCACCCATGAGCGCGCTGGCTGCCACATCACCGTTTGAAATGACAGCTCCTATGATCGCCCCTGTTCCAGCACCAGCCGCCGCTCCACTTACACCACCAACCGCTACCGGGGTGGTGTACGAGCTACTACATCCAGTCGATGCTGCGGTTAGAATTCCAGCGAGAAAGAGACTTAAGAAACTGTGCTTTAGATTCATACAAAAACTCTTCAAAAGGCCATACCGACAACCTAAAGAGTGTTATGGTACTAAGAGCGAACAGCGTAACCTTGCTGCACAACATAAATAAACATAATAATCCTAAATTCGGCAGTTGCGGGTCTGAAAATGGCGCATCTACTCGAAAT
>JBBALZ010000043.1:0-19543 GCA_040402735.1 Bdellovibrionota bacterium
TCAGGAATGCCAGTCCTTTCGAGTAGATAGCGGGAGAATTGCGAGGCCCTGCCCATTACGCTGCTTAAGGGCTTGGTAAGTGGTAGGATTATAAGAATGTTACAGTTCAATTCTCAACGTACCAGCCGATTCTCCTTTGCTCCTGATAATAAAAATCCAGAGCAGTTGTTGAGTGGTGATTATACCAAGGGTCTCTCAGCGCCCTCCAACTACGACTTTTGTTACGCTCTCGACGGACTGTCATTACTTCTGAAAACACTTCATAGAGTCGAGCCAAAATTAACACCTTACCTCGTTAGCTATCTGCTCCAAGTAGACGGGCCCAATCCCAATTCACCAATAGATCGAGCTATATCTAGACTCTGGCAAGGTTTACAAAGCGGGTCTTTGAATCTATCCATTGACGATATAGAAGAACTAAAACGGCTTAAATTCACAACGTGTAAAAACAGAGCGCTAATGCGAGTCGAGTGGATAGGCACCGGAATAAAACTAGCTGCTATCGGGGCGCTATCCTCGGGTGGTGCAGCTTGTTTTTTTGCCGGCGAGATTGCACACTTAGAGAGCCTAAGTACTGCTATATGCGCGGCATCGTGCTGCGCGTCTATTGCGCTCCTGGGGATGTTTCTTAAACTAAGAGATCAGTACCGAGATCTTGATATGCAGAGCACTCTTAAGGCTGTTCAAGCTTTTAAAGCAATTATCTCTGAGGTGAGCGTTTAGCGTGACTGATCTGATTCCCAAACCAACCAATGGCTCAGAAAGCCGAGTTTGGCTCAGAATCTCGGCTTTTTTATCGCTTAAGTCCCCCGCCACTCGGATTACCTATTCTGGGATTATTAACGAATGGTGTGAGTTTTTAGGCGCTAAGGCTGGAACTGAAAGGAGCTCCCAGCTGATCCTGAGCGCGACCGATCTTCATGCTATCGCATATCGCAGATTTCTTGAGAAAAAACCGGGCGAGAAGCCACGTTTTCAGAGCTCAGAGAGGAGTCATTCAGAAACGACGAAACGGGAGCTATCAACTGCTTCTCAAAGTGGTCGTGGAAAAAAGAAAGATGGCCTCGATGCCACTCAATCCAATGCAACTATTCATAAGAAATTCGCCGCGCTGCGAAGAATTTATCGCATGCTTTTGGCGAGCAATCTTGGTCTTTTAGAGAATCCGTTTGAAGTTGATAAAGTGCCACCTCCCGCTAAGGATGCAGGTCGCAAACGTCCCACGCAGATGATCGATTTTGAGCTAGTCATGGATATCTTAACAGCTCCCGATCCAAACACCCCGAAGGGGCGCAGAGACCGCGCAATTCTAGCGGTATTATTTGGTGGCGGGATTAGACGCAGCGAGTTGGTGTCTCTGCGCATCGCTGATGTGCGTAAGTCTAGCGCCGGAACGACCTTCCTTTACCTTAGACACACAAAGGCCAAACGCGACGCAGAGCAGGCCCTACCCGATTGGGCGGCAGCGCCCCTGTGGGATTTGGTTGCTGAACGCAAACTAGAGAAGGCCGCCGATGGAGATTATCTCTTTCTGGGGTTTACCGGCAGGGCTGGTCAGCGTATTGCTGATAAACCGATATCCGATACGGGGGTCTATCTGCTGTTTAAACGTTACTGCTTAGCCGCTGGTGCCGGTTCTTTTGCTACCCCCCACTCCGCCCGAGCAACCGCCATCACCAAGCTTTTAGCCGACGGGATACCTCACAGAGAGGTCCAAGAGTTCTCGCGTCACGCCAGTATTCAGATGGTTGAGTGGTACGATAAGCGCCGTTTCGATGTTGAACAGAGTCCGGCGCGAGGATTGAGCTACCAAAAGCAGGCAGATAAGGGTAAAAAAAGCCTATAGTCTTTGGCTTAAGATGCCGATTGTTGATAAGGTTCGAGCTATGAAAATCTTCCAGGTAAAGAGTCCCGCAAACGAACGCTGCCAATACAGTCATTACACTACTACGTGTAATCGTCAACTAAGACAGATGACCAGGACTAGTCTTACTCTACTGTCCTGCTTGATCCTAGGGACTGTTTGTAGGTCTGCCGTAGGTCAGAGCTATCTGTTGACAAATAAAAACAGCTCTTCAGGCATCAGCGGAACGGCTGTAGTGTCGCGGGGCAGTCGAATAACACAACAATCAATCGTCAATCTCTCCTCTCCAAGTAAAGAGGCCCAACTATTCGGTCGTTTTGACAAACAGACAGCCAAGGGTGAGCGCCAATTATTGCGAATTAGCAAACAGGACGCTTCGACCTTCGTATTCACTGCTTCAAATTCCGCAGGCGTTTCTTCAACAAAGTCCTTAAAATTGTCGGTACCTGTTGGCGCTAGATACTACCTACTCTCGGGCTTTGACATCGATGGTAACGGGGCTGAAGATCTGGCTATCGTTGATGTTAGCAACTCATCGAGATACCGATGGTTTGTCATCCAGAACCCAACTAGTGATCGCATTACGCAAAGAACAACCTTTCTTTTAGGCTCCGGCGGAGATCGAATAGAGTGGCGTAGAACTGCTCGCAAGGAGATAGAATTTCTAACCGTGCGACAGCTAAGCAACAGATCAGGGGTAAGGATACGCGGGCGCAATATAAAACAGAAGGGGCGCTCGTTAAAAAAAGCCACCTGGCGCTCCCCAAAAGGGATTCTTATTCCAATTAGAATCAGGAGGAGTTCGAGTTATTCACAAGGAGTTGCCCTTTACTCTCCTGCCCGTCGAGAGGTGCTTTTTATAAAGTCGCAAGGGCGCTTATCCTCATCACTGTTACCTAAGCAGAGGTGTAACGGCGCTCAAGCGATCAGTGAATACAGTAGTCCTGGTCGTGTGATAGCCCTTGAACTATGCGCCGATGGTCGATATTTTCTAGTCGCTAATCGCCGCAATGGAAGTCTGGCCAACGAACAGACCCTGACTACGGGCGCCCTCAACTCGGCTCAACAACGAGTTCGCCGAGCCGATCTTACTCGTATGCAGGATTCCACTGGTGAGTTCTCAGTGCCGCTAGCTGTGCCGGGCAGTGATGGCACTGATACCTTAGACGACTGGCCCAAAAACGACGGGCCTCAATCTAATGAACCAAGAGAGACCCCGCTAGCCTCACTAACCACCTCTCCAACGCCAACTCCCACTGAATCACCTACCCCGACGATAACCCCCACCCCCACCTCAACACCGTATCCGATACTAGGCTCGCAGCAGCTTCTAAAGGATATTAATAGCTCTACCACTACTAATGACAGCGGTTATACCAAGGGCTTCTTTACCTTTGCCAACGGATCGATAGTTTTTACGGCGATGAATCCTGAGTTCGGTGAAGAGCTTTGGGTTACAGATGGAACAGCACAAAACACAAGGGTGCTAGATACGATTAATCCAGAGAGTTCTACCTTTCCGACGCTCGAAGTTTCGCTTACCGGAAATATCGCTCGCACCAAGGCCTACTACGGGTGCGCATCTCAATCGGTCTCCAGAGGGATCTGTGTAACCGATGGAACAGATGCTGGAACCCGCCGCATAGGTGGCGCTATAGCCTCAAGTAGCTTGTTGAACGTTTGTGATAATGGAGCATATCTAGTCGGTTCATTCGGATCGGCCGGAAGATCGCTAGTATTTACAGATGGAGTGTCCGATCTGACCTTAGTAAAGGCCATCAAAGATCTCGATGGTGCCTCCGACATAGCCTCAAACCGTTTCGCCTGCGCTGGGGATTTCTTTTACTTCTCAACCACTAATTCCACCACTGGTAACGAGTTGTGGATGACAAACGGAACCCCTGACGGAACGATAATGGTTCAGAGCCTCATTCCTGGCTCAGGCTCAGGTTACCTGGCACCACTCGGAGTTATCGGAAGAAAGCTGATATTTAGAGGAGCTAGCTCTAGTTATAGTGGAAGTGAATTGTGGATGTATGATCCAGATGCTAGCAACTGCTCCGGTTTTGACGTAAGCACCTCTACCTGTGTTACTCCAAGTAACGGACTAGGAAAGATCGGCATACTAAAAGACATCTTTGTTGGACCCGCAAACGCCGGTGTGACTTTAGGTAGCGGTGCGACGATGAACGGAGCGGTTTATTTCCAAGGGATAAACTCCTCTGGAAATAGCGAGGTGTGGGTCACAGATGGAACCAACGCGGGAACAAAGCTAGTTTATGATTATTCAGGAACGGGAACTAACCCCTCGTTTAGCTCAGTTTATCGAGCAGGCTCGGCAAGTCGGCTCTATTTTAACGCCACTCGTGGTGCGCTATCTGGCGCGTTCGGCACTGAGCTGCACATGATAGCCCCTAAAGCCTCTAATGATTGCGCGGCTACTTACGGCGCGGACTTTGTCGCTGCGACTAGCGGTGACCTGTGTATCGGAATGATAGCTAATATGAATCCGACCGGTAACAGCGCAACAACCATTTACGGTACAAACGAGAATGGAGTGTTCTTTAGATCGTCTGGTGCCTCTGTTGGTTTCTATTACTGGAATACCAGCCCAACGCCCCCTACTCTTTACTCATCAACTATACCCGCTGATGCAGGTTCTAGCGCTAACTCTAAAGGGCTAGCTTTTTCTACATTCTCATCTGCACCAGCACCTGCAGCAGGTGGACAGCGCGAGTTGTGGTTCTCTGATGGTTCCAGCGCTTATCTACTCAAGGAGATAAACAACACAGCTAGTAGTATCGGAACCAACAACTCTAGCTCTGGGAGTATCCTCTCAAACGGCCGTCGTTTCTTTAGGGCCTGGAATGAGGTAACGGGAAATGAACTGTGGGCAACCGATGGAACCGAGTCAGGAACAGCTCTCGTTAAGGATATAAACTTAGGTACTGCGGGCTCCAATCCGAGTAACTTCGTGGTCTTGAATGGAGTCATGTATTTTGTAGCAACAACTGCTGCAAATGGGACCGAGCTTTGGGCTTACGATCCTCTGGCTACCGATTGTTCGAAATTCGACCCAAGCACACCATCAGCCAGCGATTGCGCCCTAGATAGCGCAAGTTCACTAACCGGTCGTATCGGTATTGTAAAGGATATTAGCGTCGGTTCTGCCTCAAGCGGTATAACGGCACTAACAGTGGCAAATAATGCCTTATATTTTGCCGCAAATGACGGCTCTAAGGGGATTGAACCGTGGATTTCAGATGGTACGACCTTGGGATCCAAATTGATCTTTGACTTTAACAACTCGACTGCTAGCTCTTCGACAAACTCCTTTGCAGCGGCAGGCGATATGGTGGTTTTTCAGGCCACTACCGCAACATCAGGGAGTGACCTCTACGGCTTTATCCCCGGTGACCAGGTTGATAGCGCGGCTTGTGTAGTGGCCCACGGACCAGGCTTTGTAAAATCAGATGCCTCCGGTTGTCATACGCGGGTCTTTGATTTCGTTACTACATCCCCCGGGATAACGATTTTAGGCTCTACCAATGATGGCGCGCGCGTGTTCTTTAGAGCCGGCGAAGCTGCTACAGGTGTTGAGCTTTACGTAACTGATGGAACCGCTGCGGGAACATACTTAGTTAAGGATATCCTACCTGGAGCCTTAAGCAGCTTTGCAACTGAGAACGGAGGTTCGCCCGGTGCTTTTGGAGATAGCAGCTTTGTCTTTACTGCTATCGATTCTTATTCGACTAATGGAGTACCGAATCAACAGATCTGGATCACTGATGGGACCAACTCTGGAACGCTTCAAATAAGTGCATCTGAGTCGGGGTACAATGCTCGTGCCTTATCGGTCAGCAACGCCTTTGGTAAGATATATTTCTTTAGCGGAACAGCGGCCACTGGTATGGAGCTCTGGAGCTCAGATGGCACTCCTTCTGGAGCCAAGCTAGTTAAGGATCTCTGTCCAGGGCCGTGCTCTGGAGCTGCATCTGGCACTGATTTGGGGGCCTCTATAAATACTAGTTTGCTTAGAGATAGACGAGTTATGTTCCGGGGCACCAACGGCCTTAGTGGCGCTGAGCCGGTAGTTTCTGATGGAACGGCGGATGGAACGTACCTAATAGATTTAGTTCCTGGAGCCAGACCATCAAACCCGATCTACTTTTGGCCAGTTCAGGACAACAGAGTGGTTATATACGCCAGCGACAACATTCGAGGACATGAGCCCTGGGTTGTTTCTGGGGGTGAGTGATGTCTGAGATTGGGGGCTCGTAAGTTATGGCTCAACCAGTCCCCAGGTTTTTTTCGTCTAAGTTGGGGGCAATTACAGGTTCTGATTTTGATCAATTGCAATCGAGGCTTCGACCACGAGGGACCTACCTTTTTCTCCAGAATGGGCCGCTGGACTTACCTACATTTAATTTTAAACAGGAGGAACTTCCGGATGGTGTCGCATTTAGGGTTAGTTGTAAACACGATGTTAATACGGACACAGACTCGATCACTGTGTCTGTATCTCCTTTTATCCATGGGCTTTATCCTGATAAGAATCTAAAGCCTAACGCCAATGAAAATTCTTCTGATAAATTAAGCCCAATAACTCTCGGTAAAATAGAGGACCACTTTAAATTAACTCTAGATTTTTTTTTGAAGGTTGCTCCCAGGATACGGCATCAAAATTTTATTATTGAATTAGCCCCTCTCTTAAACATCGGCACTGCCGTTCTTGATGCGCTATTTCCAAAAGAATTAGACGGAGGCGAAATAAGGCTTAGGGTTGGTCAGCATACGTTAGGCTGGGCTGAATATTTGCCCAGCATGATCGACGAAATAGCGGGGGCGTGTTTGGCCGCTGGCGCAAGGGCAGAAGTCTTGGCGAAGCTAACAGCAGCGGCTATAAGTGCGGGACCTGAATTTGTTAATAACGTTAATTTAGAGATTTTTAGTCTTCCGCGGCTTAATCCACCGACTAGTATAGGGAGCAATACCATAGCTGCCGCTGGCGAACACTACAGGCATCGGCACCCTGCTCTAGAAGTAGAACAAGATAGCTATTTGCGTGCCGTAGTCTCTGCATTTGGCGGAAATTTAGCATCACCTAATGAAGGATTTCTCTTATGGTGTCTCCTCGCACCCGGCGGCACATTCGATGCTATAATAAAAGCAAACCAAGCTTTCCTGAATCCAGGTGCGAGAGATGCGCAGGCGCCACTTTATGTGTTATCTTTTAAAGTTACTCCTTATTCTTCTTTTTCATGGGATCTCTCATTAAGAGAAGCAGAAACACCAGGACGATACGATAATTCGGGGAACGAACCTGGAATTGGCCAGTTTAATGCTCGAGTGTTCTTTATTGAAATTGCGTTAGATCCACGATTAGTTGATGAGCTCTTGGGAGACACAAACCCTGAATCTGATGATTTAGCCAAATTAAGAGAGAATCTACGACGTAGACTTGATGGACTCGTAGCCCCGCTGAAACAAACCGAGCGCGCAATTGCACCTAGCGATCCGCCCAGCCTACTAGCCTCATGTGCTGATTGTATAACGGGTTTTATCTCAGACCTCTACTATAGCTCTAAACTGTATCTTAATTTGTTTAAATCCAACCGATTTTTTCAACAGTTTCGATGGCGCACATTTCGCAGATGCGACCAATTACTTGACGTTGCCTTTGAGCTTCATCTTGAACGTACTCCTGTAGGCGGTCTGAAACCGCATTCATTCACTGTATTGCATCCTCCAGGCACGCGATTGAAAGAGCTCTACGGAGAACTTGTATCAGGTCTTGATAAACATCACCTTGCAAAGATACCTCTATTGGCCACAGAGATTCTGAGATGCGCCCAAGCTTTTTCCCCAGGATCGAATTGGTTAGAGATACAGATTGTCCCCGATGCGTTTACCCAAGAGCCGATTTCGTGCGAACGGATCACAGACAATCGTACTAGAGTTTTTGTAGCTGAATCCGTGCTAAAACCGGAGTATTGGAGCGGTGGGTTTCACTTTGCTCCCCAACTAGAGGCCGCATTAAGACACCGCTTTATAAGAGATGGAGAGTTTGACATTATTTTCGTATCTGACCAGCACGGCCAAGAGAAAAAGTTAAGGATTCCGCGATTGGTTAGAGCAGCAACGAGTGCAGTTGTAAATAGCTGTATCTATCAGCCCCAAGGCAGGCCTAATCAAGCCGAGACGATTAAGGATATGGCTGATTTACTAATAACGATTGCTGGGCAGATCGTACAATCTGCGCCTATAGAAGATGATACTTATCAGCAGGCCAAAATAAGAATAGAGGATACTTTGCTAAGAAATTTGTACTGGGCTCTTCAAGTAGCGAGTCACAGTGGGTGTGATTTTTCTAGAGATTTCGCCGAATGGCTACGCAGTTTTACCAACCAAGCTAATATGCTACAATCACCGACGGCAACCAATCAAAATTAAGACCAATAGCTACCTAAGCGCGGCATATCTATGAATAAAAACTCATCAAGTTCAATAGCAGGCCGTATTTTGATCACCGGAGTATCCGGAGAGGTCGGTAGCAGCCTAGTTCAATATTTATCTAGACTCGGCGTGTCCGATATTACCGGATTCGACTTGCGAGATCCAAGCCCAGATATCGCTCTATTATGTAAGGAAGTCCTTAAAGGAGATATCTCTGATTCGCCTACTGTGGACGATTTAGGTAACGGCCAACCCTTCGATACTATCTTTCATTTAGCGGGCATCCTCTCATCCGGCGGAGAGCGCGCGCCACTTATGGCCCATAAGGTAAACGTCACAGGCACGCTCAATATTCTAGAGCTGGCGCGCAAGCATTCTGAGATGCGAAAGGAACCTGTTAAATTGGTGTTTACAAGCACTATTGCTACTTACGGTATTAGGTCTGTCAAAGACAAAGTCGCTGCCCGCGCAGTACGCGAGGTAGATCATCTTCATCCAATTACGATGTACGGAGCTAATAAGCTGTACTGCGAATCTTTGGGACGCTATTACTGCGAAAACTTCGGGATGCTTGAGCCACAAAACGCTGGGATTAAGATCGATTTTCGCGCAGTCAGGTTTCCAGGATTGATTAGCGCTCATACTGTTCCAACCGGAGGCACTAGCGACTACGCATCTGAGATGGTCCACGCTGCAGCTCAGGGTATGCCGTACTCCTGTTTTGTGCGTCCTGATACGAGACTCCCATTTATGATGATGCCTGATGCGATTAGGTCATTAGTGTTACTCAGCCAAGCATCACCTGAAAGTCTCTCACAAAGAGTTTATAATGTGGCTGCTTTTGCTCCTAGCGCCGAGGAGATAGCCAAACTGGTAAAGAGATCCTTTCCTATGAGCACAATCTCGTACAGTATCAATCCGATACGTCAAACAATAGTTGATAGTTGGCCAGAGGATATTGATGACTCAGCCGCTCGTACGGATTTCGGATGGGCCCCGGTGTATGATTTTGAACGGGGATTCGCAGAATACTTAATCCCAGCCGTGCGACTCTGTTACTCAAAACATGCTAATCGTGGTAGTGGCTCTCATCTGTTTTTAGATGCTGCGAACTAAATTAGACGCCGAGGACAACTATGAATGAGCAGGTAAAATTACAGCTGTTAGCTGAACTCGATTCAATACGCGAAGCAGGTTTGTGGAAGAGCGAACGAGTAATCGAATCGCCCCAAGAGGCCGAGATTACGGTAAATGGCGTGCGGGTTTTAAACTTTTGCGCCAATAACTATCTCGGATTAGCTAATAACCCTACCCTGCGCGCCGCTGCTAAAAGAGGAATTGATAATTGGGGCCTCGGTCTGTCATCTGTCCGCTTTATCTGTGGCACGCAAACTATCCACAAAGAGCTCGAGGCATTAATCGCCAAGTTTCTGCATACTGAGGACACTATTCTCTATCCTTCATGTTTCGATGCTAATGGCGGGCTCTTTGAAACCGTTCTAGGAGAGCAAGATGCAATAATCAGCGATAGCTTGAACCATGCATCGATAATTGATGGAGTTCGTCTCTGCAAAGCTTCGCGTTTCCGATATGTTCACAACGACCTTAATGATCTTGAGCGTTGCTTAAAAGAGGCGCGCCCCAAGGCCAGACGAATGATGATCGCCACAGATGGCGTTTTCTCCATGGACGGTGATGTAGCTCCGCTTGCTGAGATTCAACAGCTGGCTGAGCAATACGGGGCTTTAACCATGGTCGATGAATGCCATGCCACTGGTTTTTTTGGAGATACCGGCAGGGGATCAATCGAAGCTTGCGGCGTAATCGGCAAGATAGACGTTATAACATCAACTCTCGGTAAGGCCCTCGGTGGAGCTAGTGGCGGATTTACCACCGGGAGAGGCGAGATTATCAACCTGCTGCGGCAGCGGAGTCGTCCTTATCTGTTTAGCAATACAGTTGCGCCAGCGTTAGTTACGGCATCTATTGAGTGTCTCAAGCTTATTGAAAACAACAACGAGCTTGTAGCGCAACTTAGAGAGAACACCAAGTATTTCAGATCTGAGATAGTGAAAACCGGTTATACTGTGAGACCCGGGGTACATCCGATTGTGCCAATTATGCTAGGCGATGCGCGCCTTGCAGCAACTATCGCCGATGATATGCTCAAAGAGGGGATATACGTGATCGGATTCTCTTATCCGGTAGTGCCCCAGGGCCAAGCGCGGATCCGTGTCCAGATATCCGCTGGTCATTCGCGCTCAGACCTTGATCGCGCCCTCGAGGCCTTTGCCACCGTTGGGCGCAAACATGGGATTGTGAGCGCGTAGTTCGGGGTACGAAATTGCAGCGACGATCTTATAATCCGGTGAGTAGTTACTTAACCTTAAAGTCCTGTTCGCGTTGTACTACGGTCTTGGGCTTCGATTGTAACCTTGGCGCCCTTGGCCTCCTCTAGAACCTGGACCGCGAGACTGGCTGCGCCCCTGAGTGCGACCTTCGCTGCGCCGCTCGCTCGTCCGACCCTGGCTGCGCTCTTGACTGCGTTCTTGACTGCGGCCCTGACTGCGCCCATAGTTGCGCCGCTCACTGCGACTATCACTGCGCCCTTCACCTCGCCCGGCGTCGCGGTTCTGGTCGCGATTGTACTCTCGACCGTATTCACGCCCTGGCTCACGGCCCTGAATGCGAGGTCGCCGGCTTTTGCCCCGGCTATTAGCTCCTTCTGATGCGCCGCGATCGATAAAATAAGGCTCGCGCTCGCGATAAACGTAATTAGCCCGAGGATCGATATCGGCCTGGCCTTTAAACGGCTTACGGCCTCCCCCAAGCGACCTTTGCTGGTCACGCTGCCCTTGCCGGGCCCGTGGTTGACGCTCTCTAAAGGACTCTTCGCTACGCTCCCTGCGCCATGGCTGGTCGCCAGACCGCTCGCTTCCACGCGCGGTTCGCCTCTGGCTGTCACCATCTCTGCGGTGTTGGCTGCGGCGAGGTGCATCCTTAGATCGTCGTTGCGGTCTCTGTGGGCGATAATTTTTCTGAGAAGTCTCTGAGTCATCCGAAGCTGCGGAATGTGTTACATCTGCATCTTCCTCTGAATTGAGTCTAATCATCGGACCATTAATCCACTTCTCAATCGCTCGAACCATAAATCTATCGGCACGAGTTACAAAGGACACAGCGCTACCCTCGCGCGATGCGCGACCGGAGCGACCAGTTCGATGTATATATGCCTCTAAGGTGTCGGGCATATCGTAGTTAAGAACGTGAGTAACCCCCTCTACATCGATCCCGCGAGATGCGATATCCGTTGCAATGAGCGCACGAAATCTCCCATCACGAAATCCTTGCAGAGCCTTCTGACGTTGTGCCTGAGAGAGATTTCCGTGTAGCGCAACCGCTGGAACTCCATCCTTGGTCAAACGATCACCGAGTCTTTTTGCGGTATGTTTCATCTTAGTAAACACCACTGCCAGGGCGTTCGGATTACCACGAAGCCATGAAGCGAGGCGCTCTGATTTCTCCTCTTGCTTTAGTGTCAACATCGAGTGAGTAACGAGAGCAACTGGCTGCTCGGCCTTTACACGCACCGTGCGTGGCTCTCTCAGGTAGCTCTTGGTGAGCTGGGCTATCTCTTCTGGCATAGTTGCAGAGAAGAGCATGGTCTGACGCTCTGCTGGCAACTCAGCCATAATAGACTTGATATCGGGCATAAAACCCATATCCAACATCCGGTCAGCCTCATCTAAAATCAGATGGTCAACTCCGGACAGATCGATCGTGTTGCCGCGGATGTGGTCCATCAATCGTCCTGGACACGCCACTACTATCTGCACATTAGTGCGAAGTTGCGATATCTGATTACGGTGCGAAACACCGCCATAGACGGTAACGGTGCGAATACCCGTACGACCGGAGAAGGTCTTGATTACATCATTAATCTGTTCGGCCAACTCACGGGTCGGCGCCAAAATTAGTGCCTGAACCCCCTTTTTCTTGCCGCCACTTAATTTATGTAAGAGCGGCAATACAAATGCGGCGGTCTTGCCTGTCCCGGTCTGAGCTAGACCGATAAGGTCACGCCCCTCTAGAATAACTGGAATGGCATCTGCTTGGATCGGAGTTGGTGTTGTGTACCCGACCGTGCGAATCGTTTCTTGAAGAAACGGTGCAAACGGAAGCGTATCAAAAGAAGGTGTGGAAGCGACTTTGGTCGCTGTAGGTTCTTGCGTCATATATCTCTCTATCTTTGTTTCTGCGCAGTATCTCTGCGCAGTGTTTCTGCTCAGTGCGTACGTTATGCAGAACCTCGCGTCCTGCATTGCGCCTGCTGAAAGTGAAGATGGAGCTGCCGGAGCGACACATCTTCCGTTATTTCTAAGGTAGTAAAGCCTACAATCCGTTAGGGCATCCGGCGGAGCAATAAGGCTGGAGCGACCATCGAACGTAACGCGAGGCGCCAGGAAAACTTCACTAGGAAGGTAGAGCATAGCACATAATTCTGCGTTAACAAAATCGCTGGGAAAAGCGTAGGGCGTCGCAATTCTCTCTTCTTATATGGGAGCCAAAATGCCTGGAACTAGCTGTTATTAATTCCAAATTCGGCGGAATGGCCCATCGTAATAAAACAAACGCACTCGGGCGATTACCCTCTCTCTCCTAGAAACTACCCCTTAACCACCCCCACAATCGCATCCACAACCGAAGGCTCTGCCAGGGTCGTTGTGTCGCCGATGCTGGCGTACTCGCCTTCGACGATCTTGCGTAGGATGCGGCGCATTATCTTGCCTGAGCGGGTCTTGGGTAACCCAGGCACACACCAGATCGTGTCCGGATTCGCTATCGGTGAGATCACTTCTCGCACGGTATCAACAATCGCTTTGCGAGTCGCCGCATCATCAGCGACTCCATCTCTTAACACACAGAAGGCACCGATCCCCTGCCCTTTAATTTCGTGCGGTATGCCAACCACGGCTGCTTCGGCCACTACACCAGAGCGAACGATCGCACTCTCTACCTCTGCAGTGCCAAGCCTGTGGCCCGCAACGTTGAGGACATCATCAACCCGTCCCGTTATCCAATAGTAGCCATCCTTGTCGCGCCGACAGCCGTCTCCAGTGAAGTACAAACCGGGGTACGTTGAAAAGTAAGTCTGCTTGAAACGTTGATGATCCCCATAAACGGTGCGCATTATCCCCGGCCACGGGTAGCGAATGCAGAGTCGTCCAGATACTCCATTACCTGAGAGTTCCTTACCGTGCTCATCAACGATGACAGGCTGCACTCCGAAGAGTGGCAACGTTGCCGAGCCCGGCTTCGTATCAGTTGCTCCAGGAAGCGGAGCGATTAGTATGCCTCCTGTTTCGGTTTGCCACCACGTATCAACGATCGGACACCGACCCTCGCCAACTACTGAATGATACCAGAGCCAGGCATCACGATTAATCGGCTCGCCAACGCTTCCCAGAACCCGTATCGATGAGCGGTCGTAACGCGTAACAAAGTGGTCCCCCTCTTTAGCGAGCGCTCGAATTGCAGTCGGCGCTGTATAAACAATCGTAGCCTTGTGACGCTCGACAACATCCCAGTAACGACCAGCATCAGGATAGGTCGGAATAGATTCAAACATGATAGTAGTGGCCCCATTCGACAGCGGCCCGTAGACAACGTATGAATGCCCGGTGATCCAGCCGACATCAGCCGTGCAGAAATGGATATCATCGTCTTGTAGGTTAAAAACATAGCGATGGGTCATCGTTGCTTGCAGCAGGTAGCCACCACTTGAGTGCAGCACTCCCTTGGGTTTGCCAGTTGAGCCGCTGGTATAAAGGATAAACAACGGGTGCTCAGTATCGAGAATCTCGGGAGCCGAATCATCAACTCCGGCCGTGCGCGCAAGCTCCTCATCAAACCACAGGTCACGCCCTTTACGCATGGCACAATGCGCCTCAGTCCTGCGCACCACAAGCACACGTTGGACAGTTGGGCAGGCCTCAGCTGCTTGATCAACTGTGGCTTTTAATGGGATCGTCTTCGCCCCACGGAGCCCCTCGTTTGCGGTAACAACGAAGCTGCAGCCACAATCATTAATCCTGTCGCGTAACGACTCTGCGGAGAACCCAGCGAAGACCACCGTATGAATTGCGCCGATACGCGCACAGGCAAGCATCACGACCGCCGCTTCCGGGATCATCGGAAGGTAGATCGCGACGCGGTCTCCCTTTGAGACACCGAGCGATCGCAGCACCGTTGTAGCGCGGCAGACCTCGCGGTGAAGCTCTCTATAGGTCAAAGAACGAGTATCTCCCGGCTCGTTTCCCTCCCAGATTATAGCCGTCTTGTCGCCCCGTGTTGCTAGGTGCCGATCGAGACAGTTCTCCGAGACGTTGAGAGTCGCTCCTTCAAACCAGCAGATATGCGCAGCTCTAAAATCCCAATCAACGACACGCTTCCACGGCGAGCGCCACGTAATCAGCTCTCTAGCCTGCTCCGCCCAGAAACCTTCGGGATCGCCGATAGACCTCTGATACATCTCGCGATAGCGCTCGCGTGAAATAATCGCCCTTTCCCGCGCGGCTTTGGGAATTTGAAAAATCTCTGTTTCGCTCATAGTTATCAGACGATAGCCAATGACTCAAAATCCTAAAAGGGATAGTATGATTACCAGTAAATTATCCTGAATTAGGTGAGTAGTTACAACGACTAAAATCCCAGAAGGATCACAAAAGGAGCCACGTGACGAGCTTTGACGCAATACAAGAGAAGGTCCTAAACGGTGAACGCCTCTCCTTTGAGGATGGTGTATCCTTATGGCACCACCCAAATCTCCTCGATGTAGCCCAGCTCGCGCACCACGTCAGGCTCACCAAGCACGGCCGCACCACCTACTACAACTGGAATCTGCACCTTAATTCAACCAACGTCTGCGAGGCGAGCTGTCTCTTCTGCTCTTTTGCTCGGCTTAAAACAGGGATGCCTCAGGCATACACCATGGACAGCGAAGCCACCTATCAGTGGATTAAGCAGCGCTACAAGCCGGGGATGACTGAGATACACATCGTGAACGGTTTAAATCCAGATCTCGACTTTCAGTACTACCTTGATCTACTGGCTATGATCCGCAGAGAGTTCCCAGCGCTGCACATTAAGGCCTTTACAGCGGTGGAGATTCACTACTTTGCGACCAAGTACTCGATGTCGTACAGAGAGGTTCTTGAGGCGCTCGTTGCGGCTGGATTAGGCTCTCTTCCTGGTGGAGGGGCTGAGATATTTGCCGACAGAGTGCGCAAGAAGATCTGTCGCGACAAGGCCAGTGCCGATGAGTGGCTCGGTGTGCATCGGGCTGCGCACGAGCTCGGATTAAAGAGCAACTGCACCATGCTCTACGGTACGATCGAGACTATCGAAGAGCGCATTGACCACATGCTTCGTTTGCGCGACCTACAGGATGAGACACACGGCTTTCAGGTCTTTATTCCTCTAGCGTTTCATAACGAGGGTAACCGGATGCAGCGGCTTCCAGCGCCAACTGGGGTTGAGGATCTACGCGTTATTGCGGTGAGTCGGTTGATGCTCGATTCGATCCCGCATATCAAGGCATACTGGGTAATGCTTGGGATTAAGACAGCTCAAACTGCTCTACTGTGCGGAGCTAACGATATAGATGGCACGGTGACCGAGGAGAAGATCTATCACATGGCTGGCTCAGATTCTCCCGATGCCCTAGCACTGAGCGAGATACGCCACACTATCGAAGCTGCAGGGCTGATCCCACAAGAGCGCACGACAACGTACGAGAATGTAAATAGAGTATAACCGCCTAAGCGCGTCCGGGCGCGCTTATCTGCACTGACACTGTCGCGCAACAGGCGACTACTGCTAAGTGGCTATGGCTTAGCAACTACGGCTTGGTGACTACGGCTTGGTGATCGCCAGCGTAGCTGCCACAACTACCAAGACGGGCACTGCAAACCAGAGCTTTTTCGCCAGGTTTTGCTTATAGCCGAAGGCTACAAAGGCACCAAGCGCTAGCCAGATGACTACCTTGCCGACCACCCAGCCAGGGAACGAGTGAATACCGAGCCTAGCCAACATACCGAAACCTGCAACAAGGAGTAACAGCAACCCCACTCCGTGAGTGATTACGGCTCCCTTCCGAAATGCGTTAGTAGCCTTCGAGCCACCGTTGATCGCATGAACGATAATTCCGCCTAGAGAGAGTACGACTAGTGTTAGACCGAGTAGGTGAAGAATCTTGTAGGTTTCGTATGACATAGCAGCGGTACCCCCGTGTAAGCCAGGTGACGCTAAGGCTTAGTGGGAGGATTGTCAAACCTAAAACAGAGATTAGGGATTGGAAGGGCACCGCAATGCCCCCGTTATCGGCTCGAAACAGCTGGCATTTCTGATAAGCATAAGAATGCCCGCTCAGGTGCCGTTAAAGTCCTTAAAAAAATGTAACTACTCAGCAAATGCTGCCGCAATAAGGTTAGGTCCTATAAGGGGGCGGCTTTGCAGAGCAAAGCGGGGAGGAGATAATCCTAAATTCGGCAGTTGCGCGTCTGAAAATGGCGCATCTACTCAAAATCACTGTAGCTTTTGAATTTTCGGTGCTCACTCTGACGTTGCCAGGGTTGCGCCTCCGAAAAATTCAAAATACTTCAGCGCTTTCGAGTACCTGCTCCATATTCATCCTCCTTAACTGCGGAATTTCGGTTAAGCGGAGCCCTTTGCTCACCCCCCCCTACCCCCCAAACAAAACCATCTGCCGCTCCGGTAGCTTAAGCTCTGCTGGGTGATAGAGCTTATCTGGCGCAATTGCTTCAAGTGCCGCTGCCAGGGGCTTTCTGGTGTCCGTTCTTAGCCAGAAGAATTGCCTGTCTGCAGCAAGCTTGCTCGCAAGCGCACCACTCGGCCGCGCTCCGCGGGTTGTATCGGCAATTGATTTAACCGTTACAAAATCAGCCTCCGCAGCAAGAGATTCGGCGAACGCACCTGCATCGGCACGCCAATCCCCATACGGAAGGATCGGCCCAACTTGAACTCCTACCTTAAAGCCAAACCGTTTGAGTGCCCTAACGGTCTTCCACCGCTCAGCTACCGTTGGCAAGTCAGGTGTATAACGTTGTCGAACCTCCTCTAAGGGGGTCTCAATTCCTATCTGAACGAACGTATTGTGTCGCACCTGCTTCAGCACCGGCAGCCCGATGACAATTAATGGCGAACGCGTCTGCACAATGAGCCTCCCAGGCGCGTAGCGCTCAAAAAGCTCTAGAAACTTCATACTTGCGGCGAATTTTTCGTCAAACGGGTGAAATGGATCCGTAGTTACCCCAAAAACGATCGTAGTACGCCGAAGCTCGCCTCGTGAGGAAAGCTTTGCCAGGTGGCGTTCAAGGTCCCCCAGCGGCTCACAAGACCCTAGAACATACCGGCTCCTCAATCCACCCGGCCCCGCTCGCAAATCGCCGTCTATCTGCAACTGATAACTTTTATCCTCGCCATCAGCTCTGCCTATCGAAATCCCGCGAGCGTACGAATCAACAACCAGAACAGGACTTTCGCGCCGTTTTAAAGCAGATACCCGCACTGCATCATGTTCGAACATAGCCGCCCCCTCTAATCTTTCCTCGCACCCGCACAAGCCCTTGTAGGCTTAGCGGGCGCGACTTTAAGTCTCTTAAACTTATGACGCTGGGGGGCGTCATTTCGGTTCAAACTACTTAAAGTAGCGCCAGAACTGTACCCTGTCTCGGTAATGTTAGGGGATTTACACTTTCGTTATGCTGGTGTTGAATGATACTCGGTTGATGTGCACAGCAGCCACAGTTACATAAGGCAAGGAGTTGTATATGGCGGGTTCAGTTGGTGAAATTAACGATTCTGATTTTGATGAGAAGGTATTAAAGGCCTCCACTCTAGTGGTTGTCGACTTCTGGGCCCCTTGGTGTGGGCCATGTAAGAGCATTGCTCCGGTGCTTGAAGAGGTGGCCAAGGAGCTTGCCGGACAGGTAGCAATTTACAAGATAAACGTCGATGATAATCCAAAGAGCCCCGCTCAATATAGCGTGCGAGCGATTCCCAACATGGTTATCTTCAAAGGCGGTGTTGAGGTCGATCGCGTAGTCGGTGCAGTGGCCAAGGACAAGTTAATTGAAGTGCTCAGAAAGTCACTCTAATTCCGATCCTCAATGGTTTGCGATTGTTGTCACTCCCGAAGACTCGTCACTTTCAAGTGACGAATTAGATGGGTTGTGCGCCGAGCTGGTCGAACGCGGAGCAGCAGGTACGGCAGTCGACCGGGCTCCTGAGATAACCTGCTACCTAGAGGGAACCGAGGCAGCGGTCGAGTCGTTCGTTTTGCAAGCTGTAGCTCTTAAGTGTCGAGTTGTATCTGTATCAGCGGTGCGTCAAGAGAACTGGACGGCTGCCTGCCCCGATGTTTGGGAGCCTATTCGGGCCGGAGGATTAGAGATCGTGCCGGTTCATTCGGCAGATGATGACCGTCCAGCAACACCAGGCGCTATCAGGATTATACCGGGTCTTGGATTCGGTACAGGACACCACTCCACTACCAGAATGGTACTTTCGGCTCTCTGTGCTCACGTAAAGACCATCTCTGAGCCGCGCGCGCTGCGTGTGTATGACCTGGGCACGGGAAGTGGCATACTGGCGATAGCAGCAGCAAAGCTGCTCGGTGTAGCGGTTGAGGGCAACGACATAGATCTAGGCGCTCTAGAGAATGCACGTGATAACATCGCGCTCAACAACGTACAGCACTTAGTGAGCGTGTCAAACGCGCCGATTACTGCGGCTAAAGGTCCATACGACATCATCTTGGCCAACGTATACGGTGAAGTGCTGATGAACCTCGCCCCGGAGCTAACCAGGCTAGCGTCTCCCGGCGCCACCGCGATCCTTTCAGGGATTACTGAGATCGTCTGGGATCAGGTTTGGCATGTATACGGTGCGGAATACAGCTGGGACCTCGTCTCTGAGCAGAGTGACAACGGTTGGATGTGTGCAGTTATCCAAGCGCCAGACCGTTAAGCCGGTTTTTTGCTTGCGCGCTCTATGTGACCACGATTATCCGTAACTACTCACCGGATTTTAAGATCGTGGCTGTAATTTGGTCCCTAAATGAGGCGATTTTGGGGGATCTTTTTTCATGCCACCCCCTAGTCGGGGGTGCCTTTTTTTGGTGAGTAGTTATTATCCTAAATT
>JBBALZ010000044.1:0-19456 GCA_040402735.1 Bdellovibrionota bacterium
GATTTCGAGTAGATGCGCCATTTTCAGACCCGCAACTGCCGAATTTAGGTTTAATCATTTAGCAGATCTATCGGCATTCCAGCATGCGTGCCAGAGCTAAAAAGCCATATATCCCACCGAAATAGGCATTACAAACCGATGTTCCACCTGAAGACTACTTCCTGATGTCGCTCAATCGATCTAAGAACGACTCATCCGTACTCCAGCCTCTGAATTATCATAAGCTGCTGAATACTCTTCTCTATACAGGTCGCATAGTTCTCCGCTATTCTCTCATGCAGATATTGTTTTAATTCTCAGTGATCTCATGTCCGAAACTACCACCACAGTAACTTTAACCACCACTCAACAAGACCGCGTTCTACTCGTGGCTGATGCCTGTTTTGAGATGTTTTCGATACAGGAGTTAAAGCGCCCTATCACCATCCTCCACGAGATCGCACATTCATTCCCTGAGGCGAGCGCTGCCGAGATAACTGAGGCGATCGCTCTAGCTCTCTCGTGGCGCCGTGCTTTACGCCGTGCTCGTGGGTGGACGCACTAGAAGGCAAAAAACGAGCACGTGCTCCCCTGTCATAGGTTTGAAGCATACTTGACTGCATAACTATATCACCTGAGTAACGCATCGCCCGGAGCTGTCTAACAACTGCGGCTGCCGCCGGCTCCGAAAGCATCAGAAAAAACACATCCGGCTTTCTTATCAGCAAGGCAACAACCTCAGCACTACTCGGCGTGGCTTACTCGACTCACTATTCGCAAGCTCGATAGCGCTCTGGACACTCTTGCCCCAAGCTGCGACGGCACCAGATAATGGGGCTATAATCCCCACCTTGAGTGGGCGCTCCTCGATATTCCCATCCGCTGCAGCCACGACCACCGCGGCCAGGAGAAGCATCACACTAAGCACACGGCGCAGCCTTCCCTTTAGACAAAAAAGCATAATGACTCCCTCACAGCCCGCCCACCCAATTACTACGAAAGGAACTTCAATTGGACAGCAACGCTTATGAACAAAAGGATAAACGAGACGACCAGCACCGGGTTCCAACACACATCCTTGCGAAAAAGCGGCTGTACCGCGTATGCCCCAAAGCCTAAAAGCATCGCCTTATCTAACGAGAATGTTACAAAGGACACTATAGCCATGAGGACACCCACGACGACATCAAACGTTCCAAACTCCCCCGAAAGCCACGCATCACGCGGAAACAACGCATAACCTACGTACACAAGCACCCCAGATGTCGCTACAACCGGCACCAGCGAAACCAGGGGAGTAAACACAAGGCTTGCGAGCATAAGAACACCACAGGTTATTGCCACAATGCCCGTGCGACCGCCGGCGTGTATCCCGATGGCACTTTCGACGTACGTAATAACGCTTGTTGTTCCCAGCAACGCACCTCCCATAGTGCCGATACCATCCACATACATCGCCTTTTCTAACCCAATCACCCCTTGCTCACGAGAACGAAGATTGGTCGCTGCTGTGAGTCCAATAAACTTCCCAATACTCCCATAGAAGTCGATCAGAAATAGCACTAGAAACACCGTCCATGTTGCACCATGTGAGAATGGCCACCAGTCAAGCAGCCCGATACCACTGAACATCTCAGTGGAAAGAGACGTGGCACCATCAGCTGCAATACCAACGCTGCGGCAAAAGACACAACTAGCAAGTATGGCTACCAAAAACGATGCGCCCGCCGCAGCTCGTATAAAGGAACTACCGGCACCGTAGCTCAGACGCAACCCAATACAGAATGTGAGTCCGATATACAGGGCGATCGCCTCATACGAGAGCGGTGAGCCCACTCCGCTCGGAAGCCCACCATCAAACACCACAAGCTTCGCGAGAAATAACCCGATGGTGAGCACGAAAACTCCAACGCTGAGGGCCAGATTCGACTGAAGTCCAGCCGGAATAGAGCGAATAATCAAACCTCGAAGCGGAAGCCAGGTCAGTAGCACACACAACACTCCTGACCAGAATACGGCACCGAGTGCCTGTCCCACTGTTAAGCCCATCACGCCAATCGCTGAAAAGGCTACAAAACCATTCATCTCAAGACCTGGGGCTAGCGCAAACGGCAGGCGCGCCCACACTCCCATGAGAATAGATATCAGCCCGGAGGCCACCGCCGTCGCGAATAGCACAGAACTCGGATTGAACCCACCTTTAGCCAGTATTGCCGGATTAACCACCAAGATGTAGGCCAAGCTAAAATAGAGAGATACGCCAGCCAGAATCTCAGTGCGCAAAGAACTCTTGCGCGCAGTCACCTGAAAATAGCGGTCCCACCAAGGTGCTGAGGATTCTATTGATGCAGGTCTCGTCACGTTTGCCTCGAATTTGGCATAGCGGTTAATCTCACCTTTCGATTATGCTATGACCGTAACGATACCTGAGGCAACTCCGGGAACGCAACTTCTTATCGATTTAGATACCGTATTGGAAGCCCTCTCACTTGAGCTCGCGGCTACTCGTCGCGATTACTATCCAGCTCCCCTTAACAAATGGTCCCCAAGGACTGAGCGTGCAAAATCCATGAGCCCCTCATTCGTATCATCGTCGACAGACCGAGTGCGTCTCTCCGCACCTGAATCTTTTTTTTCAACAGGTTCAGACACTTTCGTCTGTAACTTGAAATGTCTGGCAAGTAGATCTAAGTATTTATTATGCACCGCCCAGCGGTAGTTGCCGTTGTTTTGCATCACCTCGATAGGAACAACCTCATCACCCACCTTCACTAATTCCGTTTGCTCTACTACTCCATTGATCTGCGGTAACGTATTCAATACTTGCTGTACTACAACACCCCCATTTGAGAAGCGCAGCGCGAATCGATTCAGGAATGTGTACTCTTCTTCTATAAGCCGGCGAACCTCACCCGCAAAAATCTCCCTCTCAAATTCGTCTGAATTAACTCTACCCACATCTTCCTTTCGGATAGTCCACCGGATCTCCCCCGATTCCGATATTGTTTTAAAGAAAGGAATGCCATGAATCACTAGCTCGTCTGTCGAGTGTGACTCATCTTCTATCTCTTCCAAAAGGGGCTGAATCTTGCTCCACTTTCGACTCCCCCAGATGATAGGTCCAGATTCGAAGGTGAGGCCTGAACACTCAAAATGGACTGCGCCGTCGAATGGTTGTAAGTAGGGAACGCCAAGGATTTTCGCCATCTCCGGCGTAGCAAGTAAACGCAGATCTTCGGAGGAAACGAGGTGCGCAGTGCCTTTTCCATCCTCCCGGCGATATATTCGCAGAACTCTCTCATCTTCGAAAACAAACGTTGCCACCGGGCCACCCTCCGAAACTGCGCTCACTACCCGCGCAAGTTTTCGGAGGAACTGCCGCCTTTTGAACAGCGCTGATGGCAGCGCCGTCTCTGTCAGAGTAACAGGCTCCTTAACTTTGAATTCGGGATTGCCCGGAACGACGGATGCTAGCTCGGTGTAAAGTCGATTGAGATCGCTCTTAGCTATGGCAAATTTCTGTGATGCTTTGATCGGTACTCCGGTAAAGTATATTCCTGTTCCCGGCACTCTTAATCTGAATACCATGTCAACGGGTAATCCCTCAGTTTCCTTGACTAAGCTCCGGAAGAATCGAGGGGCTAAATTGAACAGACTAGTGGCAGTAGAGTTATCTTTATCACCAAGTGAGATAAAGTCGTCCGCCCGAAACTGTTCCCCAAGCTGCCGTGTGCCAACAAAGTGACTTGGTAACTCACGCCTCCTTTGCGTAAGGTTGAGTTTAAGCCTCTCTTGCCTCTGCATCTCGGGAGACTTTTCGGCAAGAAATTTCCGGACACGCTCAAGATGATGCTTCCATACTGTGGCTGATAACATTCCTGAAACAGCATCCTTGGTCCAGAAAATAGGAAATCCAGGCTGCCCGACGACCTTAGTCTCTCCTTCTTGTGGTGTGACTATCGACAAGGTATCCCCCTCTGGCGCAGCTGACAAGTGAAGTGCCTCGCGGAGAGCGGAACCGCTAAAACGAACCATATATTCCTCCAGCATCGTTATTGCCGTGGGAATTTTGAGCAGACGTTGGCTTGCTCGTGAGCAAAGAATTTTGATATCTTCCTCTGCCGCACACCATCTGGACTTAGCTCCAGCCGAAGCGGTAAATACACGAATCGACCGAGGTGAGGCAGCAACTATTTTCTCTGCATAGGTATTATCTGATGGCGGATCGCCTAGCAGTGCGTGTACAGCCGGATAGAACCTTTTCGGAAAGTCAACCAGCCCTTTCATCAAACCTATACTAAGGGCCTGAGCCTGGTTGAATGAATAGCAATCAATTGGCAGCAGCGCTGTTGGGAAAAACTGCCTCAGAAAGCGGGGATCTGCCAAAACGGTCATATCTTCTTTAGGATATGCAACACGTTGCTTACCTTTGTGCATGACTAGTTTAACGCACACCTGGTCTCCGGTTCGTCCTCTAATATCGCCCGGAACGGGCAGAGAGCTTGCGGTCGTACCTTCTACTATGCGCTTGGATAGATCGATGAGGAGCTTCGCCACTACATCCGAATTAGTCGCCCCCCTAAGAGCGCGTTGACCGACGAGATAGCCCTCATACTCGTTGAGCGAAGGGATCCTATCTTCTTCGACCAATTCTTGCTCTCGCTTTGAAATGATAGCTCTGAGATCCTGGAAAAATGTGGCGGACCGTTCATATGTCCAGATCCACGCTCCTTCACGCCACTTAGTACTGAGTTGTAGCGCGTGTCCCATTACTCGGATCTCGTGAGCTAGGCCCCGAGCGGCCTGTCCGGGCAACTTTAATGCCTCGCTATCTTCAAGGCACAATTCCTTGATTAATGTCCCCAGCAGCTCTGGCTTAAATGGCTTACTAACAGCGCTACTGAAACGCTCGTCTTTATCGAGTAATATACCGCTATCTCGGAGGGCGGCCTCAAATCTCGCGGTCTCCTGTTTCGCAATTGTGTGTACAAGCCGCTTATCTTTGTAGCATAACCGTACCCGAAATTCCTCGTCACCAATCTTAAGCACACCAACTTGTTCGACTATTTTAAGACCTCGCAACAAGGGAGAAAGATGGTGTCTATGAATGTCGTTCCCATTTGTAAAAAGCTCGGCCAGAGCGAATTTAGTCAACATCTGATGCTGGCCAGGGTCGAATTCCTTATAAACCCTCAACTTCGGCTCTGAGGCCTGTCGTGGCATTGGCGCGTCTGCCTGGCTTTCGGGGACGCCAAGTACGGCCGAAGCAAAGTCCAACAGACCTTCATTGGTTCTGTCTGCCCGACGCCTAGTTCGTTTTTCGCCTATGTCCTCCTGGCTTGCCATCGCGCCGCCTTACTGCTCCAGTGATGGTATAAATACTTGGGAGATATTCCCCCAGCTACAAGTGATATGGATAAGTTACACAATTAGTGACTTAGCGCGGCTACGAAGAGATAACTGGCCTGTGATACTGATAAAAGTGTGCCAGTCTAACTGAAATACTGGGCTAGCACCTCCCTGCAGCCCCTCTGAATACCAAGCACATCTAAGAGTCAGATTACGCTGTACCAACCGATATCTCCTGACTCTCGGGATTCCACAGCAACTGAGAAAGCGCGTGAATGAGAAGCCCACGAGTGCAATGACGCTGCTTTGGCTTACTTCCCAGGATGACAACCCTGCCCTCTGAGTTCTCAATGAGATCCCGAAGTTCCCGTACCCCGCTCTGGAACTCCGGAGTGCTCATAAACTCTTGGTATGCCGCATATGCGAATGTTCCATCGCCCCCTTTCGGGTTGCCAAGCTTCACACTCCAATCCTGATAATCTATTCCAAGATCGCTGCAGTGCTCCTCCAACTTATCTTTTGGACAGGGTTCGGTTAGCCGAGACCTTCCTTTGGCACGAATGTCTATCACCACACGTGCCCCAACGCGCCGTAGATCCGCCACTACCCGATCTAACTTACGCTGACCTACACCCATACCATGTAAAACTCGATCCTCCTGGTCTATGCCATAGCTATCCGGGGAATACAGTCGCGCCATGTGCACCACGCCGCTAGAGCTCCTTAAATGGAACACAGCCTCTGCGTACTCGTCTACAGTGTAGCCTCCCGTGCCACCCACTCTCACATCCGAGGGGCTCACTCGGCCATATATCTGATGCGTCACCTCAAGAGGAGTACCAGAGGTCTCTACTACTCTCCCGGCTTTTCTAGAAAGCAACTCCAACATCTCTCTTCGAAAATTGTAAGCGAGCTCTGAGAGACCGCGCTCTAAGAAGAGCGTTGGCTTATCTTCTGCTTCCTCTCCAATTATTCGACGAACTTTACACGCTGCAGCCGCCAATATTCTTCCTCCGGGTTTGCTTTCACGCGCAACAAGAAGCTTAAAATTCTTCGACGCCAAAGCACCTAGCACCCATTGCGTAAATACCGGCTCGGAATCGGGGTTAAAGCAATTCACCATAGCCGGTGATAGACACCCCATCCGCGAAATAATCGCTGGGTGGTCAGTCTCTTCGATTCGCGCGCTTATAGATTTTCTACCCCCGAAAGCTGCCCGCAGTTGCTGGGCGGCGAGCTCTAACGAATAGGATATCTGAGGCCTACCCTCATTCTCATAAACAGTTTGCTTCTTCTTGAGTAGCCCCTCTAGTTCTCGGATCAAAGGATCTGTGACGCGGTCTCCGAAATCACGCACTATCTCCTCCATTCGCAACCATTCAAGCGAGCGCTCACCATCAAGCCTTGCCTTAAACCAGTCGTGCTCAGGTGATTGCGCCGATAGTTTCAATGATTTGAGCAAATCCTCTTGCTCAGGAGTTAAATCGTCCTCCATCTTAATCCGATCCAGAGCATCGATAAGTAGCTCCTGCTGCTCAATCACAGACCTCCGAACGATCTCTATGTCATACGTGTCTGAACGAAGCGCTCCTTGCAAGAGTTGTCCCGTCTGTTCTCCTTCTATCTCTACTCCGGTAGCATAAATCTCGCGTTTGAGCACTCGGTACGTGTCAACGATACTTCTGCTGAGAAGTTCCTGATTCAAGGTAAGACTATCAAACTCATACCTCTCGTTATCTGCCATAGCACTCCAGAACTGCGGCTCACCTGCCTTGTAACGTACGGCTCTCCCTGATGACGGGGAGCTACTCGCCCGCAGTTCCGCCAACCGATCCGCAAAAACTGCGCCGAAGACTTCGGCCGCCTGAGCCATGAGCTTATCGCGCTTCTCTGCCGGCTCTAGCGTCAACCATCCCGCAACGAATCCCAATATATGGTCCACACTATTATTCCACTGAGAATCCCGTTGGAGAGTCTCAGTGATTGTCCCTGAGCGGATAGACAGCTTCTCTTCAAGGGTAGCGCGAACAGCAGTCTCACATGCGACCGCGAATTCCTGGAATGAAGATAATCTGCCTTGCGTGATCTGCTCAGGGAGATGCCCCTCTATCTGGAAGAGCTTCCCAAGTTGATATATCGCCTTGACTCGGTGTTCAAGTGAGACACCTGCAGCTGGTAAATTTAAGTAACTGAGCACCTCTGAGAGACTCGCTTCCTGCGACATGAAGGGAATCAGCCCAAAAAGCAAGGATCTCCTTGTTGACCTCTCCGCCGGACTAGACCCTAAACCTACCGATTCGTCTATTATCGCTTGTAGCCCGGCTGTATGAGCACTTGGAGAATCAGAGAGCACTACGGGCAGAATCCTGAGAATATTGACGGCTCCGTCATCAATATCGATCTCCTCATCTGTGAATTCAAACTCAGTGCCTGAGAGGCGCTCAAGCACCTGAGGAGTGAGATCAAGAATCGCATTTCGTACGGCGCGGTTCTTAATCTCAAAGATAGCTGAAATGAATCGAAGTGCCCTTGGATCAGTGACACCCTGGTGGCTTATCACCTTGGCCACCTTCATCACACCCTCTTGATGGAATCGAGCCTGCGCGACAAGCTGAAAGAGTGAGTCCTGAACCTCACGATTATATTGTGAGACTTTCCACACTGGGGCCAGCACTTTAGCCACCTCCACCATCGCCTTCTGTGATGGCTTAATTCCGCCAGTCAGGTCGTAACGGCGTTCTCCCTCCACCAATCCCATACTGCTCAGGAGGCTGCGCTGAAACTCACGAAAGAACTTATCTTCATTCTGATAACCATCAGTAACGACACGATACAACTGCAGCCCGCCTCGGAGCCTTTGGTACGTTTGGGCCGGAAGGGTGCCTCGTTCCAGGATTTCTGCAAGCTCAGGATCGTCAATGCTGCGCAGAAAGGAGTCTGAAAAATACGGTATCAGTACCGCCGTCTCTGCGAATTCCTTGGCATGTTTGAGATTATCAAGCCCAATCACTCGCTGATGGCGCCCTATAGTCTGAATGAAGCGTGTGGGTGTCCAAGGAGGCTGCACGAGGAGTGCCTCATGCGCAGCGGTAATCGTCACGCCCGTGCCGAGCGCCAATTCATTGCCGACCAAAATGCGCACTTTCGGGTTGTCTTGAAATTCCTCTATTAACCGAACTCGATCCTCAGGCTTGGTTCGGCCATCAAGAATTAGGGCCCCATGCTTGCTATATCTCGCACCCAGAAAATCCGCATTTGCATAACGACTGACCCATAATATGATCTTACGGTCTGAGTTAATTGCTTGGTTGACTGCATCATCAATCGCCTGATGCATAAGCTCTGATGGTTGGAGTCCAACTTCCTCCGGCTCGTAAATAGCCTTATGCATGATTTGGAACTTGAGCAAAGGATTGAGCGTAGCCAGGTCTATCTCCTCTCCGTGTGGCGCGAATCTTTCATTGTATTCGGCTGCCCAGCCGCGAAAGTCAGAGATCATCCACAGAAGTGTCTGCTCTTGTTCGGGTGAGAGCGCAAATGCACCCTTCTCAGCCGGGTCTAGAAGACGCTGACGTGGAACGCGAGGCTGTCCCTCAGCTAACTGATCAGCAAATGATTGCTGGCCTGGTGGGCTAAAACACGCTACCGTCTCATCTTTAGTTCGGCGCAACATCAACCTCCGCAAGTGCCTATTGAGCTGGTGCAGTCCTCCAAGATCACGGCAGTACGTCTGGACAAAGAACTTCTGATTAGAAAACGTTTCAGGGTCTAGCGCATTCAGCATCCAGAAGAGCCCCTCTACTCCATTTCGATACGGAGTCGCAGTAGCAAACCACTTTTTGTCTATTGACAACGCGCGTACCGCGCCTCCTCTATCGGTACGCTCATTCTCAGGCGTGTGAGCTTCATCCATAATGACTAGCCCTATTCCCTTTTGTAGCTGCGCAAAATCTCTCTTGTAACGTGTATGCAGAACAGAAAGAGTCTCATACCCAATGATAACAAATTTCTGCTCCGTAAGGGCGTTAATCGCCCGCTTTCGCTGAGTGGGGCTATCGCTGGTAATGACTGCAACCTGATCCTCCGTAAGATAAGATCGCCCAAGTATCTCGCGTTTAACGTTGTGAACAGTGGCCGCTGGGGTGATGTAAAGCACACGCTCATCACGAGCAATCGCTGCAGCAATCAATTGGTATGTTTTTGCTAGCCCGGCGTCATCAGCGAGAAGAGCGGTATCGTTCATTCTCAGAAAACGAACACCTTCTCTCTGATAGTTGAATGGCTTACTTCTCATGAAGCCAAGGTCTTCCTGCAAAACATCCGCAAAATGCTGACGAACTTCGCCTAAAAGATTTTTCATGACTTCAAGCTGCTGCTTGGTAAGGTGTGTGTATTCTCCTTTGTCTAACGTTTCGATATGCTCAAGGAGTTGGCTGAGCAGCTTATCAGGTTCTCGCTCAAAGCTCTTCCGGTGACTCCGTATAGCAATCTCCTTCGCAGTGGCCATCTCATCCTGCGAAAAATTAACCTCCATACCGATAGCTGCCAAGCTTAGAAGCGCCGCAATAAAACCGTTATCGATTCCATTTCCCGGGCCAGATTGATTTCCTGCTGCTGCTTCTGGTCCTTTGCCTACCTTGAGACCAACATACCGAGGTACAAGCTCATCTAAGGTTAAATCACCAGAGTCTTGTGGCCTCAGCAATCGGATCGTATCCACCATAATTGATGGATCGCTTGCCAGATCTATCATGGTGTCAAGGATCGGCGACAATCCCCGTTCACTTACTACATCTTTGACTTCCTCGTTGGACATCTCAGATACGGCTTTCTTTTGAGCCGCTGTACGTAAACTTCTTTCTAAGAATCTGAGCGTATCCTTGACAGTGAAACCCCTCTTTTGGATGATATCTCCGGGAGAGGCTGACGTATTTCCAGGGTACTTCTCTATCCAGCGAGCTTGCGCTACCTGCGTCAGTAGGCGCATCAAAGAGCATGTATTGCCTTCGTTATCTCGAACCTGCCGTAGCCCAATTAGATCCTGTCCCTCACAGGTAATACCTGGCTGTCTAGCGATAGCATGCACGGCACGAACAGCGAAACGCATGAGATCAGGCAACTCCAGTAGATCTAGATTGGCGAGAGAGCCTTCAATAGTAACTATCGTTCTGTCGGAGCTTTTCAGAAGACGCAGCATCTCCTCCTTCTTGAAAGTGCTGAGAACGCTCTCGGGTTTGTATGGAGTAAGCTTTATGACCTCCCTGACGGGCTTGGTCTTATCCCCGGTATCGCTCCTATATTTCGCGAGGCACAGTGCCTGGAGGATCGTATCCCCTCGGTGCTGCAATCCGGAGTTGAATTTATACGTTACACTTTGCAAGAGCGCATAGGACAAGTCATATAAGTTGCCGGCGCAATGGTGGTCAAGGACCTGCCTAAGCAGCCCCTCTATTTGCACCGCTCCAGTTTCGTTGAGGTTTCTTACCTCCTGCACGTCCGGCGGCAATTCAAAAACTCCGCCTTTTGTAAGCTGGTCTATTGCCGTCTGGATATTAATGTCTCGTTGCTGCTTTACTACATACCGAAATGTGGCTGCCTCCGAGATAAAGTCACTCGACTCATTCTTGTAGATTTGCTTTGCTAACCCATGCAGCTGTGCCAGAAGGACAGGTCCAGGCACAACCGTATCTTCAGCACCTACAAAGGATGAGGTAATAATAGCAACAAACCAGCGCCGCGGCGGAATTCCCGCAGATTCAAAGGTATAAGTTACCTGCTCAACAAATTGTTCAAGGATCTCCAATCTATTAGCAGCAGCTTGTCTATTATCGTCAGGATGAAAATCACTCAGAGCCGCAACGCGTATCGCTTCCTGGTTTCTCGCACTGACACCCTGGCTGAGTTGTTCTTTCATGGCTGACTCCTGTGCGACCTATAAACCACGCTGCCGTCATCATTACGATTCGAGCTAGGTATGTCGTCAACGACTTTAGCGATTACCAAACACTCGCGCTCTTCATCGAAGAAAAAGAAGACCTTTATCCGCTGCCCTTCATGGCGACCAAATCCGATATGTGCGTCGGTCTCGCGAGCAATGCCTTGGTATTGAACAGACACAGTCATCCCTTGCTCTTGACTGCTCCCCGAGGGTTCGACCCCAGAAACGGTGAAGCCAAATAATTGAGTCAGCGCCTGGTCACTCAATTCGCCGGGGTCTATTCCGAATTTTGCTTTGTATAGCTTCGGAAGAATTGTCGATATAAGGCTCATCGCCTTGCGTTTCGCCGCCGGCTTAGTCAAAAGCCCTCGTTCTAGCATCTCCTGGGCAGAACTAATCGCTTCAGGCAGCACGACGACTTGCTCATTCTGCTCATCTGTGAGACTTCGAAGCGCCTCTACTATCGTTGATGGCTGTAGTTTTGACTGTGCATCACGGGGCTCTTGAATTGCTCCCTTTTGCTTCCGATAAAGTTCGATCAGTGTTCTCAGCGCTTCTTGCTCTTGCTCTAGATCAGCAACCCGCCCAATTAGCTCTTCATTTCTTCCTGTCACCTCACCTAATTGCCTTTCCAGGTCCTCAATTGCAGCATCTTGGAGTTTCACATACGCTAATAGCGAACCGTCCCGCTCTTGTGAGTGTCTCGTACCAGCATCTTTAGTGCGCTCTAGCTCCTCACGATAGTGCTGTAACTGCGCGCCTCGCTGAAGTCGCTCAAAGTCTGTCTCGTGTGTGACGATCGGAAGCTTGCGAACCCCTACGTCTCTTTGAGCTACAACTGACCGCAGGACAAGCTCATGTAGCCTATTTAAAAACGCATCACGATTTTCGATAGTATTCACGTCGAATTTGATGGGTCTAATGTCTCCTCGGTCACTCACTGCTGGATATACGTATACCCATCCGTTATATGGTAGGTCTTTTCTATCGATCGAAGGGCTTACCCAGCCTAAACTTTTATCGAGATCGGCTGCAGTAAGCGCACATACACCAGCAACTCCGATAAGGCGCTTCGTGGCGTACAGCAGATCAACCGGGTAGGAGAGAGTTTCATTCGCACCGAATGGCATCGGTGAAAACGCAACTAACGGCAGCCGACGATGAGGATCTCTTATCTGGTGGATAAACTTGGGTAACTCTTGATGACCTATCCTGACAAAATCTGCACCGAGCGGCATACCTCCAGACGAAGCACTCCATGCAAGGGTACCCGGACATACTAGGTCCCTAATTATTCGCGGCGTATTTAGGCCCGGTAATTCCGCGTGTCCTGTGAAATCAGCACGGAGCTGGTGCTCAACAGTAGCACTCACGTATAGTACCTGCTGATGGATGGATATCCCGATTGTGCTCCTCCAACTTCGGGCAGGAAAATCATGCTGCGGATGGGTTAGGCTCATCAACAAATGATCAGGTAGAAGGTTATCAGCGTTACTCTTGAGCGTTTTAGTAAGAAGCGTAGAGGCTCCTGCCTGCACCTCTATACCCTGTAGGAATTCTTCGATAGAACAATTCGGAAGGGAATTTCGGGGCATGCGTTCCACTGCCCATGCTTTCACTGCTTCAAAGACCTTCACAGCATGCTCAGGTGAAGCTCGAATTTCAAATATTGTGGCAAAGGTCGGTGTCCACCCTAGCACCACGGGCGTAGCCATCCCTTCCAGCTCAGCCGGCCCACCGGTTTGCAGGGGGTTTTGCCAAAAGGTTTTTTTGACCTCTGCCACAGCCTTGCCTCGCCTTATCAATCTCCGTTACCAATGCCTGCCGCTAGATCCATCAATCCTTCATTCGAGCTATCCGTATCCCGAGGTACACTTGTTCGCTGCTTTTCCACCTCTTTCTGCGCCCTTTTCCCACCACCCCATACTGCTAGCCGCGCCACGAGGCGTGCAACAGCCTGATATCCTCGACAGTCTGCCTCATTCGGGATCGCGTCGCTAAAAACACTTACGGGGCCGTCGTTTTGTATTCTAAAAATTACATTCAGCCGAGGTTTTTTCCACACGAATCCGGGAAAGCTATCGCCCTCCACTTGGAGGGCTTTTGCATGCAGTTGAGTTACTGATAGACCTAATGCCGAGAATCGACTCAAGGCTCGATCAAAATCAAAATCGATCTGGAAATCAAAACGGAACCGCTGTGCTTCACCCAGCGGAAAACCGACCATGTCACCATCTAGCTGGTTAAAATGCATCACATTTGCCATAGACTGGTTTCCTCGAAACGGTTCCGTTGTAGTCCTGGAAATGATGCCCCCTTTAAAGATCTCATTCATGAGATCCGGATTAAAGATTAACTCCTTCTTTGGAGCGAGCCCAAGAGCCTCTAGTGCCTTGATAGCTGCACTTTGAGCATATCTCGCCGAGTCGCCTCGATGCGCGATCGTTTCAAGCTGATAGGCGACAAATTCACCGCCGTAATGTGCGAGGCCTTTAATGGCACTCTCACGATTGTTCTCGCCAACCTCTGCCACGATTACTTGGAATAGCTTGCTCAGATTTTCCGAGGATGGTGACGCTCCAAGTGCTATAACATCGGCGCGGTTGTATTGTGGATTCTCGCCAGATAGGCGCTCCGGACCATCGATTTGCCTCGTCCAGGCTGTTTGGTCTAACACTTGTTTCAAGCTAGATTCTCTCGAAGCCATTGCTCCTCCACAATTAAAATTATCAAGGTTATAGGTTATTGGTCATGCAACGTGACCTAGCCAATGCTAATAAGGGAATCTCGTATAACCAAAGCAATTAGAGCTAAGGTCAATTGAGCATAAAGTCTCATCACGGAATCGAGTGGCTGACACCGAGCCATGGAAGGGGCAAGACCCTGGTTTGATGGGCAAATTGCGTGTTTTAGGACGCAAGTCCGAGCAAGCCCTATTCCTACTCACTCTGCAGCGAGAAGACCCCAAGCAACATAGGTCGCTGATGTACAAGCATATCATAACCTACCTGCCCTGCAGATCAGCTGGCGTCGAGACAGCTCGGTGCTAGAGCTCCGCCAACACTAACGATAAATTTCTCTCAGGCACATCACATTGAGAACGCGTATCGACAAAAAATCGGACACACATGTACTGCCGAGCCCCCTAAGAAAACCCAACCGCTTCACAATAAGTATCCACATAGAATGCATCATCGCTTTTTGCCCAGGTGTCGATTTCAGCAGCCACTCTTTCGATACCAGCCCGATCTATTAATCCTTCCGATACCGCCGTTGATGCGAATCCACCTAATTGCGCCTTCAGGAACGTTGCGCACGAAGCAACCTCCTCGCGCGTACCCGCGGTCCAGGTTGATGCCGCTGCTGTCACGCGTTCGAATCCAGCCTCGCGTAGGAGACGCCGGAGGTGCCGACCTAAAAACGGATTTCCACTATTATGTTCTCGTATCTTGACCGTGTGAGCCCACCACTGATCGAGTAATGGTGTCGATGGCGCGTAGATGCGCCCACCCCAGTCACAGTCGCGGATGCCGACTATCCCGTCTGGTCGGAGCACACGACGCATCTCTGTAAGAGCCTTCACAGGCTCACGCAGGTGCCACAAAACCGCATGGGCAAAAACAGCGTCAAACGATCCATCGGGAAACGGGAGCTGGTATGCATCCCCTACCTGGAAGTGCAGATTGGTTATCCCATGAGCATCAGCCAAAGACTGAGCCTGACGAATCTGCAGCTCCTGAAAATCTAGCCCTACCACAGCTCCAGGTTCGACAGTCTCTGCGAGACCCAGCGTGATCGACCCGGGTCCGCATCCAACATCCAAAAGCCGCATCCCCGAGCACAGGTGCGGCAGAAAAAACGCAGCTTCTCTCTCTGCAGTGCGTTGAGCCATGACCGCTTCAAACGCCGGATTTCCTCTCTGCGAGTAGCGCTCTGTTGGGGAGTGTGGTGAATCGGGTTTCTCTTCCATAATCTTCAACGGTGCATTCGGTTAAAACATGTTAAATGAGCAAAGTCAGCGACACTCAATGTCCTAGTCCAAAGTACTTTCCCGCAGAGGTCCAATCACATCTTGCACGAGTCAAGAAGCCGTTTCAAAAATACCATGCAGGCGATGGTCTGTGAGCTACGAGAGCTCGAGAATACAGGGAGAAAACGCGCGCAGGTGTATCCGCTGCGATACAGCGAGCACGTTTTCTCCCGAAGACGACGCGATCTCGTAGCGCAGCGAACCGGAGGCCAGGGGATTTTTGAAATGGCTTCTAAGCTCGCACACGTTACATCCCTTGCTCGATAAACTCGCGTAGCGTTTGATTAGTCAGGTTAGTAAAGGCACTTCTGTCGCCTACTGCGCACGTGACGTTGGTACCCGTTGACGTTATGCCGGCCAGAACAAGGCGTCCAGCTCCATCTTCTATAAAAGCTGGTCCCCCTGAGTCACCAAAACAGGTATTTGACACGGTCGGCGAGACATAATCGCTAAAAATTGAATCGGTCGTAACCTCGGAGACACGCATTTCACCGATCCGCAGCACCCCAGAGCCGACCGGGCGCGTTCCATCGGTCACGCCATAGCCCAGCACCGAAAGAGTGTCCCCCGTCGCTACACGCTCCGCTATCGGCACACTAGGCGGGGGAATCTCTCCCGCAGGTGGCACAATACTAAGGAGCGCCGCGTCATTGATAAATAGAGCGCCACGGTTATCTGCTCTGGGGTGTATCATGATTTTTGTAGGTTTCAGGCGCTCCCCTGAGGCAAGCTCAACCAGCACCGAGAATACAAACTCATTGAGGCAATGAGCTGCTGTGAGGACTTTAGTGCTATTCAATCGAACCCCTGAGCAGATAGTCTGATTGTCCTCCTCATCAAACAGGAGAATCTTCACGACCGTCCCATTGGTAGACCCGCACTCCCTACCACCCACAATCTTGGCAGTTTGCTCCTGTAAGGCCCCTTGGCCGCACACAGTATCGGGTGTAAACGTCTGATCCGACGAGTCCGGGTCCCCGCACCCTGCACACACAACCAGAGATGTTGCCAGGAGCGCGGGAGCAACCGATCTTTTGAACATAGAAAACATATACTTCGCCGATTGCGCTAATAGTCAAGCTACAGGATACTACAGGGATAAACAGAAGCAGTAGAGTGCTTGTTTAGAGGTTCTAACTAATTCGAGGATGCTATGAAAAGATTTATGTTATGTTTGTTCACAGTGCTAGGTATGTCAGTAGTTTCGGCCGAGGCGCAACTCTCAGCAGTGTGTCCTACGGTTTATAACCTAAGCGAACGCTCAAGTATCGGTGCGATAGTTCAATACAAGAACAATCAGGTTCAACGTACAGGTGGCGTTGGCACTCCCCTAGCAGGATTCCTAAGAGAGCCCACAATCATAGCAACGCAGGGGCGCAATCCATTCCAGCTCGGCCGTGCCACAATTTATGACAGTAAGGGCAAGGCTATCTGCACTAGCGGTCCACGCATGGGATGTGACGTCACGCGTGGCGAGTGCTTGGCACGTTATAAGTTCCCGTGCTCAACTACATCAGTTCGTCGCGCGACAAAAGATGGTGCGTTCGTGAAGGTCGCTTCTAATATGTGCGTCCGCATTCCTAACGCAGGAAAGTGCTACAACGTGAAGGTTCGCGATCTTTGTGATGGTCGAACACTATAACTGCTCACTCTTGTAGTGTACCCTAGGGAGGCACAGGTTGGCCTCCCTAGGGACCTAAGGCATCGATCGCCCTCTCTAAATTTTGCCCTCATCGGCGCTGTTGATCTTCTCTAAAGGCTCCATCTCTGTATTGGCGAAGGTGAAAACTCTTTCTTGTGCCACCATCAGCCTCGAGATGTAGAAGCTAGCACTTTCCCCTCACTTGAGGTGCTTTAAGCAGCGAACGCCGATTCCTCTCACCGGATTTTAAGATCGTCGCTGCAATTTTGTCGCTAAATGAGCTGATTTTGGCGGATATTATTTCTTACCACACACTTGTTTCATAAACAAAGCATTGGCGCCAAGGTAGACTAGTGAATTTATGAGGTTTAAATCTAGTATGTACCAGGGCTGGAAGGTACCAGGGCTGGGACCAGGGCTGGGGGACTCGGAGCACATTCAGCACTGGATCACTACCGCCGCTCTTAAAAACGATAAACGTAAGCACAGAGTACGCGGTCATGCTGGGCTAGCTATCCTCGCTCGTAAGCTAAACTCACTTTGCTCCGAAGTGCAGCTTGACGAATTACGAAGGGTAGCCTAATGATTACTCATCACTCGGCTCAAAGTTTCAACGGACTGTCGGGCTTTATCAGCTTTAGCCTTTCTTTCAAGAGCTTCATTGATACTTGATACCAATTCATCTAAAATCTTCTGATTAGAGGTGTAGGACCGAGTTTGAATCCCTGATTGGATCTTACCTACCAGTGATTCGCCGCATTTAACCGCAGCATCGTAGAACCTTGAATCGCAACCATTTCCTTTTAAGAATAAAAATCTAATCAACAATTCTTGCATGCGTTCATTAAGCGTTGGGGCGTCAGGGTCAAGAGATTCCCGAACTATACTCCAACCGTTTTCAGTTCTTCTAGAGGATAAATCTTCTCCACTGTCGACAAAAGCATTGCAAAAACTCTGATAAACTTCTATGGCCTTCTTCGTGCCCACTTTTTTTAGAAATCTTAGCACGCTGTCGAAATTACTATTGTTTATTTCCGGATATTGCACTCGACTAATTTCGTGTGTTAACGAAGCAAGGTCTGATTCTGAAAACTTTGCAATGTCAGATGGCAAGATATACTGGAACGTTCGTAAAGGTCTAAGCGCGTCATTCCCAATTGCAAATTTAAAAAGTTCTATCCGGTAACCTATTTCCGCGTTGCCGCTATTAAGCGCTAACTCTACTAGAGACTTAACCAATTTAATCTCTTCTCTTTCAGCGTTATCGCTACCACTATTTTTGCTCAATGATTCTCTAAGTAAAGAAATCCCCTTATCAAAGACCGCCCTCTCAAATGCATGCACTTCTGGGGCATCGCCAAGCACTGCTCTCGTTGCAGCGCATAAAAAAACAATTTGAGAAAATTGGCCTGAAGATTTACAATTTTTAATTGCACCTGATAACGGCGCTGCCATTTGAAAAATTACCATCTCTGAATCGTCTAGCGTTGGAACTGAACCGTCTAGCGTTGGAATACTCGCAGTAGTAACAGCAAAATACAAACTCATTTTAACGTGCCTCTCTTATTACTTTGATAGTCTACTCTCAGAGCTCATCTTATTTATGAGGCAGTTAAGCATGCGTGTGACTTTAGAGTTGAAGAACTGTAGAACAACTATAGGATGGATAAAAAGATCGATTAATTCCGTAGTTATATCAGCAAACTAGGTAGCCGGATCATCGTCTACGCCATCAACGCCCTTTCTGTATTGACGATATGCTTCTACTATAAATTTTGTATCAGCAGCTAACGCAGAGAAGTGATCGCAATCAAGTATATACCAGGACTGAGGTGCTTTGACTGCCACACACTTGTTTCATGAACAAAGCATTGGCGCCAAGGTAGACTAGTGAATTTATGAGGTCTAAACTTAAGTTCGGCAGTTGCGGGTCTGAAATTGCGCATCTACTCAAAATCACTGTGGCTTTTGAATTTTGTCGAGTAGCTAGGGGAGGTTACCCTCCCCCGGCTCTCACGGAACCGTACTTGTGGTTCTCACATACGGCTCTTCGGGCTTGGGACGTTTGCCGCCATCAGAGGCATAGTTCCCGAGCGGTATTGCTACCTAAGTCATACAAACGCAAACTGCATCTGTGCAATAGGTTTGGGTTGAAGTTGCTTCCAGCGTTCCGCCAGCGATACCAGTCCTCGGTTGGCAAAATATGCATTCCGTAGTGTTCGGTCTACCACTGGAGTATGCGATAGGCGCCAGAGGGATTTACGCCCTCCGTATACCGTACGCCACGCTGTTGTTTTCCTCGCTCCAAGTTGGATAAGGCGTTGAGCTATCGTTCTACCTCTACGCCATTGCTTGAGCTGGATGGCTCGAAGTCGTCGGCGTAAGTGTGCGTCTAGTCTCTGTAGTTGTCGTTGCTCGGTTGGACTGATTATTTTGAAATATGCAATCCACCCGCGCAGGTATTGTGTTGCCTCTGATGGAAATGGAACTTAGTCTGTGCTAGCTAACTTGGTATCTG
>JBBALZ010000045.1:0-1282 GCA_040402735.1 Bdellovibrionota bacterium
CCGCCCCTTAATAGGGGCTAACGTTATTGCGGCAGAATTTGCTGAGTAGTTACAATAAAACTTCTAGCCAACCAGCACAGGGACTCACAAGACTATTGTTCAGTGGCTGAGGATTTGATCAATGGCGGTTATGCTGCGCGAGCAGCGATGGCCTCGGTCAGTCTACATCCGAAATATCAAGAGACACTCGAAAAGCTCGAAAAATCAGGTGTGCGTCGTGGGCCGATTGCCGCCGCCCTACCACAACAACACCACAAGCCCAACATACATAATCAGCGTACCAACCACCCGCCGACCCCGATTCTTTTCATGGAACCAGGCGCCCCCAACAACAACGGTAAAGATCATCGACATGCGCATAATCCCAACAACCACATGGGCGGGCAGGGTAGTAAGCGCCAGCATCTTGGCTACCATAAACCCGGTCTCAAAGAAGCCCCGGAGAAAAAAGGCCCCGGCATTCCCGGAGAGATCAACCTTGGCTGATGCAACTCGAAAGAGCGCCGGTAGGGTGAGTAGGGCTGCGCATGCTGTGACAGCAAAGGCGGATGTGACCGCTCCCGCCTGACCAACGGCAAGGCGGTCTAATGCGCTGTTCATAGCAAAGGCCACGGAGCCGATCAGCGCGTAGACTACAGCCACAGGCTGAACAATTTTACCGGTAGTGCCATCGCGACGGACAAGCACCAGGCCACCTGCGACGATCAGCACAATCCCGATCACTTCAGAGCCACGTATGAGGTCTCTAGTGATAAACGGCGAGATGATCGTTAGAAATAGTGGCGAGAGCGAGAGTAGGCCACTGACGAGTGAAACATCTCCCTTTTCGAGTGCGCGCATCTTGCATCCTTCGGCACATACGTCCGAGATGCCACGCATAACGACCAGGGCGAGAAATGTCTGAGAGAGTGTGCTACCGGGTTCACCGTAGAGGTAGAGGGCTGCAAATATCACTGCATAGAACGGAAGCGCGAAGAGAAATGAAGCAAAGGTCGAGATATCCGGGTGTACCTTACTGGCGACGGACTTGCTCACAAGGTCCTTTGCCGTTGATGTGCATGCAGCGAGTAGGGCAGCGATGATTCCCATATCCGATACGCTTACGAAATTAGATCAATTCCAGATGCTCAGCGCAATCGTAGCACGTTACCACTTAGAAAGCCCGACCGGCATACAATCTAGCCCGCCACGATCGTGAGACCCGCGACATATGGAGGGCGGACTTCCAGTCCGCCGCGTTGGAATCACCGAAAATATTTCGAGGAAGGCGATCGCGGCTGGC
>JBBALZ010000045.1:1382-19034 GCA_040402735.1 Bdellovibrionota bacterium
CGAAAATATTTCGAGGAAGGCGATCGCGGCTGGCCAGGAGGCCAGCCCTCCAGATCGCAGGGCTTGCGGCATATGGAGGGCGGACTTCTAGTCCGCCGCGTTGGAATCACCGAAAATATTTCGAGGAAGGCGATCGCGGCTGGCCAGGAGGCCAGCCCTCCAGATCGCAGGGCTTGCGGCATATGGAGGGCGGACTTCTAGTCCGCCGCGTTGGAATCACCGAAAATATTTCGAGGAAGGCGATCGCGGCTGGCCAGGAGGCCAGCCCTCCAGATTGCAGGGCTTGCGACATATGGAGGGCGGACTTCCAGTCCGCCGTGTTGCGACCTACGACAAAAGCGGCGCAATCAGCAGAGAGAGGATCGACACAAGCTTAATAAGGATATTAAGCGATGGTCCTGAGGTGTCTTTAAATGGGTCGCCGATCGTATCACCTACGACTGCCGCCTTGTGAGCGTCAGAACCCTTCTTCTCCCCTTCAACCAAACCCTGCTCGATGAATTTCTTTGCGTTATCCCATGATCCACCTGTGTTGGACATGAAGATTCCAAGAACAACACCCACAACGGTTGTTCCAAGGAGGAGACCGGCGAGTGCAGCAGGTCCCATCAGAAAACCAACCACAACGGGGGTAATTATCGCAACGAGTCCTGGCATACGCATCTCAGAGAGCGCGGCCTTCGTCGAGATCTCAACGCAACGAGACACGTCAGGCTTAACACCCTCACGCCCCTCAAGGAGGCCTGCGATCTCACGGAACTGCCTGCGGATCTCAGTAACGATAAGCGATGCTGCCTTGCCCACGGATTGCATCGTGAAGCAGACGATAAGACCAGGAAGGATAGCACCGATAAAGACACCAGCAACAAGCATCGGGTTAGTGATGCTAAGGTCGATGGCGATGTTCTTTGCGGTGAAGGTCTGCGTGTATGCACCGAATACTGCAAGTGCTGTGAGACCTGCTGAGCCGATAGCAAAACCTTTGCCGATAGCAGCCGTGGTGTTGCCGAGAGCATCGAGCTTATCGGTGATTGCACGAGTTTCAGCACCTAGATGAGCCATCTCAGAGATGCCACCAGCATTATCGGCAATAGGGCCGTATGCGTCTATCGTCATCACGATGCCGGTTGTTGCAAGCATCGCAACACCAGCTAGTGCAACTCCGTACACCCCTGCAAAGTAATTAGAAACTAGAACCGCTACAACGATGATCCCAAGCGGTAGAGCAACGCTGCGGAATCCAACAGCGATACCGCTAATTACACACGTAGCTGGCCCAGTCTTGGAGGCTGTTACGATCTCATAGACTGGCTTTGATGAAGTGTAATACTCGGTTGTGAGACCGATGCCGATACCACACAAGGTACCGAACACTACCGGCCACCAGAGGTTAAGATTTAGTGGTGTAATCAAGAAAAGCCCGAAGCAGCCGATTACAAAGAAAACCGATGCTACTAGGATCGTGGTCCTTAGTGCCTTGGCTGGGTCTCCGTCCTTTAGGAACGACATCCAACCGATCGAGATAAACGAAGCTATAGCTCCGAGTAGGCCCAAGATAATCGGAGTAGCCATAAGCCAGATGCGAGCCGCTTCCTCGGTCAGCGCACCCTGTCCAGGAGTGTAGCTGGTGATCCGAGAGATCCAATCAACATTAAGGGTCGCAGCCAGTGCCAAGCAACCGATCAAGCAGGTTACATACGACTCGAAGATATCGGCACCCATTCCGGCTACATCGCCTACATTGTCACCAACGTTGTCAGCGATAACCCCAGGGTTACGCGGATCATCTTCCGGAATACCTGCCTCAACCTTTCCAACGAGGTCTGAACCTACGTCAGCTGCTTTTGTGTAAATACCACCACCAACACGCGCGAAGAGCGCTACCGACGAGGCGCCCATGGCGAAGCCGATGATTGGCTCGTGGTGTGCTGGCGTGCCGTAGATCAGGAAGAGGATGCCGACTCCGATAAGTCCGAGCGCTGCAACCGTGAGGCCCATCACTGCGCCACCTTGGAAGGCCACCATAAGAGCTTGTCCTGGGTTGTTGTCTGAGGCGGCTTGAGCTGTACGAACATTTGAGATCGTAGCTGAACGCATACCCAAGTAACCCGCGAGTAGTGAGCTCGCAGCTCCGAAGGTAAATGCAATCGCAGTCTCTCGACCCAACGACGCCCAGATGAGCAGAAACGCGCAGCCGATAAAAACAATAAGGTACTGAGCCTGTTGTTTTAGGTACGCGATAGCTCCATCCTGGATGGCTCCGCTGATCTCCTGCATACGGGCATTGCCCGCTGGCATCGCTTTAACTTTTGCATACATGCTGTACGCGAGTGCTAAGGCCAGAACTCCGAAGATCGGGGCAGCCCAGGTGAATATAAACAGTAGTGTTTCGTCCATAATATCTCAAAGTGCTATAGATGTGTTTATAAGTGCCTGAAAAAACAGGCTGAGGGATTGTAGCTGTTACAACACAAGAGTCAACCCGCACAGAAGCATAGACGCGAGATACGACACTTTTGAGCTATCTATCTGAAATTGCTATTTTTACAGCTAGTGCGTCAGCTTCTTGTACTTAATCCGGTGCGGCGTATCCGCATCGGCACCAAGGCGTCGCTTGCGGTCGGCCTCATAGTCTTGGTAGTTGCCCTCAAACCAGACCACCTCGCTATCACCCTCGAAGGCGAGGATATGGGTCGCTATACGGTCAAGGAACCACCGGTCATGGCTAATAACCACGGCACAGCCAGCAAAGCTTAAAAGTGCCTCCTCAAGGGCCCGAAGCGTATTTACATCGAGGTCGTTGGTCGGCTCATCGAGCAGGATCACGTTGCCACCAGATCGCAGCATCTTTGCTAGGTGCACTCGATTGCGCTCTCCACCTGAAAGCGCGCCCACCTTCTTCTGTTGGTCTGGCCCAGCAAAGTTAAACCGCGCTACGTAGGCTCTAGCGTTAAATTCGCGTGTGCCTAGCTTGATAATCTCATCACCACCAGAGATCTCGTCATACACGCTCTTGTTGTCATCGAGCGAGTCACGACTCTGATCCACGTATGAGAGTGAAACTGTCTCTCCGACCTTGAATGCACCGCCATCGGCCCGCTCCTTTCCGGTGATAAGCTTAAAGAGCGTCGTCTTACCAGCGCCGTTAGGGCCGATGATGCCGACGATACCTCCGCGTGGAAGGTTAAAGTTAAGATTCTCAAAGAGTACGCGCTCTCCGTAGCTCTTCGCCACATCAGATGCTTGAATAACAACCTCTCCGAGACGTGGTCCCGGTGGAATATAGATCTCAAGCTCTTCAACCTGCTTCTCTTGCTCAACGTTGAGCAGCTCTTCGTAGGCCTTAATACGGGCCTTTGATTTCGCTTGACGCGCTCGGGGTGATTGCTGAATCCATTCAAGCTCTCGGGCCAGGGTCTTTTGTCTTTTAGACTCGGATTTCTCCTCTAGCTCAAGGCGACCCTTCTTCTGCTCAAGCCAGCTTGAGTAGTTACCCTCCCACGGCACTCCGTAGCCGCGGTCAAGTTCGAGAATCCACTTAGCGACGTTGTCGAGAAAATAACGATCGTGGGTCACGCACACTACAGCACCTGGATACTCACTCAAGTGTCGCTCAAGCCAGGCCACGGACTCGGCGTCTAGGTGATTGGTTGGTTCATCAAGTAGCAGTAGCGCAGGCTTTTCTAAAAGTAATCTACACAGGGCGACACGGCGTTTCTCTCCACCAGAGAGCGTATCGACTGATGCATCGGCAGGGGGGCATCGTAACGCGTCCATCGCGATCTCAAGAGTACGGTCGAGCTCCCAAGCCCCGATCGCGTCGATCTTGTCCTGAAGCGCTGCTTGTTTGTCGATCAAGGACTCCATCTCTTCAGGGGTAATATCCTCACCGAGCTTGGCGCTCACCGCTTCAAACTCCGCTAAGAGGGAAGCTGCCTCCTTGCACCCCTCCATCACGTTTTCTTTAACCGTCTTGGTAGGATCTAATTTGGGTTCCTGTTCTAAGTAGCCAATAGTCAGGTTTGGCCGGTAAGTAACATCACCGTTATACTCCTTATCGAGCCCAGCAACGATGCGCAAAAAGCTTGATTTACCAGAGCCGTTTAACCCCACTACGCCGATCTTGGCGCCTTCAAAGAATGAGAGAGATATATCTTTGAGAACCTGTTTGCCCGGAGGGTGAACTCGACTGACTTTGTGCATTGAGAAGATAATTGGTGCCATGTCAGCAAGGATACTGCTAAGGGGCGCGAGACTGCAAGGAGCTCCTCCTCTGAATCCTGGTGTTTTAGCCCCTGACCTAAAAAATAACTTGAAATGAGGTGTCTGTGTGCCAGAATGCCGGGCGAGCTTAACAGTACGAGGGTGAGCGGATGAGGAATCCAGAGAAGGGACTTCGGGCTACATCGCAATGTAGCCAAAGGCGCAACGGTTCTCAAAGAGGCTGGTACCTTCTCGAATATGCGGTAGTCACCTTTGGGCTAGCGGTATTCATCGTTGGCTTCTCAGATATATCCCGAATTTTTCACGCCCGTGGTGCAGTGCGAGCCGGCGTTACCGAAGGCCTAAGGTGTCTCTATCCAACCGATCCTGGGTGCACCGAGCAGAGCTTGGACAGAGGCTGGTTTCCGAGAGATCGATTCACGGCGCGCATAACCGGGGATCAAACGAGCAAGTATGAGCTGCCGCGAGTATTATATTCTCTGTCGAGCGCATGGTTTAACGAGCCTGTATCTGAGGCCCAGTTTGCGACGAAGCAGTTAACCGCAGTTACCCTGACGCAGCCCCAAGATGCTTATAGACAGTATCAGGTGCTGTTTCCTGGTGTGGCTCATGCGGTCTATCTGTTAAAGACGCAGGAGTTGCCGAGGGTTTCCCCCGGAACCCAACAAGATGATAGGGAGGCGATCTTGAATCCGCGCTTCTTTGATCCAGACACTGGCGCGGTGCGTGGGGCAAATAAAGAGGTCAACATCCCCTCAATCTCTTTTAATGCTGAAAATGTGGGGCCTGGTACAGTAGGCGATAGCGTCTCGCGTTCATTCACGATTCAGCCGAGTGATATTCTGCCGGGTGGTGGTGCTGCAGCATGGTCTAATTTGAAGTCGCTTGAGACTTCGTATGGATTTACAGCCGCGTGTTATGAGGGTGCACGTACAACACTTCCGGGGGGTGGCGCAGGGATAGCGTGGCCGTCATCTGGGACACCGACAGCATGTTCGTATCGAGGTAATCCTAGCCCGCTGTACTACGGTAGCGGGATGAGAGTGCCGATTATGATTCACGTCGAGGGAGCTGGATACATAGATCCGAATGTCAAATGGCCTGAGTGGAGGGGAGTAAATGGTCAGGTTACTCTCAAGTTGTACCAAGGAGGACGTGAGATAGCCGATCTCGGCGGGAGAGAATTCTCGCGGTCTGGTACCTCAACCAGCTCTCAGTTTAGTCGGCAGTGGGGGAACTTCGTCGTTCGCGGTGCTGGCTACACCAATGATCAAAACGTCGATGTTAGTGATTTGTATAAACAGCGCTGCGAAAGAGCTGGTTATGATGAGTGTAGCAAATACATCACCTTGCCAATGGTTACAGTTGGCCAACCGGTAGAGCTGCGCTTCGAACTGCAATGGAGAAAGGGAACGGGTGCTAAGTCAAAACCTAACGTCGGAATCAGCTGGCAATCAGGAAATGCCCGTATTTTCTACCCATCCTTTACTATTCCCCACGAACAAAAATCCTGCGGCTACTCCTCTGCTCCAAACTCGTGCGGGGTGTCGGTTGCACCGATGCAGACATCCTTTAGGACAACCAACCTCGATCAGAGCTTTAGCCACAGCCAGCGATCTGAGACGCTCTGCGACCGAAAGCAACCTAGCGGGTATCAATCATCGATTACTGATGCGCTAGAGAATGTTCGGCAAGAGATTAAGGCCGGATCGCGTAAACTTGAACCAGTGGCGTTTTGGTCAACCGGTGCCGCCGGTGATCGATGCGATGCCAAAGTCTCAAGCGCCACGTGCGCGGAGCAAGCGCGGGAGTACATGAAGGGTTGCGAGCCACAGTATTCGATGCCGAGTGATGCGGTGAAGTATTGTGCACTATCTGATTACCAATCCGCACGAGATACGATATCGGCTCCTAGATTTAAGATCGAATCATCAAGTCGTGTTGATACTCGTGGTGGTTGTTCGGGAGAGCCGTTTCCGGAATGCGCTAAGAAAGATCTAGCAAGTAAAGGCACCGCATTTCTCGGCGCAGTGAGTAATGGTTGTAGTGTAGCTCAACCGGTAAACACAACGCCTGAGTCACGGGGGCCGCTGTTTGAGAACACCTGCGTAGATGAGCTGTCACAATTTATCAAAGAGTATCGTGAAAGGCACAAGGTTCCTGACTCAATTGGGATCAATCCAGTAGTCAGTCCAGAGGCGCCAGTGATTGCTGATGCTCCGCCTTCGAATTCATGTTGGACATACCAACCGATTAACGGCCGGCCTGGACAGTCGTGGCTCTGCGCTGAGCACGCTTCGTATGCGGTTGCAAATAAGTGCTGCGAAAAATACGGTGCGGCGAATTGCACACTTGAGCGGGTCACTTTAGGTACAAGTGGAGGAGATGCAGGGACATTTGATCAGATCGTTGCAGGAGCCAGGGAGCGTACACTAGAGACTGTGCAGGCGGCCTATCCACCAGCGAAGATGGATATAACGTGTGGTGTTACTCCCGATGGCGAACCGAGCGAAGATGATTGTATCGCGATTCAGGCTGGTCCTGCCGGAAATGGAACGCACGCCCGTGTTCAGGCATCGATGCGTGTGCCCTTGGCTCTGTTTGATTGGTTCGGGATGGAGAACCACACAGTTGTCCAGTACGAAGAGACTCGCACCCTTGAGAGCTCATTGGTGGGCGACGTAGGGTAGACCGATATCCCCCATCCCCGCGACATATGGAGGGCGGACTGGAAGTCAGGCGTGTTGGAATTATCAAGCGCAAATACCCCCAGATCTCGATACCCTTTTGGCCAGACCCAAACCGCGCTACAATGCGGGTATGGTCAAGATTCCTCACACGCTCATATCCTCGGTGTTAGCCATTACTTGTGGGTTCGCCTGCGTTTCCCCAATTACTCTGAGCCTCGCTGATTCAGCAGTTGAAGATAGCATTCGTGAAGAAGATCGCCTGGGCGCTCGCTCGGACCAGTATAGCCGAGTTTTTGATAGAGCTGTCTCAGCGCTCGTGAAAGGCGATGCGGCTACGTTTCGCTCGATGCTCAGCAGCACTACCGTTGTGCAAGAGACCCGTGGACCCGGAGCGATAGATGCCGTAATTCAGGATGCTTTTATCCCGTTCTTTGCTGGCTTTGAAGAGTTAAGTGACTCAATCTCGACTGCGCCAACATACGATGTGAGCGGCAAAACTGGCATCGCCATCGCACGTAGTTTTAAGACCAAGTCTGGAGAGATTAAGCCATTTGTAATCTACTTGATTAACGAGACCAGAGAGGGCAAGGAGTTAGTGGTGGTCGGCAACTTGCTGATCAATACCACGCGTGAGGTGTTACAAAAGTCTGCTACTAAGAACTCGTCATCATCGGCAGCTGCTCAATTAGCAAAGTAGCCGCGCGCTCTGCAGCCAAGAAGACATCCTCCGTCTTGCCGTCCTTTGAGACTAGCTCTGCAATCGAGCGCGCCTCTTGAATCTTGCCGTTGTTAAGCAGCTCACGTAGCTTGAGCAGGGAGAATATCGGAATATGGGGAAGCGCTTCCGCAAATTCGCCGATTGCCCGTGCGCCAAGGCCATCTCTAAACAGAATATCATGCCGTAAGCATGTACTCACAACGCGTAATGTGCTCGTATCGGAAGGTTGTGCACCTTCGCGCAACGCCCGTAGAGCGGATGAGATCGCAAGCACAGAGCAATAGCTGCTCAGCTCAATTGCGTGGCTCTCTGAGGATGTGCTCACTGCAAGGAGTTCAGCCATCGCTCCGTAGTGGCGTTGAGGTGTGCGTTCCCGCTTGCTGAGGTTGAGCAGGATCGCTTCGAGTATCTGTGCCCGCTGCATCGCCGTGTGCCGCGCGAGAACCTCTTCGCGGCCCTGCTGAGCGATAGTTCGCATGAGAGTGGGCTGGGCTAGGAGCGAGCGCACCTTATCGGCTGCGTCGTTAGGGTCTTGAGCCGTATAGGTGACTAGGTGTGTTCCGTCAGTAAATAGGTCGAACAGCCCATTACCAGAGCGTTCAGTGAGGAGTAGGGCGCCGCTCATCATCGCCTCGAATACGCGAAAATTAAGGTCACCCTTCACAGTTTGGTTGAGCACTATCTCTGCGTGCGGAAATATTGAGGGGAAATGCCCTTCGAGAACCTCGATAGGAATGATCCTCTGCATCGTCTCAAAGAATGCAACCCGAGCGGGATTGAGGCGTGGATTTAACGTACCCACGAATACAGCACCGAAGTTTTTCTGATCCGAGGGCTCAAGATGTTCAGAAGCCCAAAGAGGCAGCCATGAAACAGACGAGCACGATTCGTGAAAGTGCTCGAGCAGGTCCTTCTGCGCGCAGCAGACATGGTCAAACCCGTAGGCGGATGCGGCGTGGCGCGAGTAGTGGTGATGGGTATCGACTGAGTACATTACGCAGGGGATATCGCAGTCCTCAAGCCCGAGAATCGTATTCGCGCCGCTGTTGTCCAGCCAAACGATCCTGTCGGGGGTAAACCCACCAGGAAGCTGAGTGAGCAGGTCATCGATTCGAATAATCGCCTGTCGGATCTGGTACTCAAGGTGCGGCCGCATGCCGCAGGTAAGGACATCGTGTCCCAAAGCACGTAACTCAGGTGCAAACCAGTTCTGGTTGATAAGCAGGATGCGCATTAGTGTCTGTTCGCTACACAGCCCAGATAGACACTAGTTAGATGAACGCCAAACGGTATAAGGGTTCTCGCTAGTGAAGGCCTATGTTTGTTCAGTAATATCAGCCAGCTAGCGCCTCTTCATAGATCCGTGCCGGTGGTTCCCGGAGATCCCACACCAGCCCGCACCACGAAAGTGCCTTTAAGATATAGTGCGAGATATCGATCTCCCACCAGTAGAATCCTTGCCGTTCAGAGCCTGGGTAGCGGTGGTGATTGTTGTGCCACCCTTCACCAAGGGTAATAATCGCCAGGAGAAAGCTGTTTCGACTATCATCACCGGTCTTAAACCGCGCACGGCCGATAATGTGAGCCAGAGAGTTAATACAAAATGTCCCGTGGTAGAGCAGCGTTGTGCTAACGCAGAAGCCCCAGACAAACATCTGTAGCGGTCCAGTATGTAGCTCTGGCCACATCACTTGGCACATATAGCCTATGCCCGTTACTGCCAGCATCAGCAGGAGGGGCGGGATCAGATGGTACTTATCAAGCCAACGTAGCTCGGGGTATCTCATCAGGTCACGCACGAGCTCATTGCGAGTGTCGATGTACTGCGTGCTTAACACCCACCCTACGTGCGCCCACCACAATCCGTAAATCCTCGGTGGGTGGATATCCTCCTCAGTATCCGAGTACTGGTGGTGGTGTCTGTGATGTGATGCCCACCAGATTGGGCCCTTCTGGGCTGATGTCGCCCCAAGGAAAGCTAACACGAACTGGAACAATCTACTTGTCTTGTAGGTTCTGTGCGAGAAGTATCGATGATAAACACCGGTGATACCGAACATGCGAATGACGTATAGTGCCATACACACACCGAACGCCGTCCAGCTAAATCCGCACATGAACACCAGAAGGCACCCCAGGTGTACCCCCCAGAAAGCTGTTTGCTTTAAGACATTGTAGGGGTGGAAGGGTTGTCCGGTAAGGGGCTGTGCAGTTGAAGTCATAATCTGGGTTCAATAAACGGGTGCGATAAAGCATAGACCGGGGTCATCAGTGATGGGCCTCCTGTGATACTAGTGAAATTTGCCTTAGATGCAATCCCTTGGTACTAAAGAATGGCAAAAACATGTATTACAGAGCTACTTGCAAAAGTATTCTTCGGCTACGAATTGTGATCTTGTATCGTCCGCCGCGTTGCAGGGCACGAAAAAATCCTCAACGTATCTCAGAGGATACGTCTACGGTTTTTTCGTTCCCTGCGCCTTGCGGCTGACCCAAGCTCACAATTCTCGCTCGAAGCTTAATTTTGCGACTAGCTCTATATTCTTTGTAACTACTCAGCAAATGCTGCCACAATAACGTTAGCCCCTATTAAGGGGCGTCTTTGCGGAGCAAAGCGGGAGGTATTATTCGATGCTTCTTACTCTAGTATTCGGTTATCTCATCATCACGATTGCAATCGGGCTCTTTGCGGCTCGTCGGGTAAAGAATACAGCCGATTTCGCCATCGCTGGGCGGCACCTGCCGCTGATAATGATCGTTACCACGACCTTTGCCACCTGGTTCGGCTCTGAGACGGTGCTCGGTATCCCGGCAAAGTTCGTTAATAGCGGCCTTCACGGAATCGTAGAAGACCCTTTTGGAGCGGGCACCTGTCTTATTCTCGTTGGCCTCTTCTTCGCGGCAAAGCTCTACAAAATGACGTTGCTAACGATTAGCGACTACTACCGCGAGAGATACGGAAAGATAGTCGAGATCATCTGCTCGGTGATGATTATGATTAGTTACCTCGGGTGGGTAGCAGCGCAAGTTACGGCTCTCGGCGTTGTTTTTAACGTGCTCTCTGAGGGCTACATAGCTATCCCCTTGGGAATGGTCATCGGCGTTATTTCGATCCTTGCCTACACACTTTTTGGTGGAATGTGGTCGGTAGCGATTACCGATTTTATTCAGATGATCGTGCTCGTAGTGGGGCTCGGTATCCTCGCTGTTTTTGCCGGTAACCAAGCAGGGGGTGCCGATAAGGTGATTGAACTGGCGGTCAGTAAGAAGATGTTCCATTTCTTTCCAGAACCAGAGCTAAAAGAGGTTCTCTTCTTTATTGCAGCGGCGATAACGATGATGTTGGGTTCGATCCCACAACAGGATGTCTTTCAGCGTGTGATGTCGGCTGATAGCGAGTATTCAGCGACACGCGGCCCTGTAATCGGCGGCATCTGTTACATCATATTCGCTTTTGTGCCGATGTTTCTTGTGGTCAGTGCGCTGATTATTATGCCCGAGGAGGCTAACAAGCTTATTCAGGAGGATCCGCAGAAGGTTTTGCCAACCCTAGTGATGACTAAGATGCCGATGGTGATGCAGGTGTTGTTTTTTGGAGCCTTACTCTCGGCGATTAAATCGTGCGCATCAGCGACTCTGCTGGCGCCAAGTGTAACCTTTACCGAGAATATCTGGCGCCAGATACGTCCGTTTAAGCAGGATGGCAACGAGCTCTATGCGATGCGGGTGACGGTGCTAGTGTTTAGTGCGCTTGTGCTTATGTATGCCATAGCTATGCAGGGAACCTCGATCTATGAGCTCGTATCGGGTGCATACCAGGTAACGCTTGTGGGGGCGTTTATTCCGCTTCTCTGTGGACTCTATTGGCCGCGTGCGACGACTCAGGGTGCGGTGTTTTCGATAGTGCTTGGAGTTGTAGCGTGGTTGTTTTTTATCCTTACCCCAGCAGGAGAGGAGTTCCCGGCGCAGTTGGCTGGGCTCTTAGGAGCTGTAGTAGGCATGCTCGTTGGGTCCTACGGCCGCCAGGCTATCGCCGATTCCAAGGGGAGGCACTATGAGGTGGCTGATTTGTGATGAGAGGAGGGTAGGGGGTCTGGTTGGTTGGGAGGGAATTATTGAGCATATTTCGAGGAAGGCGAATGCGGCTGGCCAGGAGGCCAGCCCTCCAGATCGCGTGTTCGGCAACATTGGAGGGCGGACTTCCAGTCCGCCGTGTTGGAATTGGCGAGCATATTTCGAGGAAGGCGGGCGCGGCTGGCCAGGAGGCCAGCCATATAAGTGTCGCGGGCAGACCCTGATTTTTGCTGCAGCATTAAGAAGTTCTCGGCGCAGATAGCTGAGCTTTTAGGAGCTGTAGTGGTCATGCTAGATGTGTCCTACGACCGCTACCCCGTTTTCCAGGGCTTCGCAATTCTCCCGCTACCTACTCAAAAGAGCTGGCATTTCTGATAAGGATACAAATGCGCGGCCAGGCATCGATAAACTCATTAAATACAGTACGTTCCGCGCATTTTTGGCCCCGTTTAAGGAAAGAGAATTGCGATGCCCTACAGTTTTTTGTGCATTATCAAACGATTTATGGTAAATAATAACATGTCTTAAGATCGATACTATGATTTAAGATGACCAAAACGCAGTAGAACGAATATGGCTAGCCCAGTTTTGAAAACGCAATATCTCCAGACTTACAGTGAGTTGTCTAGGCAGATGGACTCGTTCATACACCAGATTTGTACTCAGAAAGATTTTCTAACAGCGCAAGATGCGGAGAGGAGGTTTCAATTTTTTGATGAGGCAGTTTCAGAATTCGGAAAGCAGGAGGTTAATGTGAATTTTTATCCTGAAATATTGAGTCCGAAGCTGTGTATTCTGCGCGTATTGATAGACCTAACTTTTAATGAGCGGGCAGATGTTACTGAGGATATTAATTCAGCGGTTATACTTGCATGCGCAGCACAAAGTAGAGAATCGTTTTTGGGCTGGGCAGAACGTACGGTTGCCGGAAGTCCCATAGGCAAAAGAATTGTCGAGCGTCTCCGTCAAGCTAGGTCGCTATCATTTTAATCTTTCAAAAGCCAGTTTCTAGTCTGCCCCAACCTCACCCCCTCCCCCCAATCCGCGTAAGCCCTTCTGCTTCTGAGCTCCCCTGGTGCGTATGCGCCTTAGACCTGTGTTTATGCACCCTGATACCGAGAGTCGTTGAAAAGATCGCTGACCCCACCAGTAGCGCCCCTTTGGCTAACGGCGAGAGTTGAGTTACACCGTGCACGAGGTGATAAACCGAAAAACAGCACAGCCCCGCGAGCGCAGTCGCTACTACTCCGGGAAGCTTATCAAGGGCTCGCAAGATCGGCATGCGCTCTAGGTCCCCAACGAATACAATCGCTGCTATAAAAACTCCGATCAGAATCGATAGCCCAAGTAAAACAGCAATCAATAGCGGAGTCGAAATATTCTCAGTCATCCCCCGAACGATAGCACCACTGGCGAGTGAGTGTAGTGAAAAGGCAGATGCAGTTGAGATGATCGCCCTGGTGCTCACCGGAGGTGGTCGGTGGCTCTCGCAGCTGCAATCGCCACCGGCTTGGTGGTGCAGTGAGTGGTGCATAAAATGCTTTAAGAGAATGTAGCTCCCAATCAGAATAAATACATGGCCTAAGGTCTCAGAGTATTCAGCGACTTCACTGGCTACGAGAATGCCGATGATTCCGTAGAGAGCATGAAAGAATGCAAACGCTGCTCCCCAGACAAGCGGACGCCCACCTACCGTCGCAGCAAGGGCTACGGCTATCAAGATACACCCGTCACCAAGCAAGGTGAGGGGATAGAGGATAAACACAGAGAGGAGCGAGAGGGAGGTCATAAGGTCGTAGTGTAGGGTGTTTAGGTGGTTTATGGCAAATCCGGGAAGCGCAATAGTCCCGTATCCCGAGGCGCAAGCTTTGCAAAGTTAGGGGTTTCGCAATAGTATATGGCGGTGGCACAGGGCCTGTTTATGGGCGACGCGCATAGCGGCTCTTGTGTCGGCTAACAGCGAGAGGCTTAGAGGGCTTAGAGGCTTTAAATGACATTTCCAACGACTCGGTTAAAAAGGCTCCGCAAGACTCAAGGGTTGCGCTCGCTAGTGCGCGAAACCCGGGTTCATACGGCTGACCTGATTATGCCGATGTTTGTAGTCCCAGGAAGAAATGTAACGAAGCCGATCGCTTCGATGCCAGGGATCTATAACCTTAGTGTCGATACAGCGGTAGAAGAAGCCAAGCGCTATCAAGATCTCGGTATTCAGTCTGTTATTCTCTTTGCCATACCCGATTATAAAGATGATATCGGAAGTGCTTCATGGCAGGACGATGGGATTATTCAACAGAGTATCCGTGCTATAAAAGAGCGTGTACCCGGGATCAATGTGATTACGGATCTCTGTTTTTGTGAGTACACCTCACACGGGCACTGTGGGATCATGCGTGATGGCTCAATCGATAACGACGCTACCCTTGATGGTCTCGTCAAGCAGACCCTATCGCACGCCAAGCACGGCGTAGATATGGTCGCTCCGAGTGGGATGATAGACGGAGCAGTAGGTCGTATGCGCGCAGCGCTCGACCAGGAGAAGTATCACGACGTTCCGATTATGGCCTACTCAGCCAAGTTTGCTTCAAGCTTTTATGGACCGTTTCGTGAGGCAGCTCAATGTGCTCCACAGTATGGGGATCGCCGGACGTACCAACAAGATCCGGCGAACCTCCAAGAAGCGCTGCGAGAGATAGCGCTCGATATCGAAGAGGGCGCTGATATTATCATGGTCAAGCCGGCGATGGCGTTTCTTGATGTCATTCGGTGCGCAAGGGATCGTTTTCAGATGCCAACTGCAGCTTACAACGTAAGTGGTGAATACTCGATGGTAAAGGCAGCAGCAGCGCAAGGGTGGATTAATGGCGAGCGGGTTATGCTTGAACTACTCACATCGATTAAGAGAGCTGGTGCCGATATTATCATCACCTACTTTGCGCCTGAATTCGCCGAAAAAGCCAAGGGTGGGATGATCGAGTTGCCGTAGTTACAGTATAGCCTTGCCGCCTTTCTGCAAGATATCCTGTGCAACACTGCGACCTAGATCTACTGCACTCTCGATAGGGCCGCTGGCAGTGTGAGAGACCGAGCTGGAGGGATCACTGGCGAATACCCGTGCAGCAACTGAGATTGTCCCACCAGTTACCTGGGCAAAGATTGAGATCGCCGAGTGGCAGTCTCCACCTAAAACTTCAGACACCGCGCGCTCTGCTGAGAACTCTGCGGCGGTATCTCGGTCAATAAGTGAGCCTATAATCGTGCTAATACGTTGATCGCCAACGCGGAGCTGAGCGGCTAAAATGCCCTGATTCATTGACGGGAGCATGATAGCGCAATCGAGGTGTTCGTATGTCGTGTCCATCAGCTTGAGTCGCTCAAGACCTGCTGCCGCAAGTACGATCCCCGAGAGTTCGCTGGACTCGTCTAATTTACGTAGACGCGTTGGAACATTGCCGCGATGGTCGCGCACTACCAAGTCGTTCCGATATGCCAGGAGTGATGCGCGCCGCCGCAGACTAGCTGTGCCGATGATTGCTCCGTGAGGTAGCTCTCTAAAAGCTATCCGTGTGCCGTTTGGTTGGCGCCTACCGATAAAGACGTCGTAGGGAGTTGCGCGTTTCAAAATTGAGCGTATCTCTGTTCCTGTTTCGAGTTCAGCGGGAACATCCTTGCCACTGTGCACAGCGAGGTCGATCTTCTTTGCTAGTAACGCTCTTTCGAGATCGATGATCCAGTCTTTTTTATCACTCTGGGCTTCCTGCGCTGTATCTTGCTTTCTGTCTCCCTCTGTCTTGATCACACAAACAGCCACTGAGAGGCCGGGGTTGTTGGCGATAAGTTGGGTTTTCACCATCTCGCTTTGAGCGAGTGCGAGGTCACTTCCGCGGGTACCTATAACGATCTCTTGCATGGATAACTCTCTTAACACGACGCGCAGAAGTGAGCAAAAGCCCAATTACTCTATCACCTTGCCGATAGTGCTGGGTCTAGCAAATCGAAATAGAGCGATCGCTCTAGAAAACGCTCCCTTATAAAAGTTGCCTTGCCGGTTCCTCTGGCTCCAAACAGAAAAAAAACTGTTAACTACTCACCTGATTTTAAGATCGTCGCTGCAATTTTGTCGCTAAATGAGCTGATTTTGGCGGATCTTTTTTCTTGCCACCCCCTAGTCGGGGGTGCTTTTTTTGGTGAGTAGTTATTATCTCCACCCCGCTTTGCTCCGCAAAGCCGCCCCTTAATAGGGGCTAACGTTATTGCGGCAGAATTTGCTGAGTAGTTACAAAAACTGTTAACTACTCACCTGACTGTTAGCTGTGCACTGCATCTAGTAGTTGGGTAAGTTTCTGTATGTTCCTCACCGATTAGCTCGGGCCTTCGAGAGAGTGCGGCGAATGTCGGCGCCTGCGCCATGTGGACTATCGGACCAAGAGCTAGCCACTACAACTCCGACAATAAAGACGCCACCAAGTAGCTCTCTAAAAGTTGGATACTCGCCTAACACCAATAATCCAAGGATAATTCCATAGACCGGTTCGAGCGCTGCGGTAACGCTGGCTAGCTGCGATCGTACTGATGCAAGTGCGTCGATAAAAAGGGTGTGCGCTAAAGCTGTGCAGAAGACCCCTAAGATGATGATAGTAATCAGTTCTGTAAGGCTAATCGTCAGTAATGGAGCATAGAAAGGGCTCAGGAACACGGCAGCCCATAGGTTTTGAAAGAGCCCGATTACTAAGGGATGCACCCCGGCGACAGTGCGGCGATTAAGAATCGTTAAGAGCGCAAAAGAGAGCGCCGAGAAGACGCCCCATACGATACCCCGAAAAAAACGGTCATTGAAATAATAGCTCGGGATAACGAGGATTAAGCCGATGCAGACGAGTAGTGCGTAGATCAGATCGCGTTTCTGAATAACGAACCGTTTGCTCTGCAGATGACCAGGTATGGCGCGTCGCATCTGGAATAGTGGCTCAATAAAAACCACGAATATCGGAAACGTAGCGTAGGACAATAGCCCCGTTGCAACCGAGGAGAGCTGAATAGAATAAAAGAAGGTAAACCAGTGAAACGCCAACAGCGCTCCCGAAGGTATCAGCGCAAATACTGCACGTCTGCTAACTTCATTTTTTGACACCCGCGCGCGCACTACCGGCGCCAACACAACAGCGCCTATAGCAGTACGGCCCAGAACGATAGCTGTGGATGGCACCGTCAGGAATTTACCCAGTACCCCAGCTAAACCAAACAAAAATACGGCGATATGGAGAGCTAGCATAGCGTGCAAGATTACCCAGGGCACCGCAATTCTCGTGCTACCTACTCAAAAGAGAAGGCATTACCGCCAGTGATACAAATGCGCGGGCCAGAGCTGCAAAATTCGATAAAAACCGCTATTCCCGCGCATTAGTCGCCCTTTACAATGGACGAGAATTGCGATGCTGCAAAGATTAGCTTTACTATGCAGGGAGCGCAATGAGGCGTTAGGGCCTGTCATTACTGGCCATCCTCCCTGGTACATACTAGATTTAACTCCCGCACTTTAAGTATTTACCTTTACATTAGCTCTTTGCCTAAAATCTGGAGGGTCGGTCTCCTGGCCGACCGTGTTGGCCTTTCTCGGTGCAGCGTCGTGGGCAGCGTCGTGGTTATAACCTGATCGCGGCCGGCCGGGAGACCGGCCCTTCAGATTGGAATGTAGGTCAAATCAATCTGAATTTACAGGGTTTAAATCTAGTATGTACCATGAGGGGAGGGTACCAGGAGGGGGGGGCACGCGCACGTGAAAGGGCCAGCAGTGCCGTCTAAGCGGGCCAAAAATGCAACGCCAAGGCCGTCTTGCCATATTCAGGGTGTGCCCCGAAAAAGTCTTGACAAATTCGGGATGCGGCCTGAATATATAACCTAAATTCGGCAGTTGCGGGTCTGAAAATGGCGCATCTACTCGAAATCACT
>JBBALZ010000046.1:0-10067 GCA_040402735.1 Bdellovibrionota bacterium
TATCAGGAATGCCAGTCCTTTCCAGTAGATAGCGGGAGAATTGCGAAGCCCTACGGATCATGAGCCTCGACTCGCTTCTTTACCCGCTCCCAAAAAGGGAAAAAGCCTTTATCAGCTAACCTGTGCAGCTCTGCGTCCCAACTACGCCGGTACCAGCTACACCCGATCCCCTCTCCTTCTAAAAGCTGCCAAGCTCTACGAGCGACCTCTCTGTTGGGGCCAACTGCCGGAGCAACATATACTACGTTCTCTACCCCGATCACCCTAGCCCATGCGGTAAGCTCGTCAGCACGTGCCACGTATCTTCCCAACGCTCCCAGCCGCGTTACTGCATCCTGCTCGCTGAGGCGATCAAACGCTACAACAAGCTCGCTTGCTTCACCTGGCCCGTGCTCATCAGTGCGTTGCGTAGCGAGCACCGCCACACCGCGTGCGCCTTTGCAGAGAGTCACATCGTACTCCACGGAGAGATTATCGTTCATGGTGACTATGCCATACGGCTTCTTCGGCGGCTCTGCGTACTCAGCGCTCAGAGATTGCGCGCCTGCATGAGGCGGATCTTCCTGAATATGACAAACTGCCTCTGCCAATTCACCGGGGAGTGGCCTCCATCTGCCCTCAGAGTAGGTAGCGATGTTATCAGCGCGAGCCAGATAGCTTTTACCTTTAGTTTGCAGCCCAGCTACCCATCTCCACGACAATGTATTAGACGCTGGGTCGCCATCAAGCAGATACCGGTACATAAACATCGCACCTAACTGCCACGGCAGCCGTAGAGTAAATATCCAGACACTTGCAAACCACATCCTCACATGGTTGTGGAGATACCCAGTGGCGAGCAACTCGCTGACCCACTCGTTAAAGAAACCAAGCTGTGTTTCGCCGCGGATAGCCATGCTGTATAGATTCTGATCGTAACTAGCCAACCTGTGATCACGGTAGCTCGATTCATTTGCTAGACAATCAAACCACACCGCCGGATGTCGCTCCAACCAACCCTTCCAGTACGTACGCCAAACTACCTCCTGGATAAACTTCTCTGCTACCTTAAAGGAATAAACTTCAAGAACTCGCGCTACCACCTCCTGCTCTGAGATAAGACGACGCCTAATATACGGCGAGAGACGCGATACGGTGGCGTTCCCAGAAGTAACATAGCTTCGCCGTGCCGCGTATGAAGGGACCACAGGAAGAAAATCTTCGAGCGCAGCTAACGCAGCAGCCCGAGTTGCCGGAGGGTGATTTATCGGTAAAGATGTGCGCATAGGTACAGCTACGCTAGCCCAGCACTTACACCTTGAAAACGGCTATTCGTTGGGTCAGACATCAGACGCATACACGACAGTGATCATGACAACCGCTTCATCGCTTCTCATAATCTCTGCAGTATTCCACGCCTTGTGGAACTTCTGCCTCAAGCACTCTCAGCACAAAACCGGAGCGGCGCTCGCTTTTATGGTGGTCGCCACTGTGCTTAACGCAATCTATGGCTTGGCGACTTCTGAGATCCCGCATCCAAGTGCTGCTCTTGCAATCGGTATCATCGCAGCGGGCATCTTCGAGGGGCTTTATTTCTATCTCCTTAACACAGCCTACGCGAAACAAACTCTTGGATTCGCCTACACAATCATGCGTGGTGGTGCCATGGTGCTGGTCTGGATTATATCGACAATTGCGCTGAATGAACCTATTACACCTCTCAGTGCCTTATCTGTGGTAGTTATCTTGGTAGGTATCCTTTTGATTCAACGAGCTCTTTCGCTCCGCGAGTTTATCGCCTCAGGCGCATACGCAGCATACCTCTGTGCCGGATGTATCGCCGGCTACCATATAGCCTATGGCATCGCTGTTCGGACGGGCGCAGCTCCCGCGCTGGTATTCGCGAGTGCCATGGCGTGTGGAGTGCTAACCTACATCGCCTGTGGACGCACACAAGCTCTACAGTCAGTGCTCGCAGCCGCAAAACAGGAGCGTGTGCTCATTGCAGTTGGGGGAGCTACCTGCGGAATTTCGTTCCTGCTGTTCCTAACGGCGCTCACAACCGTAGATCCAGGCAAAGCGATCTCCCTACGCAACACATCGGTTGTTTTTGGCATTCTCCTGTCGCTACTCTCAGGAGAGCGGCTACACGTCATCCAGTGGATCGGGGTTGGATTTGTTGCACTCGGCGTACTGGGGCTGCTGACCTAGAAGGGACGCAAGAAGCTTGTCAACCCAGCTATTTACCCCGACCCTTTACTCTCAATCGCTTCTATTAGATAGTACCGAATCGTGAAGACCACTGCCTAATGAGGAGGATCATGAGAAGCAGTCTGATATCCCTACTTGCGGCGTCAACTTTTATTTTCGCACTCTCTCTTACGCTCGCGCGTCTTTCGTTCGCGCAAGAAGGAAAACTCCTGGGCGACGTCACCGGCGATGGTTCAGTCACAGTCCTTGCCTTTGGAGATAGTATTACCTACGGCGTTGGTGACGGCGGAAATCCTGGGGACTACGTAGAGACGATTGAGGACTCTGGGGAACCACGTGGCTATCCGAAACGTTTGAGTGCTGCTATCAGCGCTGGGGTAAACAACGCGGGTTCACCGGGAGAGCGTTTTCTGTACGATGGGTTCGCGCGCCTGATGTCGTTTATTATAGGCGGTGATGTTGATACGGTTGTTTTTATGGAAGGCACCAATGATGCGTTTCATCGCATCGAGGGGCGTGATTACAGGATTGCTCTTCAGCGTATGCTTAATGTGGCACGAGCCGAAAATAAGAATGTACTTCTCAATACTCTGCCCCCTCCTGTGGCGAGCAACGCTTCGCTGGCGCTGTTCACAACGCTCTATTCATCAATCATGAGAGATCTCGGAGTTCTAAACTCTGTTCCCGTTGCCGACGTTGAGCAGAAGTTTCGTCAAAACTGTCCCGACCTAGACAGTTGCCAGTTGTACAATCTCCCCGAAGGATTACACCCAAACTCGGCGGGCTACGATGCTATTTCAAAGGTTGTTTCTGAGGCCCTCGGAGGATAGTGGCTACTTCCCCGATCATCGAGCGAGAAAAACTTATGACCACACAACCTAACCACAGATTATCACCTAGCATAAAGACCTTCTGTCTCTCCCTTGCATGTGCAGCGCTCACCGCATGCGGAGGAGGAGGTGGTGGTGGTAGCAGTACAGGTAGCGGCGGTGGTAGCGACAGCTCATACGGAGTCCGGGTTTTGCACGCCTCAGTTGATGCTGCGCCTGTGGACGTTATCTCTTCGTCCGGCTCATCGGCTCTGGTTTCTCAGCAGTTCTTTGCAGGAGACAAAGGGTATCGATCGCTACCGGAAGGATCTCAGGTTTTATCGCTTACCAGGACTCTTAATCCTGCTGACGTACTGGCTTCTTTTTCAGTCGATGCTGGATCCGCAAGTCGGTACTCGATTCTGTTTTATGGCGACCTTCAAAATCTGGGGCTTCGCACGCGACTTATCGAAGATGAGGGTCCAGAGGATATCTCAGGAGCAGCTATTCGAGTAGTAAACGGCGTTGCCGGGGCGGCAACGCTGCAAGTATCGATAACCTCTGCCGATTCGCAGTTAGTTGGATTCGGTCAAAACTCAGAATACATCGCCGCGCCGGCAGGCGAAGTACGAATTGCAGCACAACGAGCGGCGGATGGCTCTCCGGCTGGCTCGTTAGTAGTGAATGCTCAGACTGGTCGGGCCTACACCGTCTTGTTTGCAGGAGAAGCAGGATTTTATACTAAAGCTGTGCTATTTACCGACCGCTAGTATCGAGGACTTATGAACGTACGAGTAGCAATTACTTCCTTACTGCTTCCACTGATATTGGGCAGCTCTGCCCTCGCCTGTCCAACGGTCGGACGCTTGGCTGATTTTAACTGCGATGGCAAAGCGGTAGTCGTCGTCATCGGGGACAGCCTCGTGTTTGGAGTAGGTGATACTAAAAACAACAATCAGGGAGGCTACGTTCTCCGGGCGCAGGAGCGTCTACCGCTGGTAGATTTCGTCAATCAAGGTGTTCCGGGCTTGCGCACGCTACCGATGATTACCCGTATTCGAAAGGCCTTTGATAAGGGCGCAGAGTCGCCACTAGCCAGCAAACTCCTCGAGGCCGATCTCGTCGTACTCGATGTAGGACGTAACGATCGCTGGTTGTTTGGGCTTCCCGAAGCCACACTTCGTAACATTAAGCGCGCCCGCCAGATGATTACTTCAAAGGTAGTGGAGCAAGGCGCTACAGCACCGCTGGTTGTAACAAGTGTGCTGATGTATCCCAACCGGGGCTCACAGGGCCCGTGGGTTAAGGAACTAGACGAGCTCATACTTCAATCAGATAGTGATGAATATCCGGCAGACCTGCGCTTTGATCAGGTGAGCAAGCGACTCCTCTCACCCGACAACGTGCATCCGACCTCAAAAGGGTATACAGCGATGGCGGAAGTTTTTATTAAGTATCTGCTAGACGACTACAAGGAGCATGCAACCCGACTGCGCACTGATGCGGATAATGATGGGCTGTACGATCTCTTCGAACGTTCCAAGTTCGGCACCGACCCAACTAATCCAGATACTGATGGTGATGGTATTAAGGATGGACAGGATGAGACGCCGGTGGGGTAGCCGGTTTGATATTTTATGCGGATGGCAAAAGCACATTACCAAACATGTCTCTCCTTATCTGTGTCGAGCAACTCAGTAAGTTCCTGGTGAGCCTATTGATAAAATCACCGTTCGTTACAGGGGGCACCTTGAACTGATTAGGTTTTCTTGTAATCAGGTGAGTCACAGTTACCGTTAGGGCATCTTTTGCAGTTTTATCGTTAAGGTTCAAACTTTCAGGCCAGTTTCTAAAATCATAAGTAGGATAATGATACTGAGCCTGGTTTTCAAAAATAACGTCCACTACAACGTCACCACCTTTACTATCCACGCCCAAAAGCTCTGCCAGACTGAAGGTCCATCTTGGCGCCGGGCCATTTTGATTATTTTCTTCAAAAGCCGCCCGAATTAGGCACATGTCTACAGAGATACCACTATGCAAGTTCGTGAAGGTCGTAAAAATCCTTCGTTAAGCTATTAATCTCCGAGGGGATTGCAAGGCAGCTGAGGCTACCAGGCATCTCCGCTAGACACGCATCCTAGACACGCACCGCCCATACCTTTTGACAGCCCACCGTATCGCTTTGGCCTAAATCCTACCTACTCGCCGCCCCCTGAATCTTCCCACTCCGAACCGCATAAAGCTGAGCCACACTCTTATTAGCCTCGGTGGGATTGCTAAAGTCTAACTCTCCACCGACCCCTGTAAACTTAACTCTCCGCAGCGCTTGCGCTACATTGTCCGGATCAATTTCGAGTGCTCGCGCGACGGCCCAGAGCGTGTCGTAGCTGTTGTGCGCATCAACAACTGGCTCCTTCCCGTATCGTGCTTTAAATGCTGCGGTAAATTGATCACTTGGCTTCCAATCAGTGAAGTAGATCCCTTCGAATAGCTCTGGCGGCACCTTCTTAATCTTGAGATCCTCTATAACGTTGCTCGTCGTGAGTATTGCAGCTACCATCCCCTGCTCTCGAATCCTCTTTAGAGCTACATCCACCAGGTGTGCAATAAAGATAGCGTCAACCTTCGCTGCTGCGAGCTTGAGTACATCGGTACGATAGTCAGTCGTGAAATCTACGTTGCACAGTTCGGCTGCTACCGTTGCGCCATGCTGTTCGATCGCTTTACGCCACGCTGCCAAGTACGCCTGTCCCCACGGATCATCCCAACATAGGATTCCAACTCGCTTCACAGAGGGGTGCAGCGCAAAAAACTGATTCACCGCGGGGATAATCGTCTCTGCAGAATGTCCGGCGGTGAAGGTGTACGGGCTGCGTCCCGCAAAGGCCTGGGACATCACTGTTGGAGAGACGACAAGCACTCCATCGCGCGCAGCGAGTGGTAGCATCGGGGTCGTTATAAAATCCCAAACATCGCCAACCACGATCTTTACCTTATCGACGTTGACCAGTTTCCGGTAGGCGGACACCGACTGGGCCGGTGAGGTCTTTGAATCTTCGATAATCAGCTCGATTGGCCGACCCTTTACGCCTCCCGCCTGGTTAATCTCGTCCTTGGCCAGTTCTAGCGCCATCCTACCATAGGTTCCCCATACCTGGGCTGGCCCAGTCAGTCCGTATACCACTCCGATGCGGTGCGGCTTGGACTCAGTATCTTGTGCATCGACTGCTCGCCATACCGCGAGCCATGCACTAGCTACCACTACCGTACAGGCTATGATTCGTGTCCTCAATCCAAGCATAGAAAATCTCCTCTTTTTACGCCAAGCTATTTACCACTTCGCCGCGACATCTCACGTGCCACATCCCGAGCTGCCTCGCGCTTCTTGATATCCTGCCGCTTATCCGGCGCTGCCTTGCCCTTGCCTAAGGCTATCTCAATCTTGGCCCTGCCGTTCTTGAGGTGTATATCGAGCGGAACGATCGTCGTTCCAGCAGTCTCAAGCTCTCGAATTAACTTCGCTATCTCACGCCGATGCATGAGTAGCTTACGTGGCCTTAGGGGGTCGTACTCACGATCCCCATTGTGGGCGTAAGGCTTAATGTAGGCATTTAACAAAAAGAGCTCGCCCCCCTGTGGCCGCACATAGGCTTCATTGACCGTAATCTCTCCAGCCCGAATAGACTTTATCTCCGCCCCGGTAAGAACGAGCCCTGCTTCAAAGGTTTCAAGTATGTGGTAGTCAAACCTAGCTTTCTTGTTGGTTGTGACTAACTTGACTGCTTCTGTCATGGAAATTACTCCGGACCGGCTTACAGAACGCTCTGTGCCGGCTCTATAGTGCTCTGCAAGAGTCCGAATTTTGCCACGGACTTTTGAAAAACGCTGTAGGGACCAAAGTCTATGTGAGCCGCGATTTTCTTACAACCCAAGGCAAGAACCCTCAGAGAAGTGGGGGAAATGGGCTCATAGATGACTCAATCCCTACTGTTACATTTACACTAAGCCGCTGATACGATAGAAGAAGAGTGCAGTTTTTGACCTCTTTGGAATATCACTATGCTCACTTCACGCCAGATCCGCGAAAAGTTCCTTAAATTCTGGACTGAGGCACCCCGCAACTGTGCGGTTGTGCCGAATCTCTCACTCTTACCGAACGTCGACTCTACCCTGCTCTTTGTGAACTCAGGGATGTTCCCGCTCGTACCATACCTGGGCGGCCAGCCACACCCTCTCGGCAAGCGGTTGTGTAACTTTCAACGCTGCCTCCGCACTAACTACGACGAGATGCTTGAGATCGGCGACAATCGACACACCTTGATGTTCGAGATGGTCGGAGATTGGTCGCTCGGAGACTTTAACAAAGAGCAACAGATACCGTGGATCATGGAGCTCTGGGTTAAGGTCTTTGGCATGGACCCGAACCGACTCTACGTCTCGGTTTTCACCGGAGACGAAACTGCGCCGCGGGACCACGTCGCTATCGAAACGTGGCGTCAGGTTTTTAGGCAGTACGGAGTTGAGGCTGAGTTCTCAGAGGATATCCACGCTGTACCCCCTACCTTGGCCGATACCAAGGGCTGGAAGTACCACATATTCCCATACAACAAGAAGAAGAACTGGTGGCAGCGCGCCGAGGCACCAGGAGAGCTCGGTGGCCCAACCTCAGAGATGTTCTATGACATGGGCATAGTCGAGCGCGAGCAGGACAAGTACCACATTAACGACGACTCTGGCCGCTTTATTGAGATCGGCAACAACGTATTCATGGAATACAAACTCTCACCAGAGATGCAGTGGGTGCCGCTTGAGCAGAAGAATATCGATTTCGGCGGCGGTTTTGAACGTATCTGCATGATCGTTCAGAATAAAACGGACATCTTTGAGAGCGACATCTATTCACCGATAATTGACCGCGTGGCGGCTCTCTCTGGCCGCTCGTACAAAACAAACGGCGCGGAGAACGATGATACTGCGGCGTTTCGTGTTATCGCCGACCATGGCCGAGCTGCCACATTTATCCTCGCGGATGGTGTCTCACCGTCCAACAAAGAACAGGGGTATATCCTGCGGCGTTTTATCAGACGGCTCGTTCGCTTTGGCCGCAAACTCGGCCTTGAGCGTGAGTTCACTCGCGATGTAGCGGCTGCGGTGATTGAGGTGCTCTCACATGCCTATCCGCATCTTGAGGAGAATCGGGATACTATTCTTCAGAAGATCCACGATGAAGAGGTGGCGTTTAATCAGACCCTTTCAAAGGGCCTACGTGAGCTGTCGAAGATTCAATCTCAGCTTGCTCCTGGCCAACAGATATCCGGAGAGCAGGCCTTCTTTATCTACGAAACTTATGGGTTCCCCCTTGAACTTACCCTCGATGAACTCAAGGTAAGTGAGGATCACGCCAAAGTCATCACCAAGGAATTCGGCGATGCCGAGAAGCGTCATCGTGAGCTCTCCCGCGCAGGTGCCGAGCAGAAGTTCAAAGGTGGTCTCGCCGATCAGTCCCGCGAGACAACCAAGCTTCACACTGCACACCACCTGCTGTTGGCATCGCTCCAAAAGCTTGTTGATCCCAAAATTCGCCAGAAGGGAAGTAACATAACCGCTGAACGTATGCGTATGGACTTCAATATCGATCGCAAGCTCACACCAGAAGAGGTCACCAAAGTTGAAGCGCTGGTCAACGAGCAGATCGGCCTTAATGTTCCCGTCACGCGAGTTGAAATGCCGCGCGAAGAGGCTGAGGCGCTTGGAGCGCAGATGGAGTTCGGGGCGAAGTACCCCGATCTGGTAAGCGTCTACTTTATCGGCGACCAAAAGAGCTGGTTCTCAGCCGAATTTTGTGGCGGCCCGCATGCAGCAACAACCGGAGAGCTAGGCGAAGGCGGCAAGACATTTAAGATCCAGAAGCAGGAGAATGTCGGCGCCGGTTTGAAGCGCATTAAAGCAGCGCTGGTATAGTACTGTATTTAGGAGCATCGCTATGACCCCTCGGAAGCGAGCTGAGTTGCTTGCAACTCTAGCAGAACTGTATCCTGAGCCGCGGTCTGAGCTCAACTTTGCCAACGACTTTGAGCTGATTGTAGCGGTCATGCTTTCGGCGCAGTGCACAGACGTAAAGGTGAACCAGGTCACCCCTACCCTGTTCAAGAAATACCCCAATGCGCTCCAACTATCGAAGGCAAAACTATCCGATGTCGAAGCTATTATTCGCCCGATTAATTACTTTAAAACCAAGTCCAAGAACATAATTGCAACGAGCGCTATCCTACAGACACAGTACAACGGCACGCTCCCGCGAACTCACGATGAATTAACAGCACTGCCGGGTGTTGGAAGAAAAACAGCTAACGTTGTTCTTGGTGAGACCGGCGCTGCGCCAGCGCTCCCTGTGGACACACATGTATTCCGTGTAGCGCACAGGCTTGGTCTCTCTCAAGGCAAGAACCCAGAAGCCGTCGAACGGGACTTAATGAAGCAGTTTCCATCATCGGAGTGGCGCCCCCTACACCACCGGCTGATCTTTCACGGCCGGCGCGTGTGCAAAGCACGCAACCCGGCGTGCGATGCATGTGCGCTACGCAGGTTGTGTCCGAGCAAATCGGCTCTTGGGTGATTTCGATGTAAAAGTCAGCCGGCCCCGCGACACCTGGTCGATTCGCCTCTGGCCAGCGACATCGCAACTCGCAAGCACATTCGCAAGGTCAACACATCCGTCGCAAGTCTAGCTCTCGTCGTTTCCTCCTTGTCCCCTCCTCGCTGTCCTCCTTCTCTCTTTGTGAAAAGCGGCGCCTCGACCCGCGACATCTGGAGGGTTGGCCTCTGGCCAGCCACATTGAATCCCGCAAGCATATTCGCAATTCCAACGCGGCGGACTGGAAGTCCGCCCTCCAATGTCGAGGGGCCCGCGATCATGGGTTGACGTTCCTTGAAGAGCGTTTGGTGATCTAAGGACGGCTGACCTCAGGTCCACCATCCAAACGTCGAGGGTCCCGCGACACTTGGAGGGCTGGCCTCTGGCCAGCCACATTGAATCCCGCAAGCATATTCGCAATTCCAACGCGG
>JBBALZ010000046.1:10167-19021 GCA_040402735.1 Bdellovibrionota bacterium
ACCATCCAAACGTCGAGGGTCCCGCGACACTTGGAGGGCTGGCCTCTGGCCAGCCGCATTGAATCCCGCAAGCATATTCGCAATTCCAACACGGCGGACTGGAAGTCCGCCCTCCAGACATCGCGATACCAACGATCATGACGAGCAGGCCTCCAGCCAACCCCTTCTATTGCTTTCTAAACAGTTAGGTCGTAGTTTTTAAGTCATCTGAACCGGCCACTTTTTAAGGTAAACGCTATGCCAACTCTCTTTGATTCCATAACGATAGGTGACCTGACACTTAAAAATCGGGTAATCATGGCTCCACTCACCCGTATGCGCAGCAAGCAACCGGGCAACATTCCCCAATCTCTAAACGCCACCTACTACGCTCAGCGCGCTTCTGCGGGTCTGATTATCTCCGAGGCTACTCAGGTGTCTCAACAGGGCCAAGGCTACCCAGCCACCCCAGGGATTCACTCAGATGAGCAAGTTGCTGGGTGGCGTTTAGTCACTGATGCGGTTCACAAGGCTCATGGCGCGATATTTCTCCAGCTCTGGCACGTCGGCCGTATCTCGCACCGGTCGCACCAGCCAAACGGAGAGCTTCCAGTAGCCCCTTCCGCCATTCAACCAAGCGGCGGAACGTTTTCTGCGGACTGGAAGCCTGTTGGATTTGAGACGCCGCGAGCGCTTGAGACCTCCGAGATAGCTGGGATAATAGCAGACTTCCGTCGCGGTGCTGAGAACGCCAAGAGAGCTGGATTCGACGGCGTTGAGGTTCACGGCGCCAACGGCTACCTCATTGATCAATTTCTGCAAGATGGATCAAATCAGCGCACAGATCAGTATGGTGGATCGATCGAAAATAGAGCTCGCTTGCTTCTTGAGGTAGTCGATCAAGCGATCGCAGTGTGGGGAGCTGGTCGCGTTGGTGTGCGACTCTCTCCTTACGGGACATTTAACGACATGAGCGATTCAGATCCGGTTGCGCTGTTTACCTATGTCTTAGAGCAGTTAAGCACTCGCGGAATCGCCTATGCGCATATCATAGAGCCACGCTCAAGCCTAGCAGGTGGACAAGATGGAGCGGTGCAGAGTGCCCCTGAAACGCGCTCGATTTTTCGTAATGTATTTAAAGGCAGTCTTATATCTGCTGGTGGCTACACTAGAGACGAGGCTGTACAGGCGGTACAAAACGGCGCTGTTGATGCGGTTGCCTTCGGGCGGCTCTTTATATCTAACCCAGATCTTCCGCGCAGACTCCAGGATAACGCGGACCTCAACTCGTACGTTCGCTCTACGTTTTATGGTGGCGGCGAGAAGGGTTACACCGATTATCCTACACTGTAAGCAGATATGCTGGTCCGTATCGTGTTGACGTGCCTAGCGCTCCTTGGAATCGCTTGGGCAATCAGCGATCTATTCTTATCCTTGGAGTATTCGTGGATTCTCTTCCTCTATCGAGCTCTCGCGCCCATCTCCACCTCCGTGCTAGCGCTGCTCTTCGCTCTCTCAATCTTGGTTAGGCTCGCGCGAGGCAGGCACATATCTAGCCGATATAGCGTACGCTGGCTCGTTGCTATCACCATTACTGGGGCTCCCATCGTGCGCTCGCTTGAGTTTATCCCCACATTTACCATTAAAGCTCCACCTGACGCTGCCTCTCTTAAAGTTCTAAGCGTTAACGCACTTGGCCATCGTGATCTATCGTCACCTTTAATCTCTCACATCAAACGGCTAGACCCCGATATCGTTTCGATTCAGGAGGTCAATCCTGATTTAGCAAATGCGCTCGAGGCTAATTTTGCTGGGCTGTACAACTGTAGAATTCTAAAACCAGCATTAGGCTCATGGGGTATGGGCACTATCGCCAAAAACCCATGCTCAGAGATTCAAGTAAACCCTATGGGAAGCTGGGTTGGTCCGCCAATTATTATCGAGACGACTACTTCACTTGGGACTCCGGTCACCCTGGCTAATATTCATGCTGTTCATCCTCACGGCGGCATTTTGGATCCGTATCCTGCCATAGAAATCCGCTCTGACCTAACTATGTGGAACAAACTATCTCAACCAATTAACGACCGAGAGACCTCAATCGGATTTTTACTCGACTCCATCGGCGATACAACTGGCCGGAATATAATTATCTCCGGCGATCTGAATGCCTCTATGCGTAACGGCGTCTATAGAACTATTAGAACCCATGGATACAACGACTCCTGGCTCGACCGACATTCAGTCTTTACTGGCGGGACCTGGCCAGCTCCGGAGTTCCTGGGATCGATTGGTCTCGGATGGCTATTACGAATCGACTTTATGTTCCGCTCTGATTCGCTCATACCGATCGATGTGGAGGTTTTGCCCAATTCTATTGGGTCCGACCACCGCGGCTTATTCGCTCGGTTTGCATTGTTGCAGTAGCGTCCCGTCTTTGGCATGCTGGTTTAACTGTGAGGATCTCGTAATGTCAGCCTTCCTTATCCACCAAGAGCTCTCCTACGTGGTTTTTCTCGCCGACTCCCTCGGCGCGAAGACTCACAGCGGAAGCACCAGCTCATACCCAGTCACAGCGCCAAAGCTTGTGCACGTAGCTCCTTGTGTCTATGCCGCTCACGCCGGGACACTACAGCCAGCGATTGATATGCTCTCCGAGCTGTCAAAGGAGCTCGCGCTCACATCGGAGGATGATACTGCACCTGATATCAGATGGGCTAACCTCTCCTCCCGAATGAAAGGGATCGGAGAGTCAGTTCACAGCAAATATCAGGGTATCTTCGGAAGCTCTTCATTTGACGTCCGAGTTGCCTTAGTAATGACCGGTAATCACCGTCACCCGGATGACCTGGCAAAGGATCGCTCGTCATCGATAGTACTATGGGAGGTAGCTCGTGGGTTTGAACCCCTGCATGTCACTGGACATCTTCATTTCCTCGGCAGCGCTCCTCTATCGGAACTAGCATCGTCCTTTTTGAATCAGCCACTCATGCTAAGTATGCTGCGCGGCGGTCCGCTCCCTGCGGCGCAGGCGCTCGTGGCAGCTCATGCAGCCCTGTGTCGACTAAGCTCTTCGATCTCGCAAGAAGCCAACGTAGTAATTATCGGTGATGACCAGGAGCACACCGTGCTGCATGGATCTCTTATGAGTCTGGCACAGGCAAAGCTGGTTAAAAGTTGAAGTTATGCGCTTTGTTACTGGAATCGGGCTCGCTGGAGAGATCGGAGGAGCGATAACACTGGTCAGTGAGGTCCTATCCAAGGAACGCCGGGGTATCGGCACAGCGCTTGTGGCGACAGCTGGGGCGTTCGGTGCCGTTGTCGCCAGCTACAGCGCCGCGCTGGTTTCGTGGCGCTCTATGTACATCATCGGGGGCGTGATGGGGCTGATGCTGCTCGCGCTACGAATGTCCGCCGCAGAATCTCTGGTTTTCGAGTCGATCAAACGAGACAGTAAGGTCTCAAAGGGAAGCCTTCTCCTGCTCCTTGGAAACCGAGAGCGAGTTACCCGATTACTGGCACTAGTAGCGATCGGAGTGCCGTTTATGTTTACGTGGGCATTTATGGCTACATTTTCTCCAGAGCTTGCTGAAGCGAGTATCGGAAAGAGAATCTCAAACGCTCTACCGATATCCTACTTTGCGATTGGTATCACAATAGGTGATATTGTTTGCGGACTTTTTAGCCAACTGCTCAAGAGCCGTAAAAAGGCCCTGGGAATTTTTCTAATCAGCCAGTTCTTATGCGTCCTTGGTGCCCTGCACGCAAACGGTGGCAGTGAAACGCTCTTTATCCTCTGGTTTTTTCCGATGGGCGTCTTTAGCGGTCTGTGGGCAGTTCTTATTACAACCGCCAGTGAACAGTACGGAACGAATTTACGCTCAACAGTTTCCAGCATCGTTCCGAATTTTGTACGCGGCTGTACTGTACTCCTCAGCATCTCATTCCTGAGCTGCAAAGAGGCTTTTGGTACGATTAGCGCAGTCCAGATCGTTGGTTTAGGCTCGTTCCTCTTGGCTATCATCGGCCTCAAAGTGATTCGAGAGAGCTTTGGCGTGCCGCTGACCTTTATCGAAGTTGGCAGTGGCCAGGTTGACTACGCCTCGCCCCAGCAGCCTAATGCCTACGCTAAAGCAAGGGATCAGGGCGATCTTCGTCAAGCCAGCGGCTTCTAACAGCACCTCAACTCGCTACTGACAAAACCTTAAGCGCCCAAACCTGCAGCTCATCTAACTCATCATCGTTTTCAAATTGAAACTGCTCGCCGTCAGGCCAAACTCCTATTCCGCGATATCCATCGGGGGTCTTCTCAATCGTTACGATCTTGGCCTCTTCGCCAAATCCAAGCGAACCTAGCAGAATGTCCTCCGCTCGCGCTTGCGGTGAGAGGTCATCGCTGTTCTTCTTCATCCGCGATACTTGCCAAATACGAGCGTAGCGTTTGTTCCGCCGAATCCAAAGCTATTCGACATCGATACGTTCACATCCTGTACGCGAGCTTTATGGGCTACGTAATCGAGGTCGCAGCCCTCGTCGGGATTGTCGAGGTTAATCGTTGGTGGAACAACACCATCTTTGATGGCCAAAATCGAGAATGCAGCCTCAATCGCCCCAGCAGCACCCAGCAAGTGCCCAGTCATCGACTTGGTGGAGCTCACAAGTAAGCCCTTCTTGGCGTGCTCGCCAAAGACAGCCTTAATTGCCGCCGTCTCTGATGTGTCGTTTGCCGGCGTTGAAGTTCCGTGCGCGTTCAGATAATCGACCTGCTCCGGTTTAAGATTGGCCGCCTCGATTGCGTTGCGCATGCAGCGCACTGCCCCTTCACCATCGACACACGGCGCAGTCATATGGTACGCATCGCATGAAGCCCCATAACCAAGCACCTCCGCATAAATTGGGGCACCGCGCTTCACCGCATTCTCAAGAGCCTCAAGTATAATAATCGCACACCCCTCTCCTAGGACGAAACCATCGCGATCCTTATCAAACGGCCGCGAAGCTTTATCTGGAGCATCGTTACGGGTTGAGAGTGCCTTAAGCGCATTAAAACCTCCGATACCTATCGGACAAACAGTGCTCTCAGAGCCTCCAGTTACCATCACATCCTGCAATCCATCTGCCACCATGCGATACGCCTCACCGATGGCATGCGTTGATGAAGTGCAGGCACTGGTGACCGTATAGTTAATCCCTTTCAGACTGTACTTAATCGCCACATTACCGGGCCCCAAGTTGCTAATCATGCCAGGAATCAGAAACGGCGATATCTTTTTGGGTCCGCCTTCAAGGTATGCCTGGTGAAACTTCTCAAGGATCATCAGCCCACCGATGCCAACTCCTAGCACGCACCCCATCTTGGCTGGCTCGTATGGAGCAGCGGAGGTCAATAGATTGCACTCGCTGAGCGCTTCATGGGTAGCAGCTATTGCATACTGCGAAAAGAGATCCTGCTTCTTTTGATCCTTAAAGTCGATGAATGCGTCCGGGCTAAAGCCCTTTACCTCGGCAGCGATCTGCGTAGCAAATGCAGACGCATCGAACCGCGTGATGCGACCAACTCCAGAGCGGCCATCCTTGGCCCCCTGCCAGGAGTCCTTCAAGTTTAATCCAAGCGGGCTCACAATGCCCATTCCAGTCACAACCACTCTGCGCTTTTGCATGCAACTATCCTCTGTACGATGGTCCCGGCGTCACGGTAATCAAGTGACACTCTACGAGTCCATCCAGAGGGATTTTGTAGCACACCATGCAGATATGTGAAAGCAATGCTAAGGCTTGGAAATCACCTGATAAAACAGGGGGTCGTCGCCGTCATCCCCTGAGCCTTCCCTAAGGAAGCGAGGCAAAACCTGGCAATGGGGCGGGTTTTGCTGCTCTTGCCTAAGCTACGACTAACCAAGCGCCTCTGAGAGCACCTCAAACGAGGTGCTGCTTGAAGCGCGCTGGCCCAATTCAGATAGTCTAGTCATGTAGCGCGTAAGAGCCGGAACAGTTCGTGATACGCGAGCCAAGATAAATCTGCGCTTGGGTTCGGTGAGTTTTATTCCCCTTTGTTTACTCATAGCTTTAAGTATTAAGTCCAGATCTCCTTCTTCCGGAGGACCGATCTCAAGCTGAACACCGGCAACTAAACGACTCTTAATCTGCTGAGAGACTCTGAGATCCGCAACTGGCTTACTACTCATCAAGACCAGCAATCCTTTCGCTTGGGTAAGCATATCAGCAGCTGCGGTAAAACCACCCTCTACTTGCGGCTGCGAGATCCAGTCTGCCGCATCATCGATACACAAAACATCCCCCTTCTTAATACGACCACTACTTGTTCTGTTAAGCACCCACTCGCAAGCTTCAGAGGCCGGCACAACATCGACCGATCGTCCGAGTGATTGCAGCAATCCCGCGCAATATACTGAAAGATGAGTCTTCCCTGAGCTCTGTGGCCCGTATACATTCACTAATCCAAAGCGCCCCTCAGCTGACAACGTCAGTAACGTTTCAGTAATCTCGCCTACACCCGCATGCGCTACGAAGGTCTCTGAGGAATACGCTATGGCTTCTCCAAAAGTGAGAGTGAACTGGAACTTCATAATAATCGAAAAACCCGCTAATAATCCTGTTTTTCTGCTTTCGCACCTGCAGTGTCGGAAAAGACCCAACGTCTCGCCGGAGCGAAAAGTGTCTCCTTATTGCCGGTTACTGTCCTGGCGGACAGTAACTATTCAGCAACCAGCAAAGATAAAATCCTCTGGGTCACTCATGCGGCTCCAAACACGGGCTCCCAACTCCCCGACCTTGCGCTCAAAATGCTCGTATCCACGCCGCAAATGGTGCACTTCGTGTATTTCAGTTCTGCCACGCGCAGCAAAACCAGCAAGCGCCAGCGAAGCTGCTGCACGAATATCGAGACCATCAACCGGGGCTCCATTCAACTCCGCTACGCCATCAATAGTAACGGTACGGTCAGCAATCGAGATCTTGGCCCCAAGACGCGCCAACTCCGATGCATGACCAAAGCGACCCTCGTATATCGTCTCCTCTATTGTGCTAGCGCCCTTTGCTATCGTAAGTGCCGCCATTAACGGCGCCTGCAAGTCGGTGGCAAATCCTGGAAAAGGTGCCGTCTTTACATGCACAGCTTTGAGCTCTCCAGAACTCTTGACCCTCACCCAATTATCTCCGCAGGAAACGCCGAGACCCATTTGTGCCAAAATATCGAGAAAATTGCCGAAGAAAAGCGGGTCTACTCCCTCCACGGTAACCTCACCTCCAGTCATCGCTCCGGCAAGTAGGTACGTGCCAGCTTCAATACGGTCACCAATAAGATTAGCCGATGTGCCATGAAGCTCAGACTTACCACGGATCTCGATCACCATCCCACCAGCACCCTGAACATCGGCTCCCATTCCATTAAGAAAGTTGGCCAGCGCAATAACTTCCGGCTCCTGTGCGCATCCACGTAATACCGTAAGGCCCGGCGTTAGACTGGCTGCCATAATCAGTTGATGCGTAGCGCCTACTGAGGGAAATCGCAGATCTATGGTCGCCGGCTTAAGTCCGCGTGGGGCGGCCGCGTGTACGACTCCGTGCTTAAGGGCGATATCAGCGCCCATCTTAACTAGTCCCTCTAGGTGTAAATCTACCGGCCTTGCACCGATAAGATCGCCCCCTGGTAAGGCAACTCGAGCGGCACCACCGCGAGCGAGCAACGGCGCAAGTACCCAGAAAGAGGCCCGCAAGGCTTTTACCAGACTATAACTAGCCTCTGTTGCGCGCAGCGATGCAGTCTTAGCTCGGACAGTATATCCATCATAATGCACTTCACCTCCAAAGTGTTCGAGCAGATGGATTACCAAGCTGGTATCGGTAAGGTTAGGAACGTTACTGAGCGAGCACTCCTCAGCAGTTAAAAGAGTCGCCATGAGCAGGGGCAATCCCGCATTTTTTGCGCCACCAACAACAACTCGTCCTGAGAGCGGCTGACCACCTAGAATTTCAATATATTCAGACATTTATACCAAACCCTCGACACTCCAATCCAACCCTGATGATGAGTATGGCAGAACTATCTTGCAGAACAATAGCAACTAATTAAAAAAAAATTCGAACTACTAATATAAACATTAGCGCGCTTTAAGTCTTCTGCGCGCTTTTTACGTCACAAGGAGGAATAGGTATGGCGGCAGTAGGAGGATATAAAGGTAATAGTATCGATGCGGCGGCAGTAACGGTTGGTGGTAACGTTTCGCAGTGCGAAGCGGATCTGATGGCCGCGTATGCTCTACGCGAAGGTGCCGGGGATCAAGAAAAGATAGATTTAGGCAAGAAACTTGGGGTAGTGAAGTATCAATATGTAATGAAGGACAATAAGGTGGTTACTGACGCCAACGGTAGTCCAATAATTGCTACCGATAAGGATGGTAACAAGATTGAGCTTCCACCGGATCTGAAAGGCCTTCAGCTAATCGCAGAGCAGCGCTATCAGCATTCAAGCCGGATTTATAACATGTTCTCATCACTCCTGGATAAGATGGATCAGATGAAGCAACGTCTAATCCAGAAGTTTGGGCAGGGGTGATTTTCAAGACAGTTTAGCTAAGAATCCAAAGCCGTTAGACTTCAGGTCTATCGGCTTTGGATTTAACCTAAATTCGGCAGTTAAGGAGGATGAAAATGGTGCAGATACTCGAAAGCGCAAAGGATTTTGATATTTGCGGAAGCTTAAACCCTGGCACCGTCAGGGTGAGCACCGCAAATTCAAAAGCCTAAAGTGATTTCGAGTAGCTGCGCCATTTTTTGAGACCTGCAACTGCCGAATTTAGGTTTAACCTAAATTCGGCAGTTAAGGAGGATGAAAATGGTGCAGGTACTCAAAAGC
>JBBALZ010000047.1:0-18935 GCA_040402735.1 Bdellovibrionota bacterium
GAGCGTCATCAAAAATCGAAACTTACTGACTCAATGAAAATGGGGGAAGACCACTCGTCTAAATCTTTCTCAGCATAGCTCTTACGAAAAATGGGCCACAGTATGTAGGAGTGAGGGCATATCGGGACATGATAGAAAGCAATTCTTGGTAAATTCCGATGGCTCTGATGGTAATTATCTCGTCAATTGTAACATCGCGCGAAATTGCTTCGACTCATTTGGTTTGGATCGGTGCGCGAACTGCACTTGGGCATTTGATAGTAGCTTCTGTATGGAAGTTTATGGAATGGGAACGAGCGAGTGGGTTTATGAGGCAGTTGGCGTTGAGAAGTTGTCCCAGTGTATGTTTTGCACGTTTGTATCTCACTCAGGGAATGCATCGTACTCTGATCTTTGCTTCTACTGCAATGAGATATTCGGTTGCGTTGGGCTCAGACAGAAAAAATACTCCATTTTAAATACGCAATATGACTCGGCAACTTACTATGAATTAAAGGATAAATTGATCGAGCACATGAAACATACAGGTGAATGGGGAATGTTCTTCCCCTCAACCTGTTCTCCATTTGCTTATAATGAAACTGTTGCCCATGAGCGGTATCCATTGGAAAAAAATCAAGCTTTGGCCCTTGGTTTTCGCTGGAGAGACTCCGACCCGCAACCGCAAGTGGGCGCACCTGCTGACTTGCCAGATGATTCCCTTGAGACACCACAGTCTATCACTCAAAGCACCCTAATATGTCAGGAAAGCGGAAAGCTCTTCAAGATTAACGGGCCGGAATATAATTTTTACATATCTCAAAAACTGCCTATACCAAGAATTAGCGCCGATGCGAGATATGCCAGGAGAATGCGTAGAAGATAGTTTATGAAAGAATCACGGCTATCTCACTTTTTAATTGCCGCTCCTCAAGAAGAGGCAGCTCTAATAGCTAATCTTGAGGGTGTAGTATACACTGCTAATAATTCAGCTTATGCGAGCGTCTTTGAGTCATTCTTTAGCCAAGTGCATGACTCATTGATTGGGAGCTTTATTGCTCTTGAGATTCACGCCAGTCCGCATAATGTATCGTTGGGTTTTACCACTCCAACTAAATCAGCATCAGCGATTACATCTCTTTTGTACTCAAGGCTTTCAAAGGCGGATATCATCGAGAGTGAAGACAAGCTATCCGCGATGATTGATTCGGATAGCAATATTAGCTGGGCAGAGGCGTCCATGCTCTATCCATCCTTGATTCCTCTTCCTACCTACAAGGATGAAAAGAGTGGCCCTTTGATTACCTTACTAAATGCACTGCAAGGAATTACAGTAGGTCAGAGCGCTTGTATTCAGTTAATTCTTACACCAATTCGCGATTCGTTATCGACCCAGATAGGTAGTCGCCTTTCAAGGATGCACGCCTCTGGTTCTGCATTCCTTGAGCCACGATTCTGGTTTAATAAAGAAAAACGTCAGGAGCGGGCTCAACTTACTTTGCAAAAGTCAAAAGCTCCACTTTTTGAGTGCGCTTTGCGAATTGTGGTTGCGTCGAATGAAGGGCAATCTAATGCAGAGGAGTTATTGGTGCAAGTAGGGTCAGCATTCCAGGCATTTCGCAATCCGTATTTGAATAAGTTCACTCTTAGGAAAGGTAGTGGCGTACCAGTACGCGCTAAGCGCAGATATAATTCTAGGCGATTTAAATTGAGCTCTTCTGAGGCAGCATGTTTATTCCACTTTCCTGATGAGTGGCGTGTCCCATCTCTTTTGCGGGTCATCTCACATCGAGAACCTTGTCCAAAGGTAGTGACAGATGTTTCCCCTAACGAAGAGGTATGTTTGTTTGGCGAAACAAATTATCGCTCTCAGCGTCTGCCATTTGGTCTGCGTAGAATTGATAGAAGGCGCCACCTGTATGTGCTAGGTAAATCCGGTGTAGGCAAATCTAAGCTTCTAGAGCTACTAATCCAGAACGACATTAATGCTGGACACGGCGTAGGTGTTTTAGATCCTCACGGAGATCTGATTGATAATGTGCTGCGGATGATTCCAGAGCACAGGATCAAAGATGTGGTTCTGTTTGATCCGGCGGACACGGAATATCCAATAGGCCTAAATTTGCTGGAGCAGGTCAATCCGGAGCTAAAATTACGGGTAACCATATCCCTGATAGATATCTTCAAGAAGCTTTTCGGGAGCAATTGGTCTCCTCGTCTAGAACATGTCTTGCGATATACAGCGCTGGCACTGCTCGACACTCCTGGAACCACTTTGCTGTCTATTTTGCAGATGTTAACCGATAAGAAGTTTAGGCAGCAGATTGTAAAAGGCATTAAGGATGATGTCGTTAAAAATTTTTGGGTCAATGAATTTGCTGGATGGTCAGAGAAATTTGATTCAGAGGCGATCACTCCTCTTTTGAACAAAGTCGGCCAATTTGTATCGACTAATCTGATCCGAAATATAGTTGGACAGCCGGAGAATAAATTTGACTGTCGAAAGATTATGGATGAAAAAAAGATTCTTTTGGTAAAGATATCAAAGGGTATGCTTGGTGAGGAAAACGCCTCGCTAATCGGTTCGATGATTATTACAAAGATGTATCAAGCCGCAATGTCAAGAGCTGACATCGCTGAAAACGAGCGTAAGGATTTTTATTTCTACGTAGATGAATTTCAAAATTTCACCACAGACACATTTGACGAGATTCTCAGCGAGGCCAGAAAATACAGACTAAACCTGACGATAGCCAATCAGTTTTTGGGTCAATTACAGCAGAGAATTAAAACGACTGTATTCGGAAATGTTGGCTCTTTGATCTGCATGAGGATTGGCGGCAATGACTCCGGGGAATTGGTCCAAGAGTTTGCTCCTCGTTTTCAGGAGCGTGACTTAATCAATTTGGGAGTTCAGGAGTTCGTAGTTAAGATGAGTGTAAACGGCCAGACAGTGGAGTCGTTTTCAGGGCAGACTTTGCCGGTTTCGTATCCGATTCATGACTACAGTAACGATTGCAAGCAGTTTTCTCGCCAGACATATGGTACTCCATTAGTAAAGGTGGAGGAGCAGATAGGAGGTAAAAATTCTCAGCAATCGAGTGTTATTCCATCAGTATCGCCGCCAGCTGAGGTGTCTGTTAATGAGCGGGAGGAGCAGCAATCATCAGATAGCGAGATGATAGAGCCCAAGTCATTCGATACTAGTGGGCAACCAACGGGAGTCATTGATATCGGTGAGTTTGAATTTGAAGAACCTTTAATTTAACTGATGAATTTAGGGTTAGAGCTCAGCTAGGCTGTTTGTCTTGCGTCCTTTTACAACCAATTCCGATCTATTCCACTAAATTTGAAAGAGCGACCGTAGAGTCTGTGAGATTATGGTATCAACTTAAATGATCGCAAAGTGAGGTTTACTCGATGGGGCCGCAAATAAAACGTGGTCAGTATGTATACATATACTACACGGAAACTCATGCCCACCGGGAAGCACTCATAGTTCACGCCGTGCGATCTTCTCGGGATTTTGTTGCCCCGCCGTATCCCGCCGTATCTTCTCAGAGACCGCGCGCACGCAACTTTTCCGCGAAATTCTCGAACTAGTATGAAAAGAACTAGGGTAAAGAGGCAAGGAGCAGCCATACCAAGGCCATGACGTTAACTATGGGCTATCATCAAAGAATAGAGTGCAAGGACATTCCGTCTTTCCAGACAACACGGACACGTAACTCAGAGCTGTGGTTCGTAAATAGCCCAGAGCTTGAGGACGCTATTTTAGGCTATGCGGCGCGCTATACCACTCGCTATGAAGTAAAGCTCTATGCTCTTGCTCTAGAAGGAAATCACTCTCAGAAGGCAGCCACGTTCCCCAAAGCTAACCGGGCCCACTTTATGCGGGACTTTAACTCGGCTATCGCACGTGCCGTACCTCGCTACCAGAAGAACTATCCGGGTGGCAGGCTCTGGGCAAGGCGCTATTCGACAGAGTATCTCGTTGGTCCGCAGGACCTGGAGGATTATTTCTTCTATATCGTCCTTCAGCCAGTTAACGATGGACTTGTTAATGATATCAAAGACTACCCTGGTTATAACTGCTTTGAGGACGCTGTAAACGGCACTGCTCGTCAATATAAAGTCATTAATTGGAAGCAGTACAACGATGCTAGGCGTTGGGATAAATCAGTATCTATCGATGACTTTACTGAAATCTGCACGCTCAAGTACGAGAGGCTCCCCGGTTACGAAGAGCTCTCTCAAAATGAGTATGCAGCCCTCATGCGCAAAAAATTGGCGGAGCGGTCTCAAAAGGCCTTACAAGCACGCGCCGGTAAGCCGTGCGCGGGAGCTGCCAAGCTTAAGATAGTAACACCGGGGAGCCGCCCTAAAAAGACCAAGACTAGTGGACCACGGGACCATCGACCCCGAGTGCTATCAAAAGACCCAAGTAGACGTGCCGCAGGGAAAGCCTGGTACTTCTCGATCTATTTCGCATACAAAAAAGCATCGGCCAGTTACAGGTCCGGAGAACTCGATGTTACATTCCCTGCAGGAACCTACAAACCGCCCCTATTTACGGTCGCTCGCTGCGGAACTATCGTATGATAAACAGGATACGTGTATGCTGCAGGCATCCTTGCGTAGTCTGAGTCGTAATTATTAGCCATTCTTAGCGCGTTTGCGCTTCCCTTGCTCAGCAAACACATTACTGTGAAGCTCAGCTCGTACGCTAATCACCTCTTCTCCTCTTAACTAACTGACGCACACTAGCGTCTGGGCTGCGTCTGTGCACGCTTCTGCGCGCTGTCTCTGAGAAGATTATTCTGGACTGCTCATCTCTCGTCGACCACAAGCATCTCTCCCTCACGAAGCATGACCTCGCGAATGGAGATGCTGAAATCTTGTTCGAACTGTTTCACCAACCGCACCTCGGGTCGAACCAAAACTGAAACCGCCACACCATGAGTACCCGCGCGCCCAGTGCGGCCTACTCGGTGGAGGTAGTCTTTCCCCTTGCTCGGAATGTCAAGATTGAAGACGTGCGTGATTCCCGAAATATCAAGTCCACGAGCCGCGACGTCTGAAGCAATCATGACAGTTGCCCTTCCGCTTCGAAAGTTCTGCATGGCTTGCTTACGAACCTCTTTGTCGTAGGTGCCATGCAGATCCGCTACCGCGATTTTGTGATGTTCCAATCGCGCGGCGAGGTCTTCGGCGGTTTCGTTCCGGTGCGTAAACACGATCGCCTTCTTCGTCTTGGTCGCGTGTACCAACTTTCTTATTGTATCGGCCTTGTCGCGTTGATCAACCACAACGTAGAAGTGCTCAATGTTAGGATTAATCACAACATCTTCGGCGTGTAGGCGAACCAGGCCCGGCGACAGCTGCTCCATAACCTCTTTGCTCTTCGGCTGCTCAGTAGCCGATACGAACACAAGTTGGCGTCGCCCTGGGCATGCCCGGATAACTTTATGAACCTCCTCAAGACTCTCGTCGGCCAAGAGACGATCCGCTTCCTCAATGACGAGGGTCTTGAGCTCTGAGAGCTTGAGCTTTCCTCGCTCAATAAGTTCAAGGATTCGGCCAGGGGTACCAACGAGAACCTGTGGCTTCTTCTTCAACCTCTCGATCTGTCGATCTATCGCGGCACCACCAATTAACGAGGCGCTCCGCACGTCCATACCCGAATGTTGAGCCAAATCACATGTCACGCGGTAAATCTGCATGGCAAGCTCATGGGTAGGCGCGAGAATGAGAACTTGAGCGGCTCGCTGTTCACAATCGAGCACTTGAAAAAGTGGAAGGACATAGGCCAAGGTTTTTCCACTTCCCGTTTCCGCGTTGATATAGGTATCACTTCCTGCCTGCACAACAGGGATAGCCTGCACCTGAACCGGTGTTGGCTCGATAAATTTCTGCTTTTCCAACGCGGTGAGCAGAGCAGGAGCTAAGCTGAATTGTTCAAAAGACATGCTAATACCCTGAACTCTTTATGGTGGTTACCTTTTGCGATTCGTCGGCTCATGACCGAGGAGGCAATACTACCATCTTGATCGACCTAAGCATAATGAACCGTGCGAGGACCTTCTTTGGTCAAGGTGCGACATGTTAAGAGAAGTGTAACAAGCGTGTTCAAAAGTACGCTACCGGCTGTTAGTTGGAGCGCGCGACTTGCTATTCCTGTGTGCGAGAGGGTAGCATGGGTCAAAGCGTAATTACTGCCCTTGTGACAACCGAAAGAAAGGAAGCGCACGCAGAGGCTAAATGGCTCGCAAGCCGCGCGGTTTCTGAAAAGGGCGATACCGTTGACGTTGCGGTGTTTAATTCAGCCTACTCGTGTGATGGCGAGAAAGGCTGGAAGTTCTTTTAGTAACACCGCCTTTCCTCAGTATAGCGTGCCTACTGCGCCCCAGAGAGCCGCATCAGCTCCTGAGAGTTGGTACGCACAAAATCCGGGAGCGACCTGGCACGTAATTCGCCCGGATAATTTTGAATATGATGGGCTTTAGGGTGCGTGAGGAATACTTTTTAGGGAGGTAGGCATCTTCTAGCTGCTGCACGTCTCTTAACCGGCTATGGCTCGCTCCAGCGCCTCGCGGATGACAGCCATTACCTGAATACTCTCTATCGCTCGCGTCCCAGTTGCCAGACCTGCGGCAGTTGCGACCACACTTCCTGCATCATCAATACACTCTGGCGCACACGGAAAAGCCTCGCGCGCACACGCAACTATCGAAAAAAGAACTGGATCAACACCGCGAATCGCCTCCGCTGCTTCAAGACTTATCTTCCGCGCCTGCGCCCGTAGCGCGAGGATATCAGCCAGCCCTAATCGATACAGCTTTCCAAGACCAAGAACTTGGTAAACATCCTGAATAGTGCGATTGCTATCTTTAACTAGCTTCTCAAGGGCAAGATTCACAGCCCCTTTAATCTTCTCGCACATCTCTAAAACGCAATCCTGATCCGAAAAATCGATCCCAAAGCGAACTACTGCGGCGTTCAAGAGATAGGTAAACTCCATCTCTATGGCTTCATGATCTTCAACACGGCGTAAAAGCTCGGCAAAAAGTTTCGATGACCGCGCCTCATAAAGTAAAGGCTCTACCGGTCTTACATCCTCAATAATCTGATGCGGCTTGCTTTCATGCAGATCACTAAGCGCCTCTGCAAACGAATACGGTGCGTGAATCCCGGCTGCAACCTCCGGCTCTGGCACACCCTCAGCAGCGAGTCGCTTGGTGCGCTCCTGAAACGACTCCTCTTCAAGCATCGAGACCGTTGCCACTGATGGCGTCGCTAAAAGCTGATAAAACAGCTCGGCATTCGTTTCAAATATCATCGCCAGCAATCGTGCCAATAGGAAGTGATGGTCTGCGTTCTCTGTGGTTATACTGATCCACGTTGATCCCTTATCTGGCGTGTGAAAACCAGGTCCGGGTGGTTGATCGGTAGGCTCCTCAAAAATACGCGTCTCCACGTACTTACTAATAAGTATCGCCACGAGCTTTAGGTCAATGCACTTTAAGAGCTTCTGCAGCACTTCTAACGAATCACCCTCATCTGTGAGCGCAAGCCACTCCCACAAAGCTTCCTCGTTAAGCGTATCACCATGCCAAAGGTCGAGATCAGTGAGCAAACGGCACTGCTCAAGCGATGCCATAGCGATCAGATCGCAGCAAGATGAAAGTCCTGCCTGCTTCATCACCATAAAAAGACTCTGCACGGGTAGCTGCCGCAGCATCTGCTCAGGAGCATCAGCTTCGAATATGGCCTTATACAGCTCTCGGCACGTGTATCCCCTAAAAGGCGCAGCAACTGGCGTAGTGTCGGCGGTTGTCATCTTTTTGCACCATGAACTACTGCAACAGACGCGCTTTATGCGCTCTTGGCCACCACACTGCCTTTGGCTGGAGCAAGGGTCATGTGAATCTGACGACCACCCATTACCTGCTCTTCATCTACCACAGCGATATCAGCTAAGGCCGCTTTGATCTGCTTTAACTTCTCCTTACCAAGATCGATGTACATCGCCTCGCGCCCTTTAAAACGCATGACGAATTTCACCTTGTCGCCCTCTCCGAGAAACTCCCGCGCCTGTCGCAGCTTAATGTCGAGATCGCCCGTATCGGTGCGGTAACGTAAACGCAGCTCCTTAATCGTAGTTTCAGAGCGGTTCTTACGGGCCTCAGCCTCCTTCTTCTGCTCTTTGTACTTGAATTTTCCGTAGTCGAGTATCTTGCATACAGGAGGTTTAGCTTGTGCAGATACCTCTACAAGATCAAGCTCAAACTCTTGCGCCTTAGCCAGCGCATCGCGTATCGACAAAACGCCTAGCTGCTCGCCGGTTGGAGATATTACACGTACCTCCTTAGCAAGTATGAATTGATTTATTCGGTGAGCGTCGGGTTGAACTGGCGGGCGCTTACCGCGCATTCCGCCTCGAAAGGGGGGCTTAGAACCAAAGGGCTTCAAAAAACAATTCCTCCTACTGATGTTTTACTAGAGACTTCAACGCTTAACTCCTGCGTCGAATGCTATTCTATTAGCGTAACCATTAAGCGGCCTTAAATCAAGCGCTTATAGGCACCCTACTATTACTAGGGCTTCTTTTTGGCCGGCTTAGATTTATCGCTAGACGCTGGCTCTGCGGGCTTAGCTGCCTCTTTAGCGGAGCCCTTTTTATCCCCGCCTTCCGCTTTTGCTGCTCCTGTAGCCCTGTCTGTAGTCTCTGGCCCTGCCGAGGCAGGCACAGCCGAAAGATCTCGACAGGTTGGCTCATCAGAATCAATAGATACACACCGGCCCTGCTCAACCCTGCACTCATCTATTAGGGCTTCCTCAACTTTGCTGCGCGCTGAAAAACTGAGTGAATTCAACGTAGCGACCTTGGTTGACATCTTTGTCGATACGCAGTCGCCGAAACTCTCATGGTCACGCTTGCAGCGTTCGTAGGCCCGCGCTTTCTGCCTATTTACCTCTATCTGTAAACCCGCCTTGGCTGCCCGTTCATCTTGGCCGCGCCGCTCTACTTGAGCAAACCTGACCTTCTGCTCACCAGGAACAACACGCTCTGGGGGAGCGCCTGCAGATGGGGCGCCCGTTGGAGCTGCGGAGGAATCAGCACTTGGCGCGCCGCCCGGTGTCGCCCCCTTGTTTAAATCAACACCTAAGCCCCCCTTCTCCCCTGGTGAGGACTGCTCTTTGACCCAGCGATAAGAAACCTCAGCAATACAGGCAACCTCAGCCCTAACTGGTTGTGGCAACACAGCTAGAGCAAACGCCGTAAAAAAAACTTTAAAAAGCGGATAATTTTGCGCCATGACCTGAATTATACAGTAGCTGTATTCGTCCTAATGTTTACTGTAACGAGCTGACCGACTGGTGGCAAGGCAGATAGTAATTTGCTGGCAGGCGTGTCTGGCCGCTTATTTTATAAGGAAGGACATGGACGAGGTTAATGGTGGTTTTTTCGCAGATTTTGACCGTGACTTTTATCAGGTATTCGGGGCTCCGAACATGACCGGAACGCCGGAGCGGCGATTGCTTTTGGCCATTCTTGAGCGTGCGATACTAGACTATGTTGGTAACGATGCCCGCGAGGTTCAGGAGGCTCAAGAATGGCTATTCGAAGATGGCGACAATGGGAGAAATCCGCAGTTTTCTTTCGCCTGGCTGTGTGAGCAACTAGACCTAGACCCAGATAAGATCACACGTCATATTAAGTCGATGCCCCGCAGGGGAACTCGCAAAATAGCCCCTTGGTATTTCGCCAAGGAGTCGCTCGCTGCGGCGTGACCTTGCAATGAGGGAGAAAGGCCCTGGGGTTAAGCCCTGGTAAGGACTTGCCCGCCCTCATCAGTTATGAGGTTAATGGAAGTAACGCTCTCCAGCGCGAGCTGAATATGCTGGGATTGAACGAGATAGTGAGCGAGATAGTGAGCGAGTTGCCGAGTAATCGTTTAGCTTCCACATCTCTCCCATCAGAAATCTCGCCGCAAAGTTCCCCATCTCGGACTTTCCCTGACCTCTACGCTGACCGATCTCTTGTGATACGAGTGTTGCAAAACTAAAGCGACGGATAGCCTTTGTGCGCGGCAAGAAGTACAACGTGCTGCCGATACCTGCTAGAAAGGTTACTGCAAGCAAGGCTGGTAGGAGCGCCGCTGTTAAATCGCCGTGCCAAACAAATATCGCCCCTGCCAAGGCAACCATTAAAATCGTTAAGAAAGAGCGTCCACGCCAACACGGCTTTGACTTTTTAACAAATAGGCTCTCATCACTCACTCCAAGATCGAGCAGATCATCAAGATAAGTCTCTAAGACCTCAACCGGCACAAAGGATACGGCAGCCGAAAAATCACGCAAACTTCGAGCGCTAGGGATCAACGTTGCGCACGATCCGGACTCGTAGGCCAGAAGACCCCTACCGATCATCCGATATTGCTCAAGGAGTTTGTTACATCCACCAAACGGATGTAGCTCTGTTGAATCCGAAGATTTAGCTAGGTTCATCAGACGATCAGAACACAGAGCACGATCTGACACAACTGTCCTCCTCATGACCTAGGACTTAGCAATTCTCTCGTCTTTAATGAGGCCAAACAGTTAACTACCGCCGTCCGCCACTCTTTACCGGTACCGGCACCGGCTTTAACCCCAAAAGAGCTGCTATTAAGGCCTCAAAGATATTGAATATATTGATCATGCCGCAGATGCTCCTGCTAATCCTGATACTTAATTACTAGTATACTAGATTAGATGATCGGCGTGTCTTTAAAATTCTTTAGTTTTGTAAAATCTTTGTAGGGCATCGCAATTCTCCCGCTATCTACTCGAAAGGACTGGCATTCCTGACAGGGATAAAAATGCGCGGCTAAATCCCGTTAAATCACTGAGCACAGTAGGTTCCGCGCATTTTTGGCCTTATTTAAGAGAAGAGAATTGCGATGCCCTAAAATCTTTGTAACTCCGCTATCTACCTGAAACTGCTATTTGTCGAACATTTTCTTCAGCGCGCCGTGTTGGAATCGCTGATGATCTTCGCGGGTGCGAACGCGGCTGGACTTGCTACAATCCCGGCTTAGTCATAGCCATCAAATCTAGTAGCCGCTCAAGCTCAGCTTCAGGAAGTAGCTGCATCTCGCGGACGACCTGCCTAACCGTTTTGTCCTCTTTCATGGCCCGCTTTGCCAGCTCAGCTGCCTTATCGTAGCCGATCTTAGGCGCTAACGATGTTACCGTCGCCAAACTCTTCTCGGCTAGCTCAAGGCAGCGCTCTTCGTTCGCTGTTATGCCCGAAACACACTTTACACTAAAGTTGCGTGCCGTACTCGCCAAGAGCTCAATAGACTCAAGAAGATTGTAAGCCAATACAGGCATCATCACATTAAGCTCAAAGTTGCCGTGCTGGCCACACACTGCAACGGTCGTATCATTACCCATGACATGGGCGCACGCCATCATAACCGACTCACAGATCACCGGATTTACCTTAGCCGGCATAATGCTTGAACCCGGCTGAATCTCAGGAAGATATATCTCACCCACCGCACAACGCGGTCCCGATGAGAGCCAGCGCACATCATTTGCGATCTTCATCAGCGATACGGCTACAGTGCGTAGTTGACCACTAACTTCAACTGCAACATCCTGCGTCGCTTGCGCCTCAAAATGGTTATCCGCCTCCCTAAATGGATGTCCTGTTTCTTGGGCGATAACCTTAATCGCAGAAGCCGCAAACTCTGGATGCGTATTGAGCCCAGTGCCCACAGCAGTCCCACCGAGCGCCAAACCGAGCAGATTCTTAGCTGCTCCCTGAATCCTTGCGATGCCGTGCTTTATCTGTGAAGCATAACCTCCAAACTCTTGGCCCAGAGTTATTGGCGTCGCATCTTGGAGATGAGTTCGTCCGGTCTTTATCACCTTTGCAAACTCTTTACTTTTTTTACTGAGCTCACCTTCTAACTGAACGAGCGCTGGGATTAATCTCGCTGCAATCGCCTGATACGCAGCAATATGAATAGCTGATGGGATCACATCATTAGACGACTGACAGTTGTTAACGTGATCATTAGGGTGAATGTATCCTCTCTCTCCCTTGCCCTTGCCTAGGATCTCTAGAGCCCGATTGGCGATCACCTCGTTTGCGTTCATGTTAGTCGATGTGCCGGATCCGGTCTGAAAAACATCAACCACAAAGTGCTTGTACAGGGTGCCATCAATAACCTCTGCGGCCGCTTTGACCACTGCATCACCGCGCTCGCCGTCGAGCAGCCCTAACGCTACGTTAGCTTTAGCAGCAGCTAATTTAATCGTGCCGAGCGCGCTAATATACGACTGCGGAAGTCGTAACGATGACACCTCAAAGTTTAGTACCGCTCGCTGCGTAGAGGCTCCCCACAATGCATCCGACGGAACCTCCATCTCACCCATTGAATCGCGTTCTTTTCTCGTTGACATACTAGACTCCTCTTTTCCGCTGCTTTGCTAAATGTGCGTCCGGAGGATAGCGCAGCCAGAGTAGTGAGCCAACTACCTCTTAGGCCTTCTGGCCCACATACCGGCGATGCCCTATAGCTCCGTCCCGGTCCTTGCCCTGCCGCATAAACCCTACTATACTCCTCTGCGTGTTCTGTGTACGCCCAGGGAATCTCTTATGAATATCCGTTATATAGTTCATCCAATCGCTCTGCTCGCCGCTCTTATCGCTACTCCTGTGGCCCAGGCAGAGATTCGTATTGCGACTGTTGACGTGGCTCGCATCATCAACGAAGCCCCAGATGCAAAATCTAAAAAGAAGGAGCTCGATGCGGCATCGGAAGAGGCCAAGAACAAGCTTGAGTCCAAGGGAAAGGATCTGCAAGCTCTTAAAAGCAAGCTAGAAAGCGATAAGGTTTCGGCAGAATCGAAAGAAGCTGAGGCATTTCGACAAAAAGCCCGCGATTTCGAGCGTATGAGAGCCGACCTGAAAGCCGACCTTGAGAAAAAGTACATGAAGGTTAACAAAGAGCTTTCTGAGAAGGTTATGGCGAAGATTGAAACCTACGCCAAAACTAAAAACTACGATCTAGTAATCGACAAGAGTGAGAAGTATCGCGGACCAGTGCTTTTTGGCAAACCATCAGCAGACATAACCGATGATATCCTAGAGACCATGTAAGAATGGATGTAGCTACTCAGCAAATTCAGCCGCATAGATGATCTAGTGAAAAAAAGTGCTCCCGATTATGAAGCTACTGTAGAGTCTGCACGATTCTACAGTCATGCGGTTGGTGTGGGCGGTTCCTCTATGTCTGGCGACAGGCGTGCTGGTTATTCCGGATACGGGATTCTCGGAGGCGCGAGAAGCTAGCAAGGAGTATGTGCATCTGATCAGCGACTCAAAGTCCGAGGTGATCAATCGGAAGGTTAGCGTCGTGTCCGAGCCGTCTGAATCCACCAACTCTTACCAGCAACGGGTTAACCTGCCCTCTCTTAAAGACCTAGGGCTATCGCTTGACTCAACTGATGTAGCCAAGCGCAACGAGCTCGAATCAGTCACCGTGCAGCCATGGACCCCTGGTCGAGGTGCTGTCGGCGTAAAGCTTGAGGTCTCCTGGTAAGATAGCGTAGTTAATGAGTCAGGGTTAAGATATGGACTCTGCAAACAGTGTCAGCGATGATGCCGATTATGAACAGCCTTGTATCTGAAACTCACCTTGAGGCGGTACTCAAAAAGCACTTTGGCTTTGAAGGCTTCCGCCCTTTGCAACGTGAGATCATCGAAGAGACCCTTGCTGGTCGTGATGCCTTGGCGCTGCTACCAACCGGTGGTGGCAAATCGATCTGCTACCAACTTCCTGCTCTCGTGCGCGATGGCTTCACCCTGGTTATCTCGCCACTGATTGCGCTTATGAAGGATCAAGTTGACGGCCTCCTTGAGAACGGTATTCCCGCAGCGTTCCTTAATTCAAGCGTAGATGAGGCTGGCGCAAAAGAGACGTGGCGTGCGATGTATAAGGGAGATCTAAAGATTCTTTATCTAGCCCCTGAGCGTCTCCTACTTGATGGAATGATCGATAAATTAGTCAGCTTAAATCTGACCTTTGTAGCGGTAGATGAAGCGCACTGTATCTCTTCGTGGGGGCATGATTTTCGCCCAGAATATCGGGCATTGAAGAAGATACGTGCAAGCCATCCGAGCATTCCGATCTTGGCATTAACAGCTTCGGCTACCGAGCGAGTTCGCCAAGACATCATCGACATGCTAGGCATCCCAGAGGCTAAGCTGTTTATAGCCAGCTTTAATCGGCCTAACCTCTCATACCGTATCGTTCCACGTATGAATCCGACCAAGCAGATTCGTGAGATCCTGGCCGATCACCAAGACGAAACTGGGATTATTTATTGCCTCAGTCGTAACAGTACAGAAAGCTTAGCCGAAGAGCTCTCCAGCCATGGCATAAAGGCGTTGGCCTATCATGCTGGTCTGACCTCAGAGCAACGCGCTAAGCGACAGGATCAATTCGCCAGAGATGAGGTTCAAGTGGTAGTGGCCACGGTCGCCTTCGGTATGGGAGTTGATAAACCGGATGTGCGTTTTGTTATCCATCACGATCTTCCAAAGAATATCGAGAGCTACTATCAAGAAACCGGCAGAGCTGGACGAGATGGACTACCAAGCGAGTGCGTTCTGCTTTACAGCTCAGCGGACGCCGCTAAATTGCGAAACTTTGTCGATCAGACATCGGATCCTCTCGAGCGCGAGATCGCCGGAAAACAGTTGTCGCAGTTAGTTCAGTTCGCCGAGAGCTCAGAATGCAGGCGGGTAGCGCTGCTGCGCTACTTTAGCGAGCAGTACCGCGATAGTGATGGTGAGATTAGCTTTAATTGCGGATCTTGTGATAATTGCCTAACTCCACGCACTGAGATCGATGCAACAGAGATAGCTCAAAAAATCCTCTCATGCGTTGTGCGAATCGCAAAGCATAGCGGTTTTTCAGTGGGCTTAGCGCATATCACCGACGTCCTTACTGGCTCGAATAATGAAAAGGTAAGAAAATGGCGCCACGAAACACTATCAACCTACGGCATCGGACGTGGTCGCCCAAAGCCTGAGTGGCTCTACTATGGTCGAGAGCTTATATCTGCGGGTTTGCTCAGGATTAACGCCGAAAGATTTAATGTAATCGAGATCACCCCCCAAGGAGTTGCAGCGCTCAAGGATAAGCGCACTATTATCCTCAAAGCTCCACTCGTAACTTCGCGTCTCACGGTAGAGAAAAAGGAGCAACAACGTAAACATCTGGGTGCTATAGATTATGACCTCGCTGCATTTGAGAGGCTACGAACCTGGCGTATTCAAACAGCACGCGAAAAAGGGCTTCCAGCCTACATGATCTTTAGTGATGCAACATTACAGAACATCGCTGCTTATAAACCCAGCTCACTATCAGCTCTGCGGGGAATCAGCGGTGTTGGAGATAAGAAGTTGTCGCTGTACGGCGAGGAGCTGCTCTCTGTTCTTAAGAGCACCTAGCACGCCACATCATAGACAAACTCTATAACCATCTGGGTCTCGGGGTGTAAACTCTTGTGTACCGGACACCCTGCTCCGGCACGCTCAAGCTTTTGGCGATCTAGCTCACTGAGGGAAAGTGGCAGGTGAACTTTAAGGACAAGCTGCGCTATCCGTCGCGGATCAGTGCCCATTATCTTTTCTACCCGGAAATGTGCCCCTGTCAGAGAGACTCCATTACGCTCGGCAACTAAAACCATCGTTGTTAGAACACAGGAGCCCAGCGCTGCTCCAACCAGGTCTGTCGGAGAGAATGCCGTCCCCTCTCCTCCGTTATCCTTGGGAGCATCAGTTGTTATCACAGTTCCCGAAGGTTCGTGCTTGAGTTCTACTAACTTACCGCCTGTATAACGGCCAGTCATTACTACGCCCATAGTTTGCCCCCCCCTCTACGATTACTGCTCACTTCTAGTTTCAATAGCTTCAACCTTAGGCTCAGACTCTCCTAAAGTATCTTCTTCATCGTCCATACCATCGGTCAGGAGTCCCTGGCGATACTGATAGTACGCTCCCTGCGCAAAGAGATAGTAATCAACAGCACTCTCTTTACCCGCCTCTATCGCCTGTAGTAATCCCGCTCGTGTGTGAACAGCTTTTACTCCAAGCGCCGTGGCCGCTATCGCCACCTTTGTACCCGACGATAGCGATGAGTAACCTACCCAACCGATCGGATCAAGAAATCCGTCTACTATTCGCCCAACTCCATCCCGCACGTTTGAAGGCCCCAAGAACGGCAGAACGATATACGGACCCGCAGGTACTCCGTGGTACATCAGCGCGATTCCAAAATCCTCCTCGTGATCAGGAAGTCCGTAATCCTTAGCCATATCAACGAATCCAAGCACCCCGATCGTTGAATTAATAAGAAAACGACCGGTGTGATCGAGTGCCTGCTCAAATTTACCCTGAATAATATCGCTTACCAAGTAGGAGGGATATCGAAGATTAAGAAAGAAGTTCTTTATTCCGGTCTGGATCGGATCGGGAATGTTATTCTTGTAGGCCTTTGCTATCGGCTCCATCACATGAATGTCGAGAGTGTCGTTGACATCAAAGATAAAACGATTAACCGACTCGGCTGGATCATACGGTTCCTCAGGCTCGGCATACGCCTGAGCTGCGCTACAGAGCAAAAAGCTTACTACTACCCAAACAACTATTCCCAACTTAAACCTAGATTCGGCAGTTAAGGAAGATGAAAATGGAGCAGATACTCGAAAGCACGAAGGATTTTGATATTTGCGGAGGCGCAACCCTGGCACCGTCAGGGTGAGCACCGTAAATTCAAAAGCCGAAGTGATTTCGAGTAGATGCGCCATTTTCAGACCCGCAACTGCCGAATTTAGGTTAAAGGCTATCCTCAATGCACGCCTAGTTATCTCTCTTATCCCCTGATTCATAACTACCCTCATCACTTGTGTGAATCGCCTAATTCTATTGCTAGTTCTCTTGCGCAGCTTTGTACGCACTAAGTCCAGCGCCAAGCACAGATATCGCCTTTCGCGTGTCAAGTTCGTTTAAGACAAAAGCGATGCGGATCGTCCTGCGGCCCATCTCTCGATGCATGTAGAATCCAGCAGCAGGAGCCACGAAGGTGGTGGCCCCGTTATGTTGAAAGTCTGTTAGCATAAAGGTTGCAAAATGCTCGGCGTCTTCCACAGGCAGCTGTGCTAAAAGGTAAAATCCTCCTTTAGGTATAAACACCTCTACGCCAGCGATCTCTTGTAGCGCGGCAACAGCCGCATCCCGACGCCTGAGATACTCAGCATGCGCCTCCGTAAGATACGCGTCTCCTAACGTGCTAAGCATATGCGCTGCCGCATCCTGCTCGATCGTTGGTGCTGCAAGCCGCGCCTGCGCGATATGGAATGCAGCCTGCATTATCTCTTTATTCCACGTCAGCATACAACCGATCCTAGCACCACATAGGCTAAACCGCTTTGAGATGCTGTCCACTACTATGACGTGTGGATCTCTCGGCGACAACTCGAATATGCAGCGCGGCTTCAACCCGTCAAAGACAAACTCACGGTAGGTTTCATCTACAATCAAAAAGAGATCCTGTTGGCGGCATAGCTCAAGCAACATCTGTAGCTGCGTGTCAGTACATACTGATCCTGTAGGATTGTTTGGATTGCACACCAACACAGCGCGAGTGTAGGGCGAGATAAATCGCACGATATCCTCTCGACTTGGCACTGCAGCCCCAGATTCTGGAGGACACGGAAGGGGCACGAGTCGCACTCCTGAGATTGCAGCAAACCCTATGTAGTTTGCATATGTCGGGTCAAATATCAGAATCTCATCGCCCGGATCACAGCACACCATAAAGGCAAAGATAAGTGCCTCGCTCGCCCCCATAGTTATTAACATCTGTTCCGGAGTGATCCCTAGATTAAAACCACGATTGAGGTATTCACTCCAAGCCCTAAGCAAGTTTGAGCTTCCTTGCGAAGCCTCGTAGGCTACAACAGGCTTTAGCGACTGTGACATACCCTCAAGGAATTCCTTAGGCGACAAGAGATCAGGTTGTCCGATATTTAACCGGTACACGTGAGTGCCTGTGTCGGCTGCCTTTTGAGCGAGTCCAGCGAGTTTCCTGATCGGGGAAGGTGGGGTCTTTTTGGCGCGGTTAGAGAGTTTTAGCTCGGACATGGTAGGTGACAGCCTTACGGGATATGACCGGGAGATCATAAATCAACCCCGCTGGGAGAGAAAGGACTAAAACACCCCTCGCAACGCACGCTCAAACAGCCCCCAGCGCGGATTAACCCATGGGCGCCAGCGCCCAATAAGGCGCCCCTCGCGGTCGAGCAGAAACTTCTCAAAATTCCATCGAACCTGACCTCGCAGCTCCTGCGGCCCTTTAGTCGTGAGCGCCTTAAATACCGGCTGGATCCCCTCCCCTGTTACTGAAGCTTTGGGAAAGAGCGGAAAGGTTACTCCGTGATTTATCCGGCAGAACGATTCTATCTCAGCGTCAGAACCTGGCTCCTGCTGCATAAAATCATTACTCGGAAAACCAAGAATTATCAGTCCCTGGTCACGATATCGCTGAAACAACTCCTCCAGCGCATCGTACTGCTTTGTAAAGCCACACTTCGATGCCGTGTTGACGATCAACACGACCTTTCCTCGATATTGCGAGAGATCTACCTGTTCACACGCACGCCCGATCGTCACTAACGGGTATAGTGTGGGATTTTTCTCGGCCGGAACGGCTGTAATTCCCCCAAAGAGGGCGAAACGGATACGCATACCAAGAGCTTACCAAGAATTGAAGACGAGGCAACAAAGAACAGGCGGAACCTACGGTATTTAAGTAACACTTTAGCAGTTTGCCAAACCCCACATTGAGGTCTCGACTCTGTCCAGCCGCGTTCGCACCCGTGAAGATCAT
>JBBALZ010000048.1:0-18901 GCA_040402735.1 Bdellovibrionota bacterium
GATTTCGAGTAGATGCGCCATTTTCAGACCCGCAACTGCCGAATTTAGGATTATTGGCTGGGCATGAGCGGCCTCGACTAGGTTTTTTTTCGCGGAGCAGAAGCTCCGGGGTCCGACGGGAATGCGGGATGTTCCCGGGGGCGTACGCGAAAATGAAAGTGGGGAGCATTGGGGTCGCGCCGCCTGGAGAGATTGCCTATTTGAGGCCTTGACCAAGCTGGGTTGACAGTCGTAAATAGTCAACTATGTGGATTAAAAGAGATTTAGACGTCAATTCGGCGGCAGAGCGAGCTTTACCGATTAAAGTTCTTCGTGGACCGAGGCAAGTCGGGAAAACATCGCTACTGGCAAGAATGGGGACTCATAAAGTCGTCTATCTCGATGACGCAGCTACGCGTCTACGCGCTCAAGAGGATCCGCGATTTTTCCTCGACCAATTACCAGCCCGAATTATTCTTGATGAAGCGCCGCTCTCACCGGCGCTATTCCCTGAACTCAAACGACGAGTTGATGAGGCTCGGATTTTAAAGCAGCGAGAGCTGCCTGATGTTTGGCTGACCGGCTCAAATCAAACTCTCATGCACCGAGAGGTTGGGGAATCGCTCGCTGGCCGAGCTAGCGACTTCGACCTTAACACGCTCTCTGTTCATGAGCTTGGCGAATTGTGGTCACTGAACTCTTACCTGCTCCGCGGTGGTTGGCCCGAGCTGTATGCATCGCCCCAACTTGACCCGAGTCGATACTTGAATGATATCGTAACTACCTACATCGAGCGGGACATCGTGATAGCGGCGGGTATAGAGAAACGAGCAGCGTTTCTCAAAGTGCTGCACCTAGTCGCTAGCCGAGTCGGACAACTCTTTGTGGCGTCAGACATCGCTAAAGTAGCAGGAGTTGATGCCACAACAGTCCAGTCTTGGGTATCTTTGCTCGCTGCTAACGCGGTAGTGTTTCCCCTACCCGCCTATTTCTCTAATCTGAACAAACGACTTACTAAAGCGCCTAAGTATTTTTTCTACGATGTAGGACTCGCTGTGAGGTTGCAAGGATGGCAGGAGATAGACCCGATTATAAATTCACCACTCTTCGGCCATCTCTTTGAGAATATTGTAGTCGGCGAGGTCGCCAGATTCTTTGTAAATCGTGGGATGCGACCTTCCCTGTATTTCGTGCGCTCGAAAGAAAAAGTAGAGGTCGATCTATTGGTAGAACTCGGAAATCAACGGTACCTAGCGCTTGAAGTCAAATCGACGCCAGAACCGTGGACGCAGAAACAGAGAGATATGGTGGACTCCCTTGGTCTCACGATCGTCGACAGATGGGTCATATCCGCCTCTCCCACTATGTCTTTTAAGGACGAAGCCGTTATTGCCATAACGGAACTATGGGATCGTCTGGCAGCACTTGTATAGGAGTTTGGCCGAGTGCTTTTTCGGTGATGGCATGCTCTAGCCAAGATTGGGGAGATTTGGCCCCTCATCTGAAGACTCACTATTACCTACAAGTAGTAATGAAAGGGGTTGTCGTGTGATGAACATTCGACAGGGCATCGCAATTCTCTTGCTATCTACTCGTAGCTGGTGGAAGTTTGATCAGGATACAAATGCGCGAGCCAGCGCCGTAAAACTCAATAAAAACAGCTATTCCCGCGCATTTGTGGCCCTTTAAAATAGACGAGAACTGCGACGCCTGAATTGCAAAAAAAATCATTTTCACAGCTTCCAGATTGTATTATAATGCAACCTACAGCCTATATTATTGCATCATAGTTCAATATGAACACTCGTGGCCAAAAAGCAAAGCGACGACGCAGGGAGCTAGACCGCCAAACTTCAGCTATTGGGGCATTATCCCTAACTACACCTCAAAAGGGTTGGCTCTTTAGTATCCGCCAATCGCTAGGTATGACAGGTCAACAACTGGCCAGACGGCTTGGAGTCGATCCGAGCTCCGTTACCCGCATGGAGATTTCCGAAGTAAAGCGAACTATAAGCTTATCTTCATTGGACCGCGCGGCTGAAAAGTTGGGGTGCCGTGTAGTGTATGCCCTTGTGCCTCATGAGTCTCTTGATACAACCGTTATCAACCGCGCTCGCTTAGCGGCGGCACGACTGCGAAAAACAGTCGCGCATTCGATGTCGCTTGAAGACCAGTCCCTTGATCAACAAGCAGCGCGCGATAGCGAAGAACTCTTGGCTGATGAATTGATGGCTCGGCTCGATCCTGTTATATGGGAGACTGATTAGTGAAGATTACATACCCACCTGGGGCTACACCGCTTGATCCAGATGAGGCGGCCGGGCTCATACCGAATATAGCCTTACAAGCCGAGCTTAACGCACGAGAGGAAGAGAATATATTAAAGGCACGTCGGTGGGCTCTTTCACCACGCAATCGCAGGATCAAGTCTAGAATACTCTCCGATGAAGGTGACATCAAGCCACTACTCACGTTCGCTACGAGTCACCGGTAAGTGATCTGGTTGATGATCTCCTCAGATTCAAAAGCCGAGATGATTTGCGGTAGGTGAGCCATTTTAATACCTGCAGCATCTCTTTGTAGGGCTATTAGCTGGGCATGAACGGCCTCGGCCAGGTTTTTTTGGGATAGAGCAGAAGCTCCGCGGTCCGATTGCGGTGCGGGCTGGTCTGAGGGGCGTTCGTGATAATGGAAGTAAGGAGAATCGGGGCCGCGCCCTGGGCGTCATTCGAATCTTGGCTTTAGCCAAGTTCGAATAGCCAAAGACACTGCCCACGCCTTGAATCGAACAAGGGACCTCAGAATTATGAGAAAGACCAAAGACCTCGAGGGATCAGCATTTTATGCGTGATTACGGGTAGTTAGGGTGTTGAGGGGTGTTGGTAAATGTGGTGGTTTTGGGGGTTGGTTGGCACGTAGTTGGCACGGGGAAAGGCAGCTTATACCCCTACTGTTCGCCAAGCTCGCCCAAAAGCATCTCTCGGAGCCCACCCTTAGCAAAATTGGTCACATCGACCTCACTCGGCATCAGCTTGAGGTGGCCCGAGCTTAATTGGCGCAACTCACCTATTCTCGCCGAATCTGCGCGGAACGCTGTGCCAAAGTATTTGGATCGCCCCTCCCATCGAACTGGGTAAAGACCTCTTAATATATTCAGCCGCTCTAAATTCCAGACGTCATAACCAAAGCCGACAAACACCACCCGATCTGCGCCCTCGATCATCTTCTTCGCCGCGATCATGGGATTTCCGTGATCCTCATCCAATTCATGCATAATTCTAATGGTCCCCGCCCCATCTTCAATGCACTTCGCCGTGACCGGTGCGCCGTATGCTCGATCATCGATTGCCTCTACGGTCAGCTCACTAGAACCGAGGCACCCATGCACATGTAGGATGGGAATAGCATCCGTCAATTTTGCAGCTCCGCACGGCAGTTCCGCTCGCGGCACGCGATATCTTCGGAAAAACTCAATCAGAGAGCGATCGTAGTTGAAAGTAACTATTCCAAGCGTTGGCCCCTCTCTAAACCTCAGGCTTTCGAGGATTACTTGCTGAAGTTGATGATACCAATTTGGCATGGCCAGCCGGTTGGCGTACTTGCGTTCATCGGTCAACAACTCATTAGCTATTGCCATCCTGCCAATCTGAGTAAACGCTTGATCGCCCTTCATCGTCTGGTCAAGAAAGTAGTCGATAGAGTTTACCTTGGCATTTGATAACTCTCTATAAAATGATTCAATCTCCGCATCTGAGAAGTCCCCCTTGGTAAGGGCAATGTATAGGGAAGATCCCTTCTCTGGCACTTTTGTTCGAATGCGCTGAAGCAGCTCGAATCCCAAGGGATATCCGAACGGGTTACTGGCGCCTGCGCCCAGGACGAGAACTCGCTTTCCTTTAAATGAGGGGAGACTGAACGATGCCACTAATGAGACTCCTTACAGACCCCGGGAGGCTCATTAAGCATCCCCCATCTGACGGGAACATTTGATACAGCCACTTATTAAGAGTCTCCTTGAACCTCATGTCTACTCCTGGGATCCTCGTCGATAACTTTTATAGGCAACGAGTATAGCCCGCATGCCAGTCGATCAAGTCGCCAGCCAAACTCTCGAAGGACGAACTCCTTAGACAGCCCGTCGAATGCCCGCTTCTTTGGCAAGATGCGCGCTAAGCAGTGCTCAACCTCAAGAGCCTCATGCAGCGGACTCAACTCGGGTATGTGAGATGCAATCAAAACTACGCTCAAACAGTCTTCATAAACCTCGACAAAATCCCCCCTTCGAATATTACTGCTCCCATCGGCCACCTCCTCTGCGGCTCGAATCACATCAAGCATCTCAATCATTGTAAGATTTGCTGAGTCGCAAGAGTTTAAGATTTCAGCCGTTGGAAGCCGTCTGTGGGTGAATACGAACCTTACGGCATTTTTGACCGCCCCTGCCTTCTTCATTATCTCTGCTATATTCATATACGCGCAAATCTCTTCGTTAGATTCCATATTAACCCCCTGGAAATCATGATGATTACACCACTCAACCACTCCAACTCAAAACAGTTTTTTTGAGACCCTCGTCGGGAGTTGATCGTGACACTGAAGGATCGGATGAGCGCCTGCAGCGACTTCGCCTCGTCTCCCCTCGGAGCGCTGTGTTTGTAAACTTCCTTAACGTGATTGAATCCGGTGATGTATCTGCACGCTCCTACCATTCCAGGCCTAGAAAAAAACCTCAGCACTATCAATATCACGGTCGCCCCAAGTTAGGCCGAAGGAACTCAGATGCGCACCCATGCTGAACTTGTCACCCCAAACAGATTCATCTGGGTTATTCCAGAAGGCCTGCAATCTCTCATCATCAACAAACATCTCCAAAATCGTTGGAGAACTCAGAGAACGCACGACCAAATGACGCGCTAAGCCTTCTGCCATATAAGTGACTTCCGCCAGACGGAGCAGGTGCTTTTCCTGACTTATTTCCTGGAGTTCCTGTCTGGGATCGTGAAGGTGCTCTAGCTTACTTCTAATTCGATAGATCAATTCAAAGTCGGTCTTATATCTTTCCTCCATGAAGATCCGACTCTTGTTGCCCACTTCTTTTGCAGTGCCCTTGTGTGCCGGCAACATAAAACCTTCAATGCTCCGGATAAACTGATGCAGCCGAGTGGAGACACTTGGAGCCCTAAGCCCCTCCAGGAAGGCCTCCACTGCTCGTCTCAATCGAGGATATGAATGAGTTAAAAGAACAATCTCCAGCACATCAGCCAGAGCGGCTCCAAGGACTACCGTCTGGTCGGTTACGCGAAACTCATTGAGATTACATCCAGGAGTCGCATATATCATCGGTAAAGATCCACAGGTCCTTACCACACGCCTGTCCTGTTCTTGAGCTCCTATCACTCTATATGGCTTCGTGCGCATAAAAATAGGCGTTACGAGGCTCAACCCTAACTGCAACAGAACCACACGCCTGTTAAGAAGCTTGTTCTCATGATCGTCCACACCAGGCTGTTCACTGAACATAGAGGCACCAAGAAACAGCTCGGAATCAGCAAGCGTCTCCGTTGCAATACTTCCGAGCCAGCTCTGCCATTCACTATCCAGCTCACAGGGGCATCGCTTAGTGCAAAATCGTCCACTTGAGAGCTCTAGCTCTCCTTCAAATTCCCGGGCAAGCGGAACGCCGTTGAAAGCAACAAATGCAAATTTGTGCCCATCTGAAAATCGGAACATCGTAAACACCTCCCTCCACGCCTAGGACGAAAACAGGTCAAGGGTCTGATGTCGATACGCCTTGCCCTTCTTACCCTTCTTGTCCTTGTTCTTAGCGGGCGGCTCAACGGCAGCAGCTGCTGCTGCTTCTTCTGCCGCGCGCTCATGATTGAGTTTCAAGAGGCGCTTGAGAAGCTCTTTTCGGGCAGCAGGGCTCACGGTGTAGCGCACTCGATCATTCTCTGGAAGGGTTTCAACTTCGTAAAAATCGTGTGCCAGATCGAGATCGTTCCAGCCGTAGGCGTCACGAACGGTGGTATCAAGGTCAACATGAAGTTTGCGGAGGTGCAGGATGCCGTCAAGAGCAGCGTGGTATGAAAACGCAAGTGCTTTGGCGCGATGATCCTCGGGAATTTTCAGTCCGGCGGGATCTTTCTTGGCGCGAGAAGCAAATAGATCGTGTAGCTTGTCTTCAACGGTCTTTGAGTGAAATAGGTTGTAGATGTCAGTTAGACCGAGCCAAAGGGAGGACATTAGCAATCGGCGGTGTTCATGGTAACGCTGACCCGTCACGCTTAGAGAGGAATTGACATCTTGTAAAACCTGGTGCGGAAATCCATAGGAATCGAAGCATTTAGTCGGAGAGTAACGAAGATCCTGCTTTAACGCCCCGCTGTACTTTCGCGCCCACACTTCATGAACCGTAGATTGCACTATTGCGAAAAGATCCCACCGGTCCGTAGTCAAGACTAACGCGTCGCCGAAAACATAATTTGTGGGCATTTCAGAGAAGCTTAGATGCTTTGTAGTCCGGGCAGCAGCAAAACAGCGGGTGAGCCCCTTGATTCTTCTATACAGCTCAACCCGTAGAGAACCAAACAACCACCAGTCACGCTTTACTTGCATGTTCCAGGCACTCTTAGTTTCATCGTAATCTAACCGCAGGGGCATTACCCTGGCTCTTACTATTTCAAAAGGGGCGGGAAAGCGCTCAGCTTCGGCTAAGGACCAATCCTGAAAATTAATAACGGAACGCGTCGGCACTTGAATCGGAGAGTTGTTCAACTCCTGCCCGTTTATTATCGGGTGAATTACTTCAGCATTTCGAACATCTGCTTTAATCAACTCCTCCACTTCTGAAGACTCCAAGAGAAATCCATCCCCAAGAACGATTGAGCCCTGGAAAGCCTTGCTGGGATTTCGACCCAAATAGCGCGGCTCTCCGCCATCTCTGGAATCCTCAAAATGCGGCGTTATGGTCGCCACCTGTCGACCATCGAGACTAGAGTGCCCTCGCCACTCTCCTTGATGAATACCAACCAGCGACACGACAAGATTTGCTCGCCCAGGCCACTTAAGCCCTCGCACCGCAAAGTTGATACTCGCGCCAGCAGCAACGACCTGCTCTAGCCCGTCCTTTCGAACATCCCCATCTTTGATTGAATTGGTTGTTATAAAAGCACTAAAGCCACCCGCTTTTAGCAAGGTGCAGATACGCCGCAGAAAAAAAACCACTAACTCACTAAGCCCCGTCGGCGCATAAGCATATCGAACATACTCACAAAACTCATGCCCATAAGTCCCGCTAAGCGCCTGCCCGCCCAAATACGGAGGATTCCCCAAGATACAATCAAACCCTCCCCTCTCAATAATTTCTGGAAACTCAATAAACCAGTGAAAAAACTTCTTTTTGGCCGCAGCTCCACCCGCCGCTCCTGCTATCTGCCCCTGCGGTCGCGCCTCGCCTCGCAGGTATCGTTGAAACTGCGCATCTGTGCATATCCTAGGTCGATTAGCTTCTATCTTGGGAATATAAAACTGCGCAATCGGTAGAGCCGCTATCTCGTTAAGCAACCACGCATCACCCCGTTGGTGTTCAGCATATCGCTGCTGCTTGAGTCGTATCTCTTCGGGAGTACGCTCTGGCATCTGCGAGATTGTAGAGACAGCATTCAGATTACTCTTAAACTGCTCGGTTCGATTGGTGAGGTTAAGGAGCGTCTGATTCCTGTCGCTACGCTCTTTCTTGTTCATCTTCCTAAACTGCGCGGCGACTTCCTTATCGTCACCTGGCAGGGTCTTGAACGCCTCATCAGGAATACCCTGTGCCATCTCCTCGGCCCGTACAAATCCAACGATCGAGTTTCCGCACTTGATATGGTGATCAAGGAAGTTTAGCGGTTCACCGGGATTGTGAGCCTCAAGCCATAACGCGACTTTACAAAGCTCTACTGCGAGAGGGTTAAGGTCAACGCCATAGATGCACTCTCGGATGACGTCTCTAATTGCGCTTCTAAATGCGGATGGCGATGGTTGCTCTTCGCCGGTCCTCACTGTAGCAAGCTCGGTGGCGATACGACGAGCGGCGGCTAAGAGGATATGACCCGATCCGCAGGAGATGTCTGCTACTCGGAGCGAGAAAAGGGCCTTTTCAGGATTTGGATCCTTTAGCTTCTCTTCTATCAGGTAATCGAGCGAATGCTTAATAAGAGGCTGAACTAGGTCGTCAGGCGTGTAGTGAGAACCAGTCGCTGCGCGCTCATCTCCCTGCTTAAAGGAAAAGGAGTATCGGTCACCATCAGTCTGAATGTGTGGCTCATATTCCAGCAGCCCCTCATATACGGAGCCAAACTCCTCTACGTTTAAGGCTGCGTAGTTTACGCGAACAGTCTGTCCGTTATCGGGATGCTCGTAGAGACTCAGGTCTCGTAGGCACTTTAGGAGGACATCATTCGAGAGGACACAATCCTCAAGGTGCCTGATTGCATCGGGACCGAATAGATCGCCTGCCAGTGGGCTAATACCCAGCTTTTCGCCTGGCCCACCGGCCTCAAAGAGCTTAAAAGTTGAACGGAGTGCGAGCCAGAGATCGCTCTGTGTCTTATCCTCAAGAAACCGTTTCTCAGACAGATTTCTTAGCCGTTGAACGCTGTAATACTTGGCATATACTTCACGTTGAGCACGCGAGGTCTTTGCCGGGAAAATGAGATCGCGCTCTTCAATAACCATGAGGAAGAGCAGTCTGTATATGAGCCGCAGAAGTGACTTGTAGTACTCATCGGCGCCTAAGGTCCCGTTACGGATTGCGGTATGGAGAGCTTCATTTTTCTTATTCGAGAGGAACCCTTCGCCAAAAGAAATGACAGCTCTCTCGACAGCTCTCGAAAGTCCGTCTCGAATTCGCGCGCCCGAATCGAGTGAATCCTGGTGGTATCGCTCTATCAAGCTCTGCGGTGCAGACTCTATAGTCGCAGGGAGCCTTGAGGCGTGCAGCAATCGATAGAGCGCAGCAAAATCGGCAAAGAGGCCATCAGAGAAGATCCGGTCGAGGTCAAATTCCAGATAGCTCTGCTTCACCAAACGTGAACTATCACGCAGAAGGCGTAGGAGCTTGCCGTTAGTGACTATTCCATAGAGCTCTTCATGCAGGTTCAAATACTCCTGAATCATCGCGTGAGCAGACATGCGAAGAGTGGCGTTAGCAGGTTTACGATCGAGACCTGCTGGTTCATTGAAGCCTACGATATGGCACGGCGTGTTACCGCGGTTTACAATTCGATGGGAGATGGCGTAGGTCTTACCGTTTAATTCGACTCCAGATTTCTGATATTCTACTTCGTACTTAAAGAGGCTTAAAAGCGGCACGATCCAGTTGTTTCGAGTCTCTGATGTCGCTGGTGAGTCGTCTTTGAGAGTTTCAAGCTTACGCTTAAAGATACGCCAATAATCCTGTGCGTCGGCCCATGCCCTAGCTATCTCGTCTTTTACCTTTGCACCGGTCTCTAGGCCGAAATCAGCGGGGCGCTGACCTGCTATATCTTCGAGTCGTTCAAGGATATCGGGAGAGAGGATCGCCCCTTCGATTCGGATACTAGGATACTTCATGCTACCTCCGAAGGGAGAAGGATATAGATTCCGAGGAGATCCATCGGCAATACGGGATAAACGACCTGAAAGCGGTTCTTCTCAACAAGGGCACTGAATCGCTCATGTGCTGCGACGAGACGCTTTGATTGCTCTTCGGCTATGAGGGAGAAATCCTCCTCTAAGTTGGTCAGAAGAGACAGCTCATTATCTAAGAAGCTCGCACGAGATTCCGGCGTCATGTTGCTGGCTGCACGGGCAGTTCCCATCAGAGCCTTAGCTTCCTCGTGAGTGAGGAACTCTTTCTTGCTCGGCGTGCCTCGCCATCCCCAGAGCAGCATCTCCTCGGCTATAATCTGATGGGCTGACTTGGCGCCCTTGCGGGACTGCTCGATTACATTTCGGCATCGGAAGAGTAAAAGAGTGGTTTTAATCTTTACTGAATCAGTGCGAATAACAGCAGCACGCGCTGCGCGATTCTTCTTCCGAGCTATAGTGTTTGCCATAACTACCTGGCAGAGCTGCTCTACGAAGCGGTGATTTCTACCGATGTAGTAGAAGCCCTTGGGCGTTGGCGAGATAAATGACGCAGCGATAACTGATTCCTGTGGCAGAAGACCTTGAAGATGTGGCGGAAAGTTTCCTGTATGGATATGGAAGCCATCCTCGGTTCTGTCTTTATCAACCTGAACTCCGAAGAGATTTCGGAGGGCGGCTACTACAAAGTCCTCCACAGCTTTCGGATCGCCTATCGCCTCATCAACTGCTTGGAGATCCTGCTCGATTTCGGCCGGCTTGATGGCGTTTTGGGCGAAGATGCTGCGGGAGACCTTTTCTCTCTCAAGGTCTCTTTCTAGTATTCCAGCTACATCTCCCTGGGCCTTTTGCGCTTCGGGAAGCTCCCCGAAATCGAACACCAACTGGTTGTTTTCCTCCCGTGAGAGAACTCGTCGCAAAGGATTTAGCAAAAGTGCTTGAGCAATGGTGTCGATGATAGACTGGGAATCCTCGGGAAAAGGTACGTTAATTCCGGTTTCCTTTTTAATTTGACGGACTTTTCTTAAAATTACATTTAAAACGATGCCGTCTATGGGATTGTTCCCGTGTAGAAGAGCCGTTCTAACGACTTTTGCTGTCTGCCCGTAGCGGTCAACGCGACCTTCTCTCTGCTCTAAACGATTCGGATTCCAAGGGAGATCGTAATGCAAGACACCGGTAAAAAGCTCCTGAAGATTGATTCCCTCACTGAGGCAGTCCGTTGCCACTAGTACGCGCTGTTTGTGGATACTCATGGCCGCGATCCGATCACGACGCACCTCATCCGGTTCCTCGCTGGTAACAATCTGAACTTCGACCTTTGGAAACTTCTTCTCCAGAAGCGTCTTTAGGCTCTCTCCCACATATTTAGCTGTTTCTATAAATCTGCAGAATATAACCGTGCTGAATCCGTCAGATATCCAATCCTCGATTATTTCAGCGAGCTTCTTCAATTTGGCATCGTGCTCGATACCCTTGAGAGCCTCTAATCGATCGGCCAGGATATTTAACTGTCTAAGCTGCCCATCACTCCAGTCGATCACCTTAAAAAGCGAGGTCGGAGCGCTATCAACTGCGCCTCTCTCGTCGCCGTCACCGACCGGATTTTCCTCTACTTCCTCACCTAGTAATTTCTGAGTCTCGCCCTCCTGCATCTTCTTCCGACGGGCAGCAAGCATGGCAGTCCCTGCGGCAGGACTTGAGATTACTCCTCTCAAAAGCGCTAGGGCGGCCCAATATGACGCTCGTCTCGGGATTTTCGGATTCTTGGGATCGATTGCGAGGAGCTTACAGGCGAACTCCAGCAAGTCATCAAAGAGGGTCGCGTATTCTCTACTCAGCGCATATCCTCGATCAATCGGCTCTCGCTTAGGAAACGGAGTATCCTCGTTGAGCCACTTCTCGACATCACTTCGTTTGCGCTGCACAAAATACTTAGCTAGCTCACGCCGTTCGTTCTGAGTTGAGTTCGGCAGGTCGAGCGTCTCAAACTCGCTACTTAACAGCCCGAGCAGGGAGTTAAATTCCTCCTGCTTACCACTATGTGGCGTGGCCGTAAGCATCACCAGATGCTGGTCGGGCTTAGCTGCCAAGCGATTAAGAAGATTGAAGCGGAGCTGTTGACTAGTGGAGGCCCCGGCGGGTCGCGCACAGGTATGGGCCTCATCTACTATGATTAACTCTGGGCACTGCTCGATAAATACATCTCGTCTGGATTCGCCTTTGATGTAGTCGATTGAAATGATCTGATATGGATAATACTCATAGACACTGGTATCGCCTTGAATCTGGCGATCCAGACGGGCTTGAGTGCTTGAGCGGATTATCACGGCATCCAAATCGAGCTTATTACGAATCTCCTCCTGCCACTGCTCGCACAGGTGAGGCAAACACACAACGGCAAAGCGGGTGATTTTACGGCGCTCCATTAGCTCTCTGGTGAGCAAAAGAGCCTCAACCGTCTTCCCCACTCCAACATCGTCGGCGACGAGAAGCCGCACCGTCGCCTGGCGTAGGGCCATTACAAGAGGCACTAGCTGGTATGATCGCGGACGAAATGAAATTTTGGCGAGCGCACGGAATGGGCCTGCTCCGTTACGAAATGCAAGGCGGGCGGAATCATAGAGCATCCGCGCAGTCGAGAAATCGCTTAGGTCGTCGGCTGTTGGCTTCTCAAATCGAGCATCGCGTGGACGGTCATGCTCTATCTCAAGCGGCAGATAGACCCCAGCCACTTCGTGGTCAGTACCACCGAGCGGCTTCACAACGAGCAGATCCTCATCGTCGCTCGGAAGAACCACCCAATCACGCCCCCGAAAGGTTATCAACTTGCCAGGTGAGAAGGACTCCATTATCGCACCTTCCTAAAAATATCCGGGCGAGTGCTGATCCGCTCGGCTAGGTTATCGCGGTAGTAATAAACAAACACATCGTGGCCGAGCGCTCGCATCTCTTGTCGTTGTACTTCATCCCTTGCCTTAGTGGATGGGTCATCGTGCGGGGTTCCATCACAAAAGACCCAGAACTTATCGTGATAGTAAAAGTCCGGCTGAGCATAAATCCCCTCAACTCGCTCCTGTGCCAAGTCGGGCAAGCGCAAATTGTTTTCATAGAGATACTCCAGGAACTTCCGTTCGGTGGACGAGCGCTGGTCGAAGTTCCTTAATAACGCCTGGTAGTGCTCGTCGTAGCTTTGATAGTTTGCGTTATCCATACTCGTAATCGAACACACTGAAAGCTTCTGAAGGGCATCCTTGATGATGAAACGATTTATTAGCTTATGGTCTCTTTGATTGTAATAGCTAAGTAGATCGTCGTAACTAGCCGGGGCTCTATAATCAGTTGAGTCATATCGACACAACTCGATCGCTCTCTGAACGACACGATGAAAAACATCCACGTCGTGGACGAACTGAGAGAGGATACCGAGACTCCCTTCGGCAGCCTCATATATGAGGATGTTAGGCGTCTCTGAATCACCGAGAGATACGACTTCCACTTCGTTTGATTCGATCTGGAAGACATCTTCTATCGCTCTCTTGAGTGCGTGCTGAAGAGTGATTACCCCATCATACTCGAGCGCGAGAGGTTGCGTTGGCTCAATGTAGAGAGCGTCGGCAACATTGGAGGTCCAGAGTTTTACAAGGCGGTGTTCTTCGCGAGCGCTATCATTATCCGGAACTGATCGGCTCCACTGCCCCGATACTATCCCCATAGGGAATCCCTCGGTATTCTGACTTCGCCACTTTGTGTTGACGTGCACAAGTCGCGCAGCAGGGAGATACCTTAGGTTCATTAGCGGTCCGTCTCCAGACGAAAGAACGGCTCTTCTGACTCGAGAGAAATCACCCCCATCAAGCGTGAAGTAGGTACTAGTTTCGTATCCTTGAAGGCGCCGCTCCTCTTCTTCACATGATATCCTCTCTAGCTCTTCAGCCCGCGATTCGGTCATCTCTAAGAGGTGGCTAAGGTGAAGGGTGTTCGCGTTGTCGCTTAGACTCAATCCGGAAAGCGGACACTTCTCTAAATCTCTTTGCGCGTCGTTCAAAAAGTACCCAGTCTTTAAGCTTACCTTTGCCTCCTTTAGCGAGTTCTCCGCATCCTGGGTTATCAGATGAGAGACCTTATATTTCCGGCCGCTATGATAAATGATGTTGAGCGGTCCAAACTCTCGCAGTGCAACGGAACGGGGTCGAGAGATAAACTCACCAGAGCTATCGCTGGTGGGGATAAAGACCCGAACTGGTAATCGCGTGAAGTTATACCCGGGGAGGAATCCTTCTGCGGCCAGATACCGGTAGGGATAGAACTCAGAGTTATCTGCGGGACCGCGCCCTGTATCATTACGGAGTAGTCCAAGCTGCCTATTTGCCTGATCCTGCGCTCGGCGATATTTCTTGTACTCATCACCAGATGGGGTGAGCATCCCGCTGTCTATCTTTTGAGATGCCTGACTGAGCGTAGTTTTGGAGGATTGATATAGTGTGCGCCAGCGCTCGAGCGATTTGTTGAGGGACTCTGCTACACCTGTAAGAGTCCGCTCAATCCACTCATTAGAAAACCAACCCACCCCCCTTTCCTCTAGTTGCGGAGCGAAATCAGAAACTACTCGTTTAAAGGCGCTCTTTACCTCTTCTAAGGTATCACGAGAAATACTCAGACTCGCCCTGACTTCATTTGAGAGTGGAAATGACGGATTAGCCTTATCTACGAGTGCCATCAGGGAAGGCCTCGAACTTCCATCCTGCTCTAACTGTGGAAGCCCAATCTCGGAGATTAACAGGGCGTTCAAATGAGTCTCAAGCAACTCCCTATTGCACAAGTCCAGCCTTGGGGCCTGAACGGTTCCCGCCACTAGCTCGATCTGCCTTTGGAAATAGTGACGATCGTGCGGAGAGTACGAAGAGCAGTAGGTGAAGACCAATGCCCCCTGCCCGCTTCGACCGGCGCGACCCGCGCGCTGCGCGTAGTTGGCTGGTGATGGCGGGGCATTTCTTAAATGAACTACGCTTAGGTCTCGTATGTCGATACCTAGCTCCATCGTGGGGGAGCAGAACAAAGCTGAGATTTTGCCCTCCCTAAACCTCTCCTCGCGGTCAATTCGAGCATCAGCTTTCAACTGACCAGTGTGCTCCTCGCCGCTAAATCTCTTCATTGCAGCAAGCTCTTTCTTGTACAACTCTCGGAAGAATTTATTAGCTTGGGGCTTTTGATCGCGATAGGTTCGCTGCTTGATGGCGTCTGCCTTGACGGTCTCACCATCTCCAAGCCTCCAGATGAGCCTCTCTATCTTGAGACGGTACACTGACACATCTTCATTCTTCTTGCTTCGAACTACCGTAGGAGTAAGGTAATCAGCATTCTCTAGCTTGCTTAGAAGCTTGTAAATGAAAGTCAGGTAACGATCTCCCCTCAGATCAAGATCAAAACCATGGCGTGCGACTAGTAACTTTAGATATTTGCCTACTCCGCTCTGAGGGCCTATTGATTGCGCAAAAACCTTTGCTTTAGGGTCTAAGGACTCTGCCCGTATTGAGTACGGCTCTTGGAGTTTCTCATCCTTATCCAGGGTCCACGGCTCCTTTAGCTTTTCGCGAATCTCTTTCTCATTACTCTTAACAAACTGCTGGTTTAGAAAATTATTGCTGTGAATGGCGTATTCATGGCGGAAGAAATCCAGTATGTCTGATAAAACGACTGTGCGCTCGGAGACGGACATCTCATTCAGTACCGGCACATCACTCCAGAAAACCTCGTTACTCGCCACGGTGTCGAGATGCTCGTAGTTAATCGCAAGTAGTCCGCACTGCTCGAGATTGGGCAGAACGATACGCCAGCTACGTCGAAGATCATCCAAGGCGCGGTAGAGAACAAACTTCTCTAGCGCATCCTCAAAGCCACGACGCACGTGCTCAAACTGTGGCTCACTGTCAATGTTACCGTAATCACAGATATTCAGATTTAGAGCTCGGCGCACTCCTTCACCTAGAGTTGCGTAGGTGAGTTCATTCTTGGGGGCGACTTGAAGTGCTTTGTAGATTGCTCCCCGCAGCCTTACCGTTTGAACGAAGTCATTAAAGTGCCCTGCTTGAAGCGCTGCATCCTGCCGGTTATCCGTAAAACTTAGTAGCTTCTGATCCTTGGGGTGATAACCGTTCTCGTCTAGCTGGTTGAGGATCGAGAAGCTAGTAATCGTAGTGGAGGTACTTCGACCCTCGCTGCCTAATTTAGCCAACTTTGTAGCTTCTCGTGTTTGGCGGTCGAAAAAGGTTCCACTGCTAGGGTCAAACAAGAGTGGTGCCCGCATGAACCACCCTTCCCACTTGAGCGGCTGAGTATCGGAACAGGCGCCTAGCTCGTTGAAGTATATCTTTTTCGGTAGGAAGGGCTCCCACTTTGCGTCGATTACCGGGCCGGTTTTGCGAACCTTGAACCACGACTCAGGTAGGTTCTCCATGTCTGAGATAGGATCCCACACATCCGCACCAACGATCAGATACCCATCTACTGCTCGCCCCTCTTCATCTTCGCTGACTTCACTAAACTCCCGCGGCTCCAGCTTATCTCCATTCCTTGAAACGCAGATAAATTGATGACCCGAATATCGACTGAACACACTCGGAAAGATCGGTTTCAGCTTATCGTCGTCCTGTTTGTAGATACCAGGCTCTAATGTGATAAATCGATTCTCGTCTTGGTCAAGAGTGGTGTAGACCGATCCGGTCTGAGAGAGGAATTGATGCAACCTGTATGGGAGTATCGTATAACGACTTTTAGGATTCTTTACTTGATACTCACGATTGACTGAGCTAATCCAACGAAGGAGTCCGATCAAAGCCTCGTTACAGCGGGCTGCAGATTCCCCGGACGCCTCAGCCAACTTTTGAACGATCTCAGTCTGAGTCTTGGGCTTGGCGCGAACCAATCGCCCACCTACATCATCAAGCGCTACATTCTTTTCTAACCAAACCGCCAGCGGGCTGACTTTGAGCGCTTCCATCCCAGCATCTGGATTCACTCCTCTTTGAATCTCAGCAGCGAGAGATTGCTTAGTGATGAGGCTATCATCTGCCGATAACGAGTGTGCGAGTTTCTCAATTACGACCTGAGATGGTAGGAAAGGTCTACCGAAGAGCTGATTTGCGACCTTTGCTACCTGCTCCTCGGCGGTCTCTTTAGCGCCTTCACTCACAGAAACCATTGTCGCCGAAGTTCCTATGCAGGTAGGTTCCTTTTGACATTTGGCTCGAATACGCCTGATGAGCATAGCGATGTCGGCCCCTTGTCGCCCGCGAAAGGTATGGAGCTCGTCGAACACCAGGAATCGGAGGTTTTGGTAGATCGAATCTCGGATACTCCGCTCCTTGAGACGAGTCAGTAGTAGCTCGAGCATCATGTAGTTAGTCAGGAGAATGTGAGGCGGCGACTCCCGCATCGGCCCTCGCTTATCCTCCTCCTCTTGGCCGGTGTACTGACCAAAGGTAATCGGAAAATCCTCGCCTGTGGCTTCTTTGTAATTCTGCGCATAGGTATTCAACTCGTTAGTCTGTGAGTTGATGAGCGCGTTCATGGGATACACAATCACGGCCTGTATCCCCTGGATGCCTGGATTGCTCAGGATGTGCTGGAAGATCGTCGCCATGTAGGTAAGCGACTTTCCCGAACCCGTGCCGGAAGTAACAACAAAATCCTTACCAGCCATGCCGAGCTTGAGCGCCTCGACCTGATGGGTGTACAGCGAATAGCCAGTAAATATTTTGGAGAAACTTGGATGGTACCGTCCCTCTTTCACCAACTGCTCGACGGCGCCTGCCTTTTCAAAGCCTGGATTGAACTGAAGCAAAGGCTCAGGCCATAACCGACCACGAGACAACTCCTCATGCACCTTCTGATTAATCTCTGGGTCCGCGATCTTGATAAAGCTTTGAATGTAGGCGGCGTACTCTTGTTTAACCTTGTCGTGAGTCTCAAATACATTCATCTCTACTAGCCTCAATATCGGTCAGACGTCCCCAACAAACACCCATAAAAACTAGCACAGCTTAGCCGGAGAGAAAATCTCAGACTCTGGGTAAAACCTTAATTTCAAAAGAGAAATAGGAAGGCTCTCGACCATGAAGGCTGTCGGCGCAGGGGTCCATCAAACAAGCGAGTGCACGAAAGTCTCGTAGTCTGTGGGTCTGAGTGAGCAGAGTAGCAGGAGTAGCAGGGGTATGCCCACCTGGTGTACCACTGGATGATACTGGTGATGACCAGTTTGGTAGTAAATTAGAATAGTTGAGGGGCGAGATCCCCTCTCCCTCCAAAACCTGCGGCGAGGTGAGAGAGGGGGCAGCGATGGTCGGCAAGCAGGGAATGTAGGGATTTTAGGCCCCCCTACCCCTGCTATTTCTGCTATTCTGCTACTGCTTTACTCCACAGCTTCGGATGCGCCAGGTACGTCACATTCTCATCGCGATGTCTTACAGAGTAATCGCGACTTATAGTGGTTTCCGACGCGCGGCGGCTATTTATTCATCTGTTGCGACATCTTCGTCAGTATTCTCTTCCGGCTCAGATTGCGGCACGCATTGACCCGCCTCACTCTTGGACACAACAGGAACTTCCGACATACTCTTAGCTGCATCGTCAACATTTAGCTTCAATTCACAGATACCGATCTCCGGGCTACCTACCGGGCATCCATACTCATAGCACAAGCCATTTCCGCAGCTATATGGGTAACCACGTGGACAGCATTTACCGCTTGTGCACTCAAGTGGCGCATTCCCCGGACAACTTGAGCCACCCCCTCCACCACAGCCAATCAGCACAGTCATTCCGAGAGTCAGGATTGCGTACTTTAGTTTTCTCATGGAGCTCCTTTGAGGGTGTCGTTGATAATCAGTGCGACGTGATGATTACCTCGACGCCACAAAGCAAGCTATTGAGTTTATCACCTGTTGAGTTAGGTCTGGCTGTGCAGCGATGTAGCTATTCTGGCCCCTCTCACCGCCGGAGACCCCCTCTCACCGCCGGAGACTTCGCGCGCCTACGTGCGTGATCAGAGCGACCGAGTTCATAACCTCCGTTTGAACTTGGTGGTTTTCCAGAGCCTTACTACTCAAAGGATCGGGTATTCGCCAAACGGTGGTCGATAGATTACAGGTCGAGATTGATCTCGGAGGAGATCACCTCAATTGAGCAGATATCAGACCTAGGTAAGTTAGAGCTGTTGGCTTTAAGACTTCCCGAATTGGTGGGTAGCCCACTATCTACTAACCTAAATTCGGCAGTTGCGGGTCTGAAAATGGCGCATCTACTCAAAATCACT
>JBBALZ010000049.1:0-18643 GCA_040402735.1 Bdellovibrionota bacterium
CTTTCGAGTATCTGCACCATTTTCATCCTCCTTAACTGCCGAATTTAGGATAATATCAATCATATCAGCTACTTCTGGGGAGATCTGGCGCCCTATCCGACAATAAGCTGGCCATGCTTGAGCTATAGTTTACCGAGGCCAAGTATTTTGTTAGCATGGATTTTTTAAAGGTGTTTCGTGGGCCAGTTGCTCCTACTCTAAGGAGAGGCTCGCCAAGGGGTGCTGATGGCACCAAGTAGAGACGCATCTAAATAATTGTTTAGCAATTCGCCTCTTTAGAGAGTGGCGACAAGGTAGTTTGAGGATAGCAGTGGATACAACAGTTGGAGATATGAGCCAGGGAAACGAGACAGATAACACAGCCGCCAAGCCGCGTAATCCAGAGATGGGTGCTGGCGAGCGTGGTGCCGATGATAGACGTGGTCGTCACGGCGCTGCCGGTGCAGATCAAGATAGAGCTCGCGCAGGTGCTATGGAAGTTGTTGTTAGCCACAACATTGAAAAAGCTATGAAGATCCTCAAGCGTAAGCTGATCAAAGAGGGTCTCTTCAAGGAACTCAAGGCTCGCCGTTATTTTGAGAAGCCCTCGGTTCGTCGCAAGCGAAAAGAGAAGGAGGCGCGCAAGAAGCAGCGTAAGGACGAAGCTCGCCTCAGGAAGGGACCTGGAGTTATGTAATCATCTCCATCTCTCCTTGGGAAAAACGGGCCGCTGGCCCGTTTTTTTTTGCCGATCGTTACTGTAGCGATCAAGAACCAAAAGCGCTACCGTAACAGCAGCGTGTCGGTTCTTTGGTCATGGGTTATAACGTTCCCTTACACTAATGCGTACCCCGTAATTTTTAAGGTCTCCAGTGCGTCTACTATCTCGCTACGTTATCAAGGAGGTGCTGATCTTCTTCTCGATCAGCTTGATTACCTTTACAGGGCTCCTGCTCACGCTCAGGATGCTCAAACTAACCTCGCTAATCGTTAATCGTGGCGTTGGGCTCGGACAGATCGGCACTGTATTCATTGCAATTATCCCGACCTTTCTAGAGATAGCGCTACCGATGTCAGCTCTGCTCGGTGTGATGTTGGCTTTCGCGCGCATGTGTGGCGATTCAGAAGTTGTTGTGTTTAAGGCGAGTGGTGTGGGACTAGCGAGCTTTATCAAACCACTCGGCGCTTTCGCTCTGTGTATCGGCCTTATCAGCCTAGTAGTATCATGCACTCTCCGTCCATGGGGCTTTGACACCCTCTCTAGGGCGCTCTTTGATATAGCTCGCTCTAAGAGCACAAGCGGACTAAGCGAAGGGGTCTTTAATAAACTTGGCGATATCACCCTCTACGCTGAGAAGATTGATTATACTACCGGAGAGCTCTCGCGAGTAATTGTCGATGACAAACGAGATACTGAGCAGCGAAAGGTTGTTATAGCTAAACGCGGCACCATCGTCGCCGACGAGGTAGCCCAAACCATCTCGCTTCTGTTAGCTGATGGAGTCGCACATGAGTCACTCGACGGCAAGTACACTCGAACTAATTTTGCTTCTAACAGCCTAAGCGTCAATCCAGCAGAACTTAGAGATGATACAAAGAAGGGACTATCAGCGCGAGAACTATCGACACCAAGACTTCAAACCCTAATTGGCGAGTACAAAACCCTGCTGCGGAGTTCCGACACAGATGAGATTGAGGTCTACGGACAAAAAATTAGCCGTGGAGAGCTGCAAAAAAAGTATCGCCGGGCCAAAGTTGAGCACGGGCAGCGCTTCTCACTCCCGTGCGCCTCGATTATTATGACTTTTATAGGCTTTGCAATCGGAATTATGTCCCCCAGGACTCAGCGCTCGTGGGGTGCGGGATTCGCCGCAACTCTGGGATTGGTCGTATTCATGTTGTATTACGGGATATTCTCGATGGGATTAGCTCTTGCCGATAGCGGAAAGATGCACGTGGGGCTAGCGCTGTGGCTACCCAACTTAGTTGCAGCTGGTATTGCTGCGCTTCTTGTATACAAGATCACATCAGAACAGTGGAACTCTGTCTCCGAGGGGGTTTTTAATCTAATTTCTAAGGCAATTGAGTGGTTCAAGAAAGGGAGACTTCGCAGGTCATGAAGATCCTCCACCGCTACATCTTAAGCCTTCTAGTCAAAAATTTCGCCATCGGTCTGGCTACCTTTGTCTTTCTCTTTCTGATGGTCGATTTCCTGGATCGAATCGACAACATCCTCGCAGAACGCGCTTCCCTCTGGCTGATTATTCAGTATTTTGCCTGCAAGATTCCGATGATCATTACACTAATGCTTCCCGTAGCGCTTATCTTTGCCACGTTGTTTACCTTTGGCCTACTCTCCAAAAGCTCTGAAATCACAGCGATGCGCGCAAGTGGTGTAACGTTGATGTGGCTCGCTCGTCCCCTACTCATCTTTGGACTTGGGCTCTCGGTTATATCTCTCTTTACCAATGAGGTGATCGTTCCAGCGAGCGAGCGACGCCAGAAAGAGATCTACAATCTAAAAATCCGCCAAAAAGATGCCCGCGGCGGATACAACCAGAGCGATTTCTGGTGGCGTAGCGGTGCACACTTTTACGCTATCAATCTTTTTAACTCAAAGACTAAGTCGATGCAGAACCTCTCCGATTTTGAGCTTAATGGAGAGTGGCAGGTTATCCGCAGAACCGATGCTGCCTCTGTTAGGTGGCTTACAGAGGGTCTAGGCTGGAGCATGCAGGACGTATCGCGGTATCACTTTGATAGCGAGCAAGTCCGCGTAGAAAAACTTGCCGACCTTCCGTTACCGATCCCTGAAACTCCGCGCGATTTTTATGAGTTTAATGACGATCCCTCGGCTATGAGCTTCACAGAACTTCGCGGCTTTATCGCCAAGCAAACCGAAAATGGTGTATCTACTAGCCAGTATCTCCCTGACCTATACGGCAAACTGGCATTTCCGCTAATAATCTTTATTACTGGCGTGCTCGTGCTACCATTTACACTTCTACCAGCACGCTCTGGAAGCATGGCGATGAGCTCACTTGCGGCTATATTTGTGGCGTTTGCCTACTACGCGGTCGATTCATTCAGCATATCGATGGGCCGCGCCGAGCTGCTACCACCCCTATTGGCCGCGTGGAGCGCTAACATCGTCATGGGCATCGTGGCGTTCATACTTAATGCTGGCTCTGAGGCCCCGCGTTAGGTTACGACTGTGCTGCCAACGACGACATCTTTTTAATAACAACATCGAGCGGCTCATCAGAATTGTCGATCACGATCGCTCCATCTGCCTGCTTCATAGTGCCCACGGCGCTTGAAGCATCTCGCTCATCCCGCTCGGCAAGCTCGCGAGTTATCTCATCAACAGACGTTTCCTGCGCGGTCCCTTTCAGTTGCTGGTATCGTCTCGCCGCTCGCACGTCAAGCCTTGCAATAACGAAAAACTTAACCCGGGCGTTTGGGAATATAACCGTTCCCATGTCACGACCCTCCGCAACTACACCGCCCGGCATAAAAGCTTCGCGCTGGAGGGTAAGCAAACGATCGCGAACTCCCTGGTGTCGAGCAACGAGGGAGGCCCCACGCGATATCTCCTCTGATAAGAGCTCCGTGTTATGCACCACTCCGTCGATTACCACGATACTCGAGCGCCCAGAATCCATCCCGAGATCGAGCGAGTGCTCTGACATCACACCAATAACCCGGTCCGGATCTGTCAAATCCACCTTTTCCAACCTGCATATCAGCGCCACTGCCCTATAAAGGAGCCCAGAATTAAGGTGCCCATACCCCAAAAATTCAGCTAACCCCTTGGCCAGAGCACTCTTACCGGAAGCCCCTAGCCCGTCTACCGCAATCACATCCCTAGAAGTTCCCATCGAGCCTTTAACTCCCCCAGAAGCCGGCGAAACGACCAGCTGCTTTTACCCCTTGCTCTCTACACTAAAACCCCTTGATACTATAGGAAAAGGTAACTACTCAGCAAATGCTGCCGCAATAACGTTAGCCCCTATTAAAGGGCGGCTTTGCGTAGCAAAGCGGGGTGGAGATAACAACTACTCACCAAAAAAAGGCACCCCCGACTTGGGGGTGGCAAGAAAAAGGATCCGCCCAAATAGCCTCATTTGGAGACGAAATTGCAGCGATGATCTTAAAATCCGGTGAGTAGTTACGGGAAAAGGTAGGCGTAGACAATCGTTTGGCCTTTTCCCTGCATCAAATACATGACAGAGCTTTAAGCTATAACGAGCTCTTTTCTAAAGGTTTTGCCCCCCCTGCCGACCCTTTAGGTAGGGAGGATTCAGGAGCTTCTTTCGACGTATGCGTAGGCGACCTCAAGATGAGGACCAGAAAGCGGTCAAATTTCATCGCTCGCTTAAGTCATCGCAGAGCGACCTAGGTATCGTTTTGTCCGGAGGGGGAGTGCGCGCGGCTTACCAAGCCGGTGCTCTTAAGGCGCTGTCGCAGTTCATTGAGAGTGACCTGAACAAGACCTCCGTAATTCTAGGAAGCAGCATCGGTGCAATCAACGGCCTTGTTTACTCGGCCTGTCTCAAACAGGGCGCTAAGCACGCCATATCGACCTTAGAGGAGATGTGGCGCGAGCGTAATTTCAACAACACATTCTCAGGATCGCGCGCCAAAGCGTTCCTGCGTGCGCTTCGCATAGCGGCTAAGCAATACGTAGATCCTGGCCCGCATAGCTCTAACCTTGCTATCTTTGACCCAGAGCCTCTACGAAATCGGATAGACCGAGAGCTAGTAGCGCACGGCGGATTATCTCCTGAAAATCGCGCAGCGACCTTAAAATCAATAGGAGTTATGACCACTCTAGAGGGTGCTACCCGCAAGCCGCTCCTTTTTTTAAGCTCACACCACCAGCTCTCCACTGAGGAGATGCAGGGTGCTAGTTTCGACATCTGTTACGTGCCTGAGCTTCAATCAAAGCATGGGTTCGCCTCGGCAGCATTGCCATCTCTTCTCCCCCCGGTTGAAATAGACACCGGTAACGCGACCGTGCGTCTTATAGATGGCGGGATATCGCAAAATATCCCCGTGGATCCAGCTGTGAGATTAGGAGCTCACCGAATTATTATAATAGATATCTCAGGTCGCACATGGTGGTTTGACCGCTACGGCGAGCCTCACGACACCAGGCCAAGTTGGGAAGTGCCAGCGGACGACCACACATTCTGCCTACGCCCGCCGGAGACATTGACGATCAAGAATGCCTCAGCGCTCGGCCCATTTCTTAAGCAGGCAGTCGGCTCCTCACGAAAGCGATTTATGGACTCGTGCGGAGCGCTCTGGCCTTTCTTTGTATTGGTTAAAAACAAGCTAGGCGAAGATCTAGCTTATGAGGTGATGTCGTACGTAGCTCTTGATGAGGAGTACCTCAATGCTCTGCTTGAGGTAGGCTACCACGACACCATGGCAATACTACGCGCGCGAGGCTCGAACCTCTTCATGGAGAACGAGGAGGGTACGACCGAATCGTTATCGCTGGAGCCGGTACCAGCGTAGCCAAGGAGCAGGGCTTTGCATTGTGGGTAATAGTGAGGACTATGGGGTTGCAAGAAAAAGAGCCCCCCAAAATAGCCTCATTTAGCGACTAAATTGCAGCGACGATCTTAAAATCCGGTGAGTAGTTACGCCTTAATTACAGCGGCGCACCGAACGAGAACATCGTCTGGACTCCTCGCTCACCATCCTGACGTGCGATCGGATAGCCAAACTCAACACGGATCGGACCCATCGGCGAGTTCCAGCGGATACCATAACCCCAGCCCTGCCTCAACGCATCGATCTCTATCGCTTGGTCATCGTCAAAAGCCTGGCCCACATCGTAAAAGACCACACCCTTAAAGCCAGCCGAATTTATCAGCGGGAAGATAAGCTCAAGATTATTAACTAGCTGTTTACTTCCTCCATACTCCCGTCCGTTTTCGTCTTCTGGACCGAGTGTGCGATTCCTATATCCGCGCACAGAATTAATACCGCCGGGAAAAAATCTGCGGAACAGTGGAAACGGATCATCGTTGAGACTCTCGCCGTAACCAAAAGTAGTGCGATCAGATATCACAAAATCGCCGAATGATGTCTCCCACAGCGGACGGAACCATGAATTGCGTGCCTCAACCAGGTAAAATTCCTGATCTCCCCCAAGTCCAGCAAATTCAACACTCAATACCTGCTTAGACCCTTTGGTCGGATTCATAGGGTTGTTGATCGTATTCCTCACGAGGCTCGGAGTCACAGACGACGAAACCGACTTGCCCTCTGAATCTTTCACGAATTGGGATGCATAATCCTCTACATCGCTGATATTGATGTGCTGCAATTCGTACTTAATATTTGTGTTGATATCTTGAAAGGTCTCGCCAAAGATTCGCTCCAGAGGATATCCGAGTGTTCCTGAGCCTCCAGCTAGCTCACGATCAAAGTCATTGTATTGTCGTGTCGTACGGAACAGATCTATACCTCCTGAAACCCAGGTGTCGTTAATTCGTGGGTCATCGAGAGAGAGTATCTGATTGGTAACCTGCGAACCGAAATCGAGATTTAAATTGAGCTTTCGGCCGGTACCAAATAGATTATTTTCAGAGACTCTAGTATTAAAAAGTGATCCATTCGCCGTAGAATACCCCGCTCCAGCGCTAAAGCTACCGGTTGTAGCCTCCTTTACCATCACGTCTAAGTCAACTGCTGCTGGATCACTTGTGGCTTTGTTGGTGATACTTACCTCGTCAAAAGCACCCAACCTCTGTAGCAAAGTTTGGCTACGTTTTATTTTCGAGCCAGAATAGGTCTCCTGCTCACCTATGGTTAACCAACGACGTATAACGTGGTCGTAGGTCTTTTCGTTGCCGTTTATGGTGATGTTGTTAATCCGCACCTTCTGTCCCTGAGTGCTGGTAAAGTCCAGATCTACTGTGCCAGCATCTCTATTCATTAACGTATTGGGAACTACGTTGGCAAAAGCATACCCCTCATCCGAAAACTTATCTGTAATTGCAAATATATCCTCTCTGACCTGCGAAGCATTAAACACATCACCAGATTCGCTCTTAATCCCTTTTAGGGTTTTATCAGACGAGGCCTCGACCAGGTCCCCACTCGCCTTAACTTTTCCTATCCGATACTCCTTGCCCTCGGTAACATCAAATGTCACGTACAGGCCATCCTCACGTTTTTCAACCGAAGCCTCCCCCACTTGACCGTCGAGACGCCCGTGATCCATCAGGTACTGCCGTAAAACCTGCTTATCAGCATCCATCATCTCCTGGTTCACTCTTCCAGTTCCGAACAACCACGAGTTCCACCACTTATAAGTTTTAATGTTCATGTCCTCAGACATCTCACCGGGATCGAGATCCTTTGCGCCCTGAATCGTCACTTCGCGCACGCGATAGCGTTTCCCCTCTGTTACAGTAAAGGTTACATCTACCTCATTGTCACCCACCGGCACTGTCGAATACTCAAGAGCGGCATCATAAAACCCCTGCCCCTGGTAATAACTCGACGCTTTACGAACGAGTGCCTGCAACTTGTTCTTATCAACAAACCTCTTGCCGTCAACCTTTACAACTTCCGATAGGTCACTCTCAGAAACGGCGTCGTTACCCTTAATGAAGATCTTGCGCGCTACCGGTTTCTCAACAACTACATACCGCAAGACTGTGCGCCCCGAATCACCAGATGCTAGAGAAACAGTCACCCGATCAAAGAAGCCCGAGTTATAGAGGGTTTTCACATCATTATTGATCTGGGCACTGCTAACTGTTCCTGAGCTAGCTGAAAGCTGTGCCTTGATTGCGGCCGGATCAATACGCCGATAACCTTCAACCTCAACCCCTGATATCGAGTATGAATCCTCTCCATACACACAGCCTAGTCGAGCTAGAGATATAACCAGAGCAGTGCCCACCGCTAAAAGCAATCTACCACGCATCATCAATTCCCAAGTTTGTGCCACTGCTTATTTATCAACAGATGTAAGCCCACCGCCCGGCATCATTTCAACAACTAGATCCATACTGCGCGCCAGCTCCTGATTGTGGGTAACGATAATCAAAGTGTTGCCGAGCTCCCTGTTAAGTTCCAGAACGATACCCTGTACTTCCGCGGCTGTCGATACATCGAGGTTACCGGTCGGTTCATCCGCAAGGACAACCCGCGGCTGGGCTATCAAAGCTCTAGCTATGGCAACCCGCTGCTGCTCACCTCCTGAGAGCTGCGCTGGTCGATGACTCAACCGAGTCTTTAGCCCCATGCGCCCCAAAAGATCTGCGGCGATCTCTAGAGCTTCCTCGTTAGCTACCCGAGCGATTATTAAAGGCATCGCAACATTCTCAACAGCCGAAAACTCCGGCAAGAGATGGTGAAATTGAAAGATAAATCCGACCTTCTTGGCCCGAAACGCCGCTCTCTCATCCGATGACAGCGCACTGACCTCGATCTGATCGTACATAACTCGCCCGGTATTGGGCACATCGAGTCCACCGAGCAGATGCATCAGTGTTGACTTTCCGATTCCAGACCTACCGATTATCGCCACCGAACCTTTAGCCGGAAACGTGTAACTAAGGTCTCTGATAACAGTTAGCTGGCGATCTGCGTCTTGGTAAGTTTTTGTTAAGCCCTCTAACCGGATCTGCATCTTTACAAAGCTCTCAATCTAAACAATCCCCAACTAATCGTAGCGCAGAACATCACTAGGTTCTAATTGAGCCGCCCGCTTGGCTGGATACATAGTAGCAAAGAACGATATCAAAAACGCAGCCACGCCCACCATCAAAAAATTCAAAGGGTCGATGTAAATCGGTAGCGTTGACATCTGAAAGATGCGCTCATCGATCGGAAATCCGAATTTTTTAAGGCCGAGACATCCAACGAAGCCGAGCACCAAACCCAGCAAAGTCCCGAGAGCCCCGATAACGCCCCCCTGAATTCTAAAGATCCAAGAGACCATCTTCGTTGATGCCCCCATGGTCTTCATTATTGCTATATCTTTGCGCTTCTCAAGAACGATCATGATTAACGTAGTAACGATGGAAAAGCTTGCCATGACGATAATTAGTAAGAGCACGATAAAGTAAACCCGCTTCTCAAGTTGGATAGCCTCCCAGAGCGGACGATTGGTCTCTGTCCAATCACGCACGGCGAACCCTGCCTGCGGCCCACCCATGTTACTTAGAATCTGCTCTGCGATCACGCTTGAGCGATTTATATCGTCAACTCTAACCTCAAGACCCGACACCCCGGCCCCGAGACCAAAGAATCTCTGCGCCTCACCAAGTTCAACGTAGGCTACCCCGTTCTCGTACTCAACTAAGCCAGAGCTATAGAGCCCAACAACTACAAACCGACGAAAGCTCGGAACCAGTCCAAACGGAGTCGAGCTTACCTGCGGTGAGAGGATCGACACCGGAGTGCCAACGAAGACCCCAAGTGACCTAGCCAAAGACTTACCTATCAGGATCCCTGGTATACGGGCTTGCTCCTCATCACCAGCAGCATTTAGCACCGTTATTGGGGGTGGGTCAAAGAGCGGACTTAGAGACTGATTATCCTTAAGATAGGTATTAACTTGATCTGCCGAGGCGGTATTAGGGAGGATGCCACGCACGAGCAGCCCCGAAGAGCGCGAGTCCGAACGGATAAGCACCTGATTATACGTAAAAGGTGATACTGATTTCACCCCTTCTAAGGCCGAGACCTGTTTAACTATTCCCTCCCACCCCTCTATTCGACCACCGGAGCGGTTACTGATAACGATATGGCTATCGGTTCCGACGATCTTTTCGCGAAGTTCGTGTTCGAACCCGGTCATAACAGCCATCACGATATTAAGAACCATGACTCCGATGGCTATTCCGAGGATTGAGATAACGGTGATAATCGAGATAAAGGCCTCTGATCGCTTACTCCAGAGATAGCGCAGCGCAATTTTTTTAGAGAAGCTCAGGTCGGTCATCGGGTAAGACGATAGCTAGCCGGGTTGGTGGCGTCAATTGGGACGTCGGCAGATATCCGGCTATGTAAACTCTACGCGAGTAGTTTAAAAAACCACTCGTAATAGCAGGTCTCCGCAATTCTCTCTTCTTAAAAGAGGCCAAAAATGCCACGTAGAAGTTTGTTGTCTTCTAGGGCGCAACTTGGTCTCTTATGGTAGCCATCGAGGCCAAGATTGCGCTCGTCCAGCTCTTGCGATAGTGCTTCGCAACTCTCCCGCTATCCACTTAGGCCATCGCAGTTCTTCTGCCATCTATTCTAAAGAGCTAGCTTTTCCGATAAGAAATGCCAGCTCTTTCGAGTAGTTAGCAGGAGAATTGCGATGCCCTTAAAAAACTATGAGGCTATTTGATTTGGAATCTTCACCATGCGATTATCTGAAATTATGAGAATTGTACTTATGGCGGATACTCATCTTCGCAGAGATCAGCCCCCAAGGACACAATTGGTAGAAGAGGAGCTGCAACGTATCGGTTTACTGTACCCGGAGGCAGTTTTCCATTTGGGTGATGTAGTTGATTGTGGCAATAACCATTATGACGATTTCTTGAAAATTTTTAGAGATGTATGTCCTCATGCTCTTCTCCTAGGAGTGCCGGGAAACCACGACAACTTCGGAATGTTTAGAGAGTTATTCGATCGTTCCTGGACAGAACACATGGCAGAAAAGGAAGCTTTGAGTCTAGCTGCAGAAATAGGCGGCTTAAAGTTCATCTTTCTTGACGCTAACTGCGGGCACTCGGTTAGGGCCGGCAAAGAAAATGGCGACTCAGGCAAAGCTGAGATACTACGCCAAACCACTATTGAATGGTTGGAGGCACAGATCATTTCAATTCAAAACGGCCACAAAGCAGTTATAATTACACACTATCCAGTCTGCAACGATGAAAAGAGGGGTATTAGAGCCAATCATCCCTTTAGCATCCTTTTGTTAGGTTTACTCAAGAAATATCCCGGTAAAATTGCAAGAGTCTTTCACGGACATGTTCATAATCCAGTCACTTGCTATTCTGGAGGAGATGCATTTTCGCATACTAGTGTCCCATCCTTGGCTTACCCCTTACCACCGGCTGATAATACAGGCTTTGGAATTTTAAGCCTTCCGAAATCACACAATTTAGAGGATATCCCTTGTCTTACATATCGAGAATCAGCTTCAGCGCAAAACCTAACAAACGATTGCTGGTAATCCCGAAGTGCTTGGCTACTTTTATAAGACCACCAAACTTGGTCAAATTCAGCAACATCCAGACTAGCCCCACACATCAAAATATGGTCTTCTAATCTGTGAAAAAACTAGGTAGCTACTCACTGGATTTTAAGATCTTAGCTGCAATTTAGTCGCTAAATGAGCTATTTCGGCGGATCTTTTTCTTGACTCCCCTAGTCGGGGGTGCTTTTTTTGGTGAGCAGTTATTATCTCCTCCCCGCTTTGCTCCGCAAAGCCGCCCCTTAATAGGGGTTAACGTTATTGCGGCAGCATTTGCTGAGTAGTTAAAAAACTAGGTTATATGCATCGACAATCCAGTTATATAATTAAGAGCTTCTTGCTGCCCAGAACTGGCTTAATTTGTCGCCCCAGACGCATGCTTGGCGCGGCATTTGGGCTGGTTATCCTGGCGTTTTTTCTAATCAATTCAACTAGTCACGCTAGCCCAAAAGGCAAGGACGTCTCTATCCCCTCAGCAAGCTCAACCAAGACCAAGAAATACATCCGCTCAATTACGGTAAAGATCGGTGAGATCTTCGAAGATGGATCGGGAACCCTCTACAATATCGCAAACGCGGCTAAGGCCTCAACTATGGAGAGCGTTATACGAACCGAGATCCTGTTTAAAGAAGGAGAGGCGTTCGATCCGTACTTATTGCGACAAACTGCGCGTAACTTGAGGCTTCAACGCTACCTGCGTGATATTAAGGTTGTGCCTACCTTTGATGGCGACGCTGTCGATGTGGTGGTCTCAGCTCGAGATAGCTGGACCTTAATACCATACCTAAGCTACTCATCGGGAACCGGCCAGAAGAACCGTGGAATCGGGATTACAGAGGGCAACTTATTGGGGAGTGCTACGAGAGTTGACACTCGCTACCAGGAACAGGACTCACGTAAAACATACGCCGTCGGAGTAACTGGCCCACAGTTTTTAGGAACCAGGCATAATTTCAATGCTGGATTAGCCGATCGCTCCGATGGACAGGTTTACCAAGCAGGAATCGGGCTTCCCTTCCGGCACCTACTACAACGTGATGCTTGGTCTGTTGAATTCGCGAGACAAAATACGATTGGCCGCTTATACCAAGGGGGCGATGAGGAGTATATCTTCCGCCAGCACCTCGATAACTTCCAAGCCCTATATACCTTCGCTGGACCGGGGGCTAAGGCGGCCGAAGCCGATGACCCTTATACGGGTATATACAAAGGCCAGAAGGTCCTCTCTCAGCACTACTCTGTAGGCTGGGGCTACCAGGGAGCCTCATTCTTTCAGGCTGATGAGAGTGATTATGAGGATCTCAATCTTGACCCAAACGAGGTCAGTAATGACCCATCACGGCTAGCGGCCAATCGACGCTTTAGTGGTCCTATGGTCCAGTATAACAACATACAGCCTGAATTCATCTCGATGAACTACATCGATAGATTCGACCGGGTTGAGGACTATAACCTGGGCGACGAGTCCCTTTTTAATGTTCAATTTGCTCCGCGTCAATTAGGTTCCAGAGAGAACAGCCTGCTCTTCAACGCCAATCGTAGTAAGGGCTGGCGCTTTGATGAGCGGACATTCTTACGCGGAGAGATTGGAGGGGCATCGCGGTTTGATACTGACCAGCTTAACAACACCCTAATTCGCGGCGAGACTAAATACTACTCGGTTTTAGGAGACTACTTTGCTGGAGACCGCTTCCTGGGAAGGCATACTATCGCAGCGCAGTTTTTCGCCGATTTCGGCGATGACCTAGATAAGGATCGGCAATTACTCCTCGGCGCTGATAACTCGCTGCGTGGCTATGAGACCAACACCTTTGAGGGTGACAAGCGCATGGCTCTTAACCTAGAGGAGCGGGCCCATATCGCAGACGATGTGTTTCAACTGGTCAGCTTAGGCACCGCTTTTTTTGTCGATGTAGGTGGGGCCACGCGTGATGCCCTATCAGCGATAATCACCGATGACCTCTATGGCGATGTCGGATTTGGCCTACGCTTCTGCTTTCCACGAGCCTCCGGCGGAGGAATCGTGCGTATGGACATCGCCCTGCCCCTTCGGGATGGCCCAGATGGTAGCAACGCCTGGGAACCAAGAATCCTTTTCGGCGCTGGCCAGCTATTTGGTGCCCGGCTACGAAGTGAAGTGGTTGGCGCAGAAAACGCCTCCAGCGGTATCGGGTTTGACCGATAAACCTTCTGACCCAGTAGAACTCCGCAATTCTCCCGCTATATACTGGAAAGGACTGGCATTCCTGATAGGGATAAAAATGCGCGGCTAACTCCCGTTAAACTCATTAAATACAGTAGGTACCGCGCATTTTTGGCCCCATTTTAGAGAAGAGAATTGCGATGCCCTGCAAAAAAAAAGCGCCCCGCTACGTGTTAACGCTGCGGGGCGCTTAAAAGAATCAAAGACCAACTTACTTCTTCTTGGAAGCCTTCTTAGTTGTCTTCTTCTTAGCAGTTGTCTTCTTTGCTGTTTTCTTCTTAGTTGCCATCTTATTCTCCACTATTGATAGTGACCTCAAGTTACGATACTGCTGCACCCTTGGTCACAGTCTATGTTAACGATCGTATCCAGCCGAGCTCCGAAAATTCGCAGCTACCGACCAATCTCGACCGAAATCTTTTGCCCGTTCGCTTGGATGCTAGGTTCATGTAGTGAACCCCTTAACACCCTGCTCTGGGCCTCTTAATTCCGCCTATCGGTTTTTCCAAGGCGGGACTTTAGTTTACTACCTTAATTGGATCAAACTGTACTCGCTGTTCAAATTCGCCTGTTAAAAACAGGCTCTTAAGAATAACTGCCGGCCCAACCCAAAAACCATTCGGGACACTAATCCCAAAAACATCGGCTTCCTCACTTACACTACACTGCGAGGAGTTCGACATCACTATAGTGCAGGGTGACACCGCTTCCCTCACTTGGCAAGTACATATTTGATGATTGTTCATATGATTAAGGTTTCACGAACTTCTACTTTCGGATTCTGCTAGCACTTTAAGTGTGCACTTCATCAGCTCACTAATCAAAAAACATTCAGCATGTCAGCATATCGCAACGCGTGATTATGAGAATGATCGAACACGCAAACTAAACTCAATCCGAATATCTTCTACTATGCGCTTAATCTTTTTGACTCGCTTACTTTCTTAAGAAATCATCCCTGAACGATCGACTAAAGAGCTTCTCAAATCGAAAAGACACAGACTTAGTGGAACTGATCCCGATCACTCCCAAGTGATTAGCTCTGTGCGCACATAACCACTCTGCAACATCTTCTTGTTATTGATATCACTAAAATTTTTTACCATCGTCACTCTTTACGGCTTAGTGATCATCATCATTACCAACCGTCTCAGAGAGCTTAACTAAAGCGAGTGCAATAGCGACTGCCAAAAACTTGTCACGTTGCAGATGATCCTCTGGACTAAGGCGACTGACGCTGGAGATCGTCAGAGATTATTCATCACCTAGTAGCTGATACAGTCACTACACAAGCAAGAGTCGCTCAGACAAAGATCGCTAGAAAGAAGAAGCGATCTCCTACATCAACAACGCTCACGTAGTAAGCGCAATGGCTCTTGCCACACATATAAATGTGCGATCAACTTTTTTCCAAACACAATTTCGATTTGCGATATTTTCACTGACGAGAGCAACAAGAAGCCCCGCTAGTGGACAGCTCGAAGAAGTTCAGCACACATTGCGGAGAGCTTTTCTCCGCGCCGCGAGCTTTCACGCCCCTTCACTTGCACCGTCGCCCTTGCCTCACTTGTGTGCAGAGACACCTTACGCGCTGTTTTGGGTAGTGTCAGGTTAAACGTGCCCTTACCTTGCGCTAAAGATCCCCAGGCAACCGGCTCACACATCCTTCCGTTGATTGAGGCTCGGACAGGAATCTTTCCGGACCCTACGCCGTTTAGCACGACTCCGATCTTTTTCTTACTATTGGCTACTCTTAGCTTAATCGAATCTACCCGCGCTACCTGCAACTCCTCCTCTGGAGGAGCGCCAAAGGATGGATTAGTGCAGTTAGGCACCATATTGACCGCCAAGTCGAGCCGACCACCAGAGAATTGGGGCAATCCACGCTGCGCAGCGGCGATATCCATAGTGCTTGAATACGCAAGCGACGTGGCGCTCACTCCGATAAGCCCAAGTGCTGATGTTGGCTGAGCCCCGAACGGATCACCTAACACAAGCTTTGAAAGAGCTATCGGGTCCCTGGCCGATTCAAAGCTTACAGTGCTGCGTATCAGACCGCTCCGGTAAAGAGTTAGCCGCACAGAGATAGGCCCCCTATCTGTCAGTGAGTAGGCCTCAGAATGCCAGAAGATTACGACTCGATCGTCACCAACATAGGCTCTAATCCCCTGCTTGGCGCTGCGCGGGATAAGATCCGCGTGAAACGCGGCGATCGAATTATTGGGAGCCCTCTTAGCGAACTGATAGTCTGCACTGCGGGGTGGATTGAGATAGACAACCCCATTGGGCGAGACATACAGCACCCTGGTGGTTTTTCTAAAAAAGGGAAAGTCAAACGGTAGCGTTATGGCCCTGAAGTCACCTTCATCAACCTGGTTGATCGGATTAAGTTTGTCAGCCGCATCATCGAGGGCCCCCTCTGACATCAAGTTAGCCACCTGAAATTGGTAGCCGCATGGAGTTAAACTTTCATCCGGATTTGAGATCGGCGCGCGAATATTAGCCACTAGTCGGGCCGCACTCACTACCCGGCGTGAGCGAACATAAGATAATGAACCATCTGGGCTAACTAACGTCGCTAGATCTCGACCGCTCTCTAGCAGTCTGATGATCGCTTCGCCAACGGAGAGACCAGGCTCGGCGCTAAATAGCAGCGCCAAGCTCCCAACTACATGCGGTGTTGCCATCGATGTCCCCGATAGAGAACCGTACCCCTGACCCGGAAGCGTACTGATTATATCAACTCCAGGGGCGGCTACATCTACCCCCTCGGCCCCGTAGTTGGAAAATGATGCTAAGTTCTGCTGCTGGTCGATTGCTGCTACGGTAACCACATTCTCTACCTCGTAGCTTGCTGGATATGACGGAAAGAGATCGAGATCGGCAGCGCTATTACCGGAGGCTACAACAAAAGCTATCTGCGCATCACGCGCTCTTCGAATTGCGTCTTCTAACGCTACCGAGTACCCTCCGCCTCCCCACGAGTTATTAGCTACTCGAATATTTATTCCGCGATGGAGTTTGAGATCCACCATATAATCGATAGCGGCTATCGCATCTGAGAGTCGCCCGGAACCTCCAGCATCCATAAACTTTATCGGTAGTAGCTTTACACCTCCACTTACACCACGCACACCCAATCCATTTCCCGGAATAGCGCCGATAGTTCCAGCGACATGAGTTCCATGCTGATTGTCGTCCATTGGGTCGATTATATTCGGCGCATTGATCGAGAAATTGATCCCTCGGACATCATCGATGTATCCGTTTCCATCATCATCGACCCCGTTTCCAGCGATCTCGCCGGGGTTAGTCCAGATATTCGCCGCAAGATCCTCATGAGTGTAATCTATTCCGGTATCGATAATTGCAACGACAACATCACTAGAGGCACTTGTTGTATCCCAAGCCGACACAGCCCCTACCCCGCTCTCATCTGTGAGGCCCCAGAGAGAGCTCATAAGCGGATCTGCTCCTGCTTGCGACACCGTAAGCTGAAAGTTAGGAGTACATGAGTCCACAACCCCCTGAGCTAGCAACCTCTTACAGAATTGATCTTCTGGATCGACTAACGACTCTAAAGCCGATACCTCCCGCACTTGCGCTGGCAGCGACCGGAGCTCGTCGGTTACTACGAAGGTGTTTGATTGGAGTCGCTGCACAACAGCAGCATGATTCTCAATACTAGCAGACGCTAAAGCGCCGATGCGGTCGTCTGAGACTGACTGTGGTCGTACAGTCACAACGTACTCGCCTCTATATACCGGTAAGCCATACACCTTAGGAACGCCCGCTGCTACTACAAGTATTCCGACACCGATAAAGACGGTTAATAGTCTGTGTATGAAACTATTATCGAGATAGAGCTTTAAATTGAGCACCGTAGTTCGCACCTGGACGTGTATTTTAGTCCAGGGGTGTTATCGGCTGGCTGGTGCTAGGACTTAAGTATCCGATAACACTTTACAGGGCATCACAATTCTCTTCTCTAAAATGGGGCCAACAATGCGCGGAACCTACTGTATTTAATGAGTTTAACGATGCCTGGCCGCGCATTTTCATCCTCTTTAAGTGCCGAATTTAGGATAATCCTCACCCCCCAAAAAGAGAAAGCTCTAGCTTACCCTCACGAATAAAGCGTGCTAGGTTTCCTGCATTCAGACCGGCTTGTCCTGCGTCTGCGCTAACTTTAGCAATACACGATACCTGATAGGTAAAACCTCCCTCACCAACATCTTTGGCCACCTCGTAACTGTAGCGCTCTATAGCTGGGTTACTCGCCAAAGACCACCGATCTCCGACTACCTTTGTTACTGCAGATGCATGCCCTGCCCCGCCACCAAGATAGTTTTCTAGAAAAAATCGAGCCCGCTCCCACGAATACGGATCATCGGCAAACGGAACATGAAACACAGTCGGCGTGCTTAACACCTCCTGGCGCGCCTGCTCCTCAGGTGTAGCTGACACCTCAAGGCCATGATCTGCAGCTTTAACAACAGAAGCGATCGAGCCCGAAACACTCGCACGATTAACAATGGATTCGGCACATCCGCTTAACCAGATTGCGCAGATTAGCGCCGCGGTTGCCTGTCGTACTATGAGCATTTAGCGATCTGAAAGGCGATTAACTAAACGAGCTACCACAGCCGCAGGTTCTCTTAGCATTCGGGTTCTTGAACTGAAAGCCAGTTCCGTTTAGGCCGGATATGTAATCGACCACTGTACCACGTAGGTAACCAACGCTGACCGGATCAATAACTACCTTTACCCCATCAAAATCGAGTGCCAGGTCGCCCATACGCTCCTCTTTATCAAAGTCGAGCCCGTACTGATAGCCGGAACATCCGCCTCCTACTACTGACACCCGCAGGAAGTCGCCCTGCTCTCCTTCATCCTTTAGCGCATTACGAACCGCATCTACCGCTGCCGCCGTGAATAATACCGGCATCTCATCCGAAGGGATGAAGTCACTATCCCCCATTACATTTTTGTTAGCATTTCCACCACTGCTGCACGAACCTGTTGCTGACATAATTTAAGATCTCCCTGATCGATTGATGAGCTATACCCTTTATAATACAGGCAAATAGAGGTTTTTCACAAGGATAGTCGGTCTAAAAAAACAAACAGAGCAGTAGCGGGCCTAGAAATAGCGCATCTGCCCAAAATCACTTGGTATTTTTAACCTAAATTCGGCAGTTAAGGAGGATGAAAATGGTGCAGATACTCGAAAG
>JBBALZ010000050.1:0-18220 GCA_040402735.1 Bdellovibrionota bacterium
AACTAAAGTCCCCCTAACAACCCCCGCGCTGCCGCTGTCGGCGCCCCCCTATCCATGTCTCCCCTATCCAAACTTGGCTGACGCCAAGATTTGGATGACGGGTTAGGGGAACTAAAGTCCCCCTAACAACCCCCGCGCTGCCGCTGTCGGCGCCCCCCTATCCAAAGTCTCCCCTATCCAAACTTGGCTGACGCCAAGATTTGGATGACGGGTTAGGGCCTGACTACTACCCACATCCTGCGCGATCCTCTTTTACAAAGTGTGACGACAACAAAAAGCAGGAACAACGATTTCCTAACTCGCTGTTCTCTTTTACTCTTTGTAAAAATAAATACTTCGTCATTCCGAGGCTAAAGTTTTTTCACAAGGAGCTCAGCGAGAACGGCGAGGCAGGGAAGGAGAGGTGAATCAGAAACTTAAAGAAGATATGGCCTTATTCTCAGTGGAATAGAGATAAAGGCCCGAATGTTCTCCACACGACAACCCCTCTCTTTACTACTTGTGGGTAATAGTGAGGGTTAGGGCAGGGGCACAAAGTCTCCCTTATCAACCCCGCCAGGCGCTTTTCGATCTATGGTGCTTCTGGCTAGATTGAACCAATACCTAACTCTGAGATGGTGGATCTAACCAAACTTGGGCTAAGAGCCAAGTCCTATAGAAAGGACTAATAGTCTTTATCGATCTCGTCATCCGATATGATTTCGCCGTTAATCGCTCTGCGAAGTAATTGGCTCGGCTTGAACTTAACCACCCTTCTTGCACGAAGAGTTATCGTCTCTTTGGTTTGTGGATTGCGGCCACGACGCGATGGCTTTGACTTCACTTCATAGCAGCCAAATCCAGAAAGCATTACTTTGGCGTCTTTATCAAGAGCTTCCTTGATAATCTCTATGTAGTCCTCAACGATGTCAGCCGCTTTCTGCTTATCAATGTCTATCGCTGCGTAGATCGAATCTGCAAGGTCGGCTTTAGTTAAACAATAACGCGAATTTCCCATGGCGGATCTCCAAACTTTTCGGACTCTCTAGTCCGACAATTATCTCAGTTTACTAACGACGACAAGAGGTTACAGTTGCTCAAAACTACTTATACTCCGTTTAAGCCCGCGCTTAATCAGCTTTCGGGTGAAAGTAACATCAAAATGACTATTTTTGTTGTTTATATTCAACAACAGTAATCAAACAACACTTCAAGTTGGCGTATTAATCTGAGCAATTACCGCACCTTATCAGGTCACTCATGTATAAGACGCCTGATTACATTAAAAAGGATTCGGGTAACACAGACCTAGCGCATCTTTGTGTCAGGTAACTACTCACCTGATTTTAAGTTCGTCGCCGCAATTTTGTCGCTAAAAAAGCTGATTTTGGCGGATCTTTTTTCTTGCCACCCCCTAGTCGGGGGTGCCTTTTTTTGGTGAGTAGTTATTATCTCCACCCCGCTTTGCTCCGCAAAGCCGCCCCTTAATAGGGGCTAACGTCGTTGAGGCAGTATTTGCTGAGTAGTTACCAGCCCACTAAGACTACACAGATTCGGCACCTTCGCTAAGCGGGCTAAAGAGGCTCTCCAAATCGCCCTTAGTGAGCTTAACCGTTGAGAGTCCGTTTTCGTTAATCAGCGCATCAACGATCTTAGATTTCTTCTCCTTTAGCGCCATAATCTTCTGCTCTACGGATTCCTCCGTTACTAAGCGATAGACGGAAACGGTTTTACTCTGGCCGATACGGTGAGCACGATCAACTGCTTGGCTCTCGACCGCTGGGTTCCACCACGGGTCGTAAATAATCACGGTGTCGGCCGCCATTAAGTTTAAGCCAGAGCCACCCGCCTTTAAGCTAATTAAAAACAGTCGCACAGAATCGTCCTGTGAGAAGCGATCTATTAGCTCTTGGCGGTTGCGAGTGGTGCCATCTAGGTATAGATGCTCAGTCCCTTGCTCATCTAACCACGTGCGGATAATCGAGAGCATCCCGCGGAATTGACTAAAGAGAAGGATCTTTCGTCCCGACTCTAAAGCTTCCGTAGTGATGTCCTTGAGCAGATTAAACTTGCCGGAATCAAATCCTGGGAGCTCTGAAAAGGCATCGATTGAGTTGGGATGATTGCATACCTGTCGCAATCGCAGCAACGCCGCCAAGATCGAGACGCTGGCTCCTTGAATACCCTTCTTTTTGATCGCGTCGAAGACCTTCGGCCGGACCTCGTTAAGAATCTGTGTGTAGAGGTGTTTCTGGCTGGCGGTCATCTCTACGTGCAACACTGACTCGATTTTCGGTGGTAGCTCCTTCTCAACGTCAGCCTTTAGTCTGCGCAGTATAAACGGCTTTGTTTTAGCGTTAAGAAGTTGAGCCACTTCGACCTGAGTGCCGCTCTCGAGGATCGGCCGCTCGATGTTAGTCCTAAAAAACTCATGCGACCCTAGATACCCAGGCATGAGAAAGTCCATTATCGACCACAGCTCCATCGGTCGATTCTCTGTCGGTGTACCGGTGAGAGCTAAACGGTGCCGAGCTTTAAGGGCTTTGGCCGCTTTTGTGGTTGCGGCCTGAGGGTTCTTGATGTTTTGAGCCTCATCGAGAACTACATACTGAAACTCGTGGCGTTCTAGATCGTATCGGTCAAGGCGCAGGAGTGCGTATGATGTCAGAACGAAATCGTGCTCGGGAATAGCTTCAAAGAAGGCTTTTCGCCCAGGGCCATGCAACATGAGCACCTTAGCCGATGGAGTAAACTTACGAATTTCGTAACTCCAGTTGGTGATCACCGATGTGGGCGCAACTATAAGCACAGGTTTGCGCGATTCTCGTTTGGATCCTTTGCGGTCACGCAGAGATTGAAAAAACGCCAGTGCTTGCACTGTCTTTCCAAGCCCCATTTCATCTGCCAGGATGCCCCCAAGTTCGAACTCATGCAGAAAATTTAGCCAGCTAATACCATCCTCTTGGTAATGTCTGAGTTTGCCGGTAAAACCCTTTGTGGCCTTTATTGGCTGGATTTCGGAAAACGATCCTAGCTTGGCGTTCAGGCTTGATAGTCGCTTATCAAGCGAGATGGCGAACCCAGGGTCCTGAACTCGGCTAAGGCTGATCGCTTGAGCCAGCGAGAGTTGCGCCTTTATGGTATTACTAACTCGGCAATTCGGATCAACCATCCCAAGGATCGATTTTAATTGGGCAACACTTCCCCCGGGGACTCTCGCGTAAGCACCGCTGTCTAGTCGTGTCCAACGGTCACTATCGTGACGAGCGTTTTTAAAAACTGAAGAGAGCGGCAGGTTGGAATTGTTTTGAATAACGGAAACGTGACAATCAAACCAGTCAATTGAATCAGGTGGCCGTGAAAGTAGTGTATCGTCACGGCGTTTTTTTGATGCGCTCGACAACGCCACAGAGATGCTTAAATCGGCAAATTTGACGGACTTTCTGATAGTTTCAAAATTCGAAAGCTTCCACGGTTTCTTGAGTTTTTCGAACCCGGCATTGATGAAGTCAAGGGCTGCGTCGCTACTGATCAAATAGCGGCGTTTCTCAGAGAGGCCAGCGAATCCCAGCTCTCCCAAGGCGCTAGCGCACTCGTTTTCGTAGTCGTGATTGCGTAGGTACACAACATTAGAGGTGCTTGGAGGGCGCGGATATTCAAAGTCTATTGTGGCCAGTAATTCTACCTGCCTGGTAGATGTAAAATGATCGGCTGCGATATCTCTGCGCTCGATGTGCAGAATCGGTGTCGGTGTCTTAATCTCAACAGAGGGCTGCTCGTGAGAGTTGAGCACCGTAATCCATTCCTGATCTGTGGTCTGTAGTTCGTGTAAAGCTTCTAGGATCGGACCGACCTGGCTGCGCGGGATACTTACTGCATGTGTTGTGCCGAAAATTGAGGCCACACGCGCTGCCTGAGGAGAGAGGCGATAGATTGTGTTCTTGACCATGGTCCAAAAAGGGCCTGTTCCAAATACCTCCTGGTTTCGGTCTACCTCAATCCTTTGATCTGTGCCCGGAACTACCCAACGCATCGATAGTTCGAGTGATTCGGCTCTCCATAGTAGGATGAGCTTGGCGTGTATCGATTCATGGCTCACTCTGATCGGTTGGACGTTAGCTACTGAAAGTACCGTGTCGTACTCCTCAATGAGTCCGAGTACGAGCTCTATTCCGCGGCTTGAATTGATGTACCAATAACGGGTCGACTCATCCCACGATCCCTCGTCCTCCAGGACTTGAAGCAGGATGTTGTCGAGCGCGCGACTTGATACGGTCCGGAACCCCTCAAAGATCGTTGGTTCCTGTTCATGCTCATCAAACGCAACGCGCACTCCTAGACGGTCGCTAGAGAGATCTAGAAGGATCGACACCGTTGGAGTGCTTAACGTGGTAGTCGCCGTCAGACCGAGATCGTTTCCTGCTGCGCCAGGCTTTAGTTGACTTACCTCACGGATTGCCGCTGCCACATCTGTAGGCGAGTTGGGATTGATACGGAAGGTTGATTCGCGCTCTCCAAATCCGCCACGCGGATCGAAAAAATCAAGCTCAGATGCTCTATAGAGTATAGCAACGGCGTGCGCGCACCACTGCTCCTGCATTTCGCTAGGTAAACAGCATGAACAGGAAGCATCAACCTCATGGGCCGAAACTACAGATATCGCTACCGAGTGTGAGAGAGATTCATCCTCTCTGACAACCCCTGTTATTATATGACCAGTACAGCTGCACTCAACAACGCGCCCTTCAACTGAAAGATTGACACCGCGTTCAATGACGGAAAATGGGGCGAGTTTTTTGAGGTGTGCAACGATTTTTGACTTTGCAGAGCTTTGAGCACCGATCATTGGTCAAGGGTACCACAAGCTAGGGTGCTAGGGCAGGGGGTCGTATCGTTTTATAGGGCATCGCAATTCTCTCTTCTTAAATGGGGCCAAAAATGCGCGGAACCGACTGCATTGAATGAGTTTAACGATGCCTGGCCGCGCATTTTTATCCCTCTTCTTAAATGGGGCCAAAAATGCGCGGAACCGACTGCATTGAATGAGTTTAACGATGCCTGGCCGCGCATTTTTATCCCTAGCAAGAATGCCAATCCTTTCCAGTAGATAGTGGGAGAATTGCGAAGCCCTGTAAATCGAGCTAGTCCCTTTCGTTTGAGGTCTAAGATCTATACGATAAGGGCTATGACTAGGCATTTTTCATTTCCTCCAGAAAAGATGAGGGTTTTGTTCCTTGAGGGAGTTCATCCAGCGGCAGCCGAGAGGATGCAACATTCAGGGTACAGGGCCGAGATGGTTAAACAGGCTTATAGTGAAGAGGAGCTTTGTAAGGCGATCTCTTCGGTTCACGTGCTCGGTATTCGGTCAAAGACATCTGTTACCAAAAAGGTGCTAGACAACGCCAAGCAACTTCTGGCGATCGGATGCTTTTGCATCGGCACCGACCAGGTTGATCTCGATGAGGCCCGACGTCGAGGTATTCCAGTGTTTAATGCCCCGTTTAGTAATACTCGTAGTGTTGCAGAGCTGGCTATTGCTGAGATGATAATGTTGGCGCGCCAAGCGGCTCATAAGAGCCAGTTGCTGCACTCTGGGGTCTGGGAGAAGTCGGCTGAGGGGTGTTGTGAGGTGCGCAACAAATCGGTTGGCATCGTCGGATACGGGCATATCGGTCCGCAAGTCGGATTGCTCGCGGAAGCTTTCGGCATGAAGGTGTACTTCTTTGATATCGTTTCTAAGCTGCCACTCGGCAACGCAACCCCAGTGGGGAGTCTTGAAGAGCTGCTTAAGGTGTCTGATTTCGTTACGCTTCACGTGCCGGATACTGCTGAAACGCGTGGCATGATCGGCAGTCGCGAGATCGCATTGATGAAGGACAGCTCATTTCTGCTCAATCTAAGTCGTGGGCGCATAGTTGAGTTAGAGGCGGTGCGAGAGGGGATAGTCAGTAAAAAATTGTTGGGAGCTGCCATTGATGTGTTTCCGGAAGAGCCAAAATCTAATGATGAGGTTTTTTCGTCGCCGCTGTGTGGCCTCAGTAACGTTATCCTTACTCCGCATATCGGCGGAAGTACGATTGAGGCTCAGCGCAACATCGGGCTTGAGGTAGCCAGCACATTTGTTAAATACATAGAGACCGGCAGTACGACTGGGGCGGTCAATTTCCCGCAAGTTGAATTGCCGATCGTCAAGGACTCGCACCGGATCTTGAATATTCACAAAAATGTGCCGGGTGTGCTCAGCTCGATTAATCAAATCATCGCTGAGATGGGAGCAAATATTCGGGCGCAGTATTTAGAGACACGTGGCGATGTTGGGTACTTAATAATCGATGTTGATAGCGAGATATCCTCAGCAGTGAAGAGTTCTATCGATCAACTTGATACGAGTATCAAGACGAGGATGTTGTTCTAGGTAGGTGCGGATAGAGGGAGTGGGTGCTACATGACCGCAGCGATTATCGGTGCAGGTGTCGCTGGCCTTGCAGCGGCCTATGAGTTGGTCAAAGCTGGCGAGAGGCCATATCTGATCGAGCCTGGGCCGATCGGCGGGATGGTGCGCTCGGTGGTCAGCGACGGATTCACCCTTGAATGTGGTCCCAACGTATTAGTCGAACGAGCGGAATTAAAGGATTTGTTCCAGGAGCTGCAGTTAGCCAAAGATGCAGTGCATCCCAGTGTTAATCCGTATGGTCAGTACGTATGGTATCGTGGCCGACCAGTTAAGGTTCCGGCTAATTTTTTTGAACTACTTGCCAGCCCGCTGTTTACTGGACTCACTAAAGTTTTACTACCAGTAAAAGCGTTTGTTCCAGGCGTGCTTCCTAGAAAGATAGAGGACTGCTCGGTGGAGCAGTTCTTTGCCCCACTACTCGGCGTACATACTGCGCGGCACCTTATGGATCCAGTGCTCAAGGGTATCTATGGCGGTGATGTTGGAGCTTTGAGTGCGCGCTCTATATTTCCAGCATTGTGGGATGCGGCTAGGCAAGGCAGGTCGATTATCGGATACATGCGATCAAAAAGATCGGCAGGTAAACCTCCGATAGTAGTTCTTCGAGGCGGCATTCAAAGACTTACAGAGGCTTTATGGCACGAGGTTGGGCCGCATGTAGAGCAGGTAAAAGCTCAGGTGCAGCGGATTACGCCGCTCGATGGTAAGCGTTTTCGACTCTCGCTGTCAGAGGGTCGCCAAATCGAAGTCGATGGTTGCGTGGTAACTGCTGCAGGGAATCGGCTAGCTCCGTTGGTTGGCTTTTTGAACGAGGATCTCGCCAACGCGTTGACTAACGTAAAGTATGCAGGGCTCTCGGTTGTGCACGTTCGTGTACCGCGTAGCGAGCCACTGATACCAGATGCTTTTGGTGTGCTCTTTCCGGGTGGAATGCCAGAGAACCTATTAGGAGTGATGTTTAACTCACAGATATTTCCGCATATGGCACCTAGCAACGAGCACCTACTCACCGTCGTTTTGGGTGGTGCTCAGGCTGGTGAGTGTACGTATGATGAGGCGAGCCTCAAACAGAGGCTGCCTGAGTTGCTGCGCACGTTGCTAGGAATTGCTAATGTGCGTTGGGTCTCAATGACGCAGTGGCCAGCAGCGATTCCGCAACTTGAGGTGGGCCACCACAAGCTAGTCAAACTCCTCAATCAGTGTGAGCATGACTATCCTGGGATCGTTTTTGCTGGAGTTGATCGAGGTGGAATAGGTGTCTCAGATAGGATACGTCTGGCTAAGGAGGCATGTAAGCGTTTTCGTCGTGTGCGGGTGGAAACAGTAGTGTAGACTTCATTGGTACTAGAGGGATTTGGAATGGATGTTAGGGCGTGTGAATTTGGGTGTCGCGGGTCAAAGGATAAAGTTGGAGTGCTGCTGGCGCAGTTAGGTACTCCGGATGCGCCGACACCGCGAGCGCTGCGTCGCTATTTACGTCAGTTTCTCTCTGACCGCCGTGTTATTGAGGTTAATCGAGTTCTCTGGTTTATACTTCTTAATTGCATCATTTTGGTTACCAGGCCCTTTAGGTCTGCAAGGTTATATAAGCGTATCTGGGGTCAGGATGGCTCACCGCTTCTGACGATTACCCGCAAGCAAACAGAAGGTGTACGAGAGCGGTTAAAAGGGACGTATCCAAATCTAGAGGTTGAATTCGGCATGCGTTACGGCTCACCTAGCTTGGAGAGTGCGGTGGATGCATTGATTAATAAGGGTTGCTCGAAGATCCTGCTCTTTCCGATGTATCCTCAGTATGCGGCCGCAACTACAGCTTCAACTTACGATGCTGTTTTTTCACATATCTTGAAACGTCGCTGGGTACCGACATTGCGAGTTGCAGAGCCGTATTTTCAACATCCGCGTTACGTGTCTGCGCAGGCAGAGATTATTAATCAGCATCTAGCAAAGCTTCCGTGGAAGCCTGAGTATCTGGTTCTCTCATACCATGGTGTCCCTGAAAAATATGTTACTAAGGGCGATCCATACTGTTGCCAATGTGTAGAGACAACAGCGGCGCTCAAGCCTAAACTCTCTCTGCCGTCAGATCGAGTCATTCATACATTTCAATCGCGCTTTGGGCGCGATCCCTGGCTCACTCCTTATACTGATGAGACCTTTGAAGCTTTGGGGCATGCCGGTGTAAAGAGTATCGCTGTTGTTGCTCCTGGCTTTACGGCTGATTGCTTAGAGACCCTTGATGAGCTTGGAAACGAGGGACACGAGCAGTTTGAGGAGGCAGGGGGAGAGCAGTATTCGGTAATCCCTTGCCTAAACGACCATGCGGTGTGGCTGGATGCGATGACCTCAATTATCACAGAGGAGCTTGGAAGTTGGCTTGCGGGAGAAGCCAGGCAGGTGCACGAGTGTAAGATTCAGTGCCCACTAAAGTCAGGCGATCTCCGTATTGAGTCATTAAAAGAGGTTGCGTAAAAAGGCTCGGAAGCCATTTAGGGTGCTAGATGAAGAAGGTGATTCAATTAGTAGTCGGGTGCGCTATCAGTGCGCTGATGGTGTATCTTGTTTTTGGAGATGCAAAGTTAAGCGATCTTCAAGCTAGCTTTGATCGGATTGTGTGGTGGCCGGTGTTGCCATTTATAGCGCTATTTGGGCTGCACTTTGGATTGCGTTCATTACGGTGGCGCTACCTGCTTCCTGATGCAAAACGCGACAAGCCGACGCTGCGGCAACTTTTTGATTCGATTATTCTGGGCAATTTAGCAACGTGTCTCTTGCCTTTCCGTTTGGGTGAATTTATCCGTCCGCTCGTGCTGACGAGGTGGACTGAGTACAGCTTCGGAGCGGCTTTCATCTCGGTGGTCATTGAGCGCTTCTTTGATCTGAGCACGGTACTAATCTCGTTCTTTGTGCTTGTACAGCTCTTGCCCGATCTTCCTGATTGGCTTCATATGGCTGCTTTTTCGCTTGGTATGATGGCGCTGGCGCTCTTGCTGTTTCTGGTTGGAGGCTGCCTTTTTCCAAAGTTAATTAAGAGGATCGTTGAGCTGTGTGTCCAGCCGTTGCCGCGTGGTTTAGCGCAGGCACTAACGCGCTTTTCGTCTGACCTACTCGATGGAGCTGCGGTTATAAAAACTCCTTCGCGGCTTATAATGATTATCGGGCTCACCGCACTCGTGTGGTTCACGGCGTACCTACAGTTTCAGGTAATTCTGTGGATGTTTCCATTTAATCAATCATTTCTGCTCAGCGTAGCCCTGGGCGTATTCGTTGCGCTAGCGATAGCGCTGCCATCGGCTCCGGGATTTGTTGGAGTTTTTCAGATCGGATGTGTTGCCGCAGCGAGCCTTTTTGCCTATCCGGAGTCAGATGCCAAGGTATATTCGCTAGTAGCTCATGGGCTCACCTATGTTTTGATGATCATTATCGGTTTTTGGCTACTTACGGTCCATGATCTTAATCTTTTCGAGCTTAAAAAAGCTGCGGAGCAGGGAGAAACAAAGCGCTGTTTTTAATCAATACCTTGGTAAACTTCCAACACCGCGCGCCCTTTCGCGGCAGTTATTTTTAAGACGCTTTTGGCAAAGTGCTCGAGCGTTACTCAAAAATAAAAGATGCTCGGTTTATTCAATAACCCCGCGTAGCTGATTAAGCGATAGTATCTTAATCACTCCAGGCTTGGTTAAATCGAGTAATCCCTCTCGCTCAAGATTCTTTGTGACTCTGATCGCTGTTTCAGGAGTGGTGCCGGTAAGATCTGCCAGCTCCTTTCTAGTAAGAAATATCCGCGTTGTATCCTCGCTAGTCGAGGGACGTCCGAATCGTGGAGCTAGCGCAAGAAGTGTTGCTACAATCCGGCTTTCAACCCTTGAATGAGCTAATCCTAAGGCAAGGTCATTAGTTCGCCGGTTGCGACGCATTAATTCTGAGGTGATGTGTCGATAGATGCTTGGGTGCTTCTCCGCTAGTGATCGGAGCTGCGCGGTTGGGATAGCAAGGAGCTTTGCATCGGTTTGACCACGGATTGATGTATCAACTTCACTCGGCTCAAGTGCTCGTAGGATACCGGAACAGTCTCCGGGTATCAGCAAATCAAGGGTTAGCTCCTTGCCGTGCTGCGTTGATTTGATAACAGCGAGGCGACCCGAAAGCACCATAAATCCGAAGCTTGGGCGCTCACCGTCCATTGAGAGATACTCTCCCGCACTTACATCGTGGATGGTAGCAGATCGCGTGAGGTCGTTAAGCTCGCGGGGAGGGATACCTGAAAAGAGACCTATTGATTGCACAGCATCAAGCTTGTGGCGATCGATCACGTAGTCTGCTTCGGCGGCCTCGCCCTCTTCGATTCCTGGTAGAAAGCCCGGCTCTTCAATCTCCTCCGCAGCCTGAGTTGCAAACTTTGCTCGGTGTAGAGCTATTTCAATGTTTGCCCTTAGTTCATTTGGCTCAAAAGGCTTCATGACGTATCCAGATGGGCGTGAGAGCTTTGCTCGTTGTAGAGTTGCCTCGTCTGAATGAGCGGTTACAAAAATAATAGGAGTTCCTAGTTTCAGCCCGATCTCTTCTGCTGCTTTGATGCCATCGATTTCTCCTGGCATGGTGATATCCATCAGGACGACATCGGGTTTAAGCTCAAGCGCCTTAGTGATCGCATCTTTACCGTTGGTGGCCTGTCCAATAACAGTGTATCCGGCTGACGCTAATTCGTGCGAAATATCAAGTGCTACGAGCGCCTCATCCTCTGCGATTAGTACGTTGGTTGACATATTTCTCCTAATAAGTGTTGCAAAACAATGTGTTTACTACCGGGTTGCCCCCCATTGATTGGCATCCGGAGGTATCTTCTCTTTTGTGCTCGGCCAAGCTTGTGCTGCACTATACTGGATAGTTTCGCGGGTTTAAATCATAAGATGCTGTAAAGTAATGCTGGCCCTAGCGCAGTATGATGGCGCTTACCTTACCCCACTTGATCTGCGATCCAGAGCGGCTGTAATCGTTTTGGAAGCGCTATCTCTAGCTGTAGCCCAGTGACTGGATGTTTAAGTTTAACTGAGTAGCTCACCAGGTGTAGATATGACGCAGACGCTCCACCGTAGAAGCGATCACCAAACAGTGGGATGCCAGCAGCTCTGGCATGAACCCGGATTTGGTGGGTGCGTCCAGTAGTTGGTAAAGCGCGAAACACATTAACTCGGATATTCTCTGATATTGCGCCACCAATCGAGATAAACTCAGTGCTGGCTTGCTTACCTGAATCAAAATTGATTCTTCTAAGCACAGGATGTCTAGCATCTCTGCCTATTGGCAGTTCAACTCTCTGAGTAATCCAGTTGCTTTGATCTGTTGATGCGCACCGATACTCTTTAACAACCTGGCGCTGTTCGAATGCCTGTTGAAGCCGAGAGTGAGCGCATTCAGAGATGCTCATAATAATAAGTCCCTGCGCTGAGACGTCGAGTCGAGACGGCATATGCACAGTGGAGCCGATAGCGCGCTCGACTGATACTTTAACGCTAAAGTGCCGCTGCTCTTTAGCTGGCATACTTGAGAGTCCTGGGGGCTTATATACGGCGACAACGTGCTCATCACGGTATAGAATGTAATCGTCGCGAAATGCTGGAAATATCGAGGCGGCTTCGGCCAGCTCAAATTTAGGCTCGTAGTATTCTACCTTGCAAGGGGTGGGTAAATCTATATCCCCAAAAGCTTCAATGCCATTCACATACACACCACCAAATGCAAAGCGCTCTTGCCACGAGCTTGGGGTGATATGTGGAAGGTGATCGATGAGAAATGGTATTAGGCGTCTGGCCGCAGAGTTGCCTTCATAGATAGACCACGACCAATACTTAGTGCGCAACGCCTCAGTAACGGATTCAATATTTTGAGGTAAGTCGCTCATTCTCTCGCTGCTTTCGTGGCGGCGAACTTCGCTAGGGCGCCTGTTAGCGTGAGGTGTTTTGTTGATGCGATTGGTATTTACGCAGAGCGTGTTGAATGCGGGATAGCCGATCGAATAGCTCGGCGGGAGGTAGATCAGGGTTTAGATCATCGCTACGTGCAAGCCCAAAGGCTTCTTCAAATTTAACTAATTTAGCCATGACATTTCCATCCATAGCCCGCTTTAGCTTAATACGCACTATATCCATACGCTCAGCGCGCACATCAACGAGCTGCTTTAAGGTGCCTGGTGACGTCGTTGCCACAGCGCGCGATGAATCCTGTCCCGGACATTCCGGAATACTTGCCAAGAGGTCGCGCGCTTCTGAGGTGATTGCCGGAGTGACACTTGCAAACACTGCGCCACCTTGGTCATCGTTAGCGACTGCTGATGCCACGGAATCCGGGTGTATCTTCGAGCGAGGTACAGAGAAGGTAATTTCGTAAAGTTTATCACCGATCTTTGACAATTTAGCTTCGGGTACCTCAAAAGAGGACCGCGAGGAAAACACAATTCCTTTAGCGCTGATAAGTGGTGGTTTTGATTCCACTCGAACTGAAACGGACAGCTCGCCTAAGGGAAGATCTAAAGCACTAGCTGTAGTGGTATGTGCGACAATCGCACCAGTAACGAGAGAGAGATTAATCAGAGAGAGACAAAGACCAACAGATCCCGCCATTAATTTCTCGCGGAGCGTTTTATGTGGCTGTAGCATTTGCCCTGTTCTCCAATTATCTGCGAAAGAGTTTAGCGACCTCATACCGTAATCCTAATTAGCTAGTGACGCCTTTATGTCTTCTACGAGTTTAAGAGATGCTTCCAGGCTTGCGGTGTCGCGTTCAAGTATCTTGGCTTGTGATACGAGAGTTGAAATCTCGCGTCTGAATTCGGTATTCGGGACGTCTTCGGGTACAACTACCTTAAAGTTTTGGATACAGTCGCGCTTAATCGTAAACTTCTCAGAGGATGATAGCGAACCATTACGTTGGTGCACCACAAACTGATATGTCATCGCTGCTATGGGACTCGGAATCTCTATCTGAAACGTTGGCCGATCAGCCGCGTTTAGTGCTCCCCTTGGAAAAGCGATATCAATAAATCGCCCATCTTTGGCGCCAACTAATCGTACGGAGCTAGTGATATCGAAAGTATTAAGCAGCTCAACTTCTAAACGCATCGGATTGCCGATCTGCGGGATCGATTTAGAGTCAAGTTGGCGGTGAAGGATTCTGATCGGTTTATTCTCATCTTCGGCAGGTTGTGCATAACCAGGCTGAGTTATACAACAAGCTATAATAGCCGCTACCAGCGTAACTTTGGCAGGTCTTCGGGAAAACGCGCCTCCCTGAGTTGAGAGCGCTTTTGACCGCCATCTCTGCCGATAGAGGTTAAATACTTTACAAAAGAGTTGCACCACCTTGAGGTACTCCAAAAGTCTCAGCTTAACTGTTAGAAGATATAGATTCTATCCGGATATCTTCCAAGTCCCAGTTTCGCCGGTTACTACATCTATCACAGTACCAGTTATTGAGGCTGATGACGACTCCTGATTAAATTTTAGAATCAATCCGTTTGAACGAAACGTAGGGCCCTCGGATTCGCTGGCTTTATTGGCAGACTCCGCATTAGTTTCTTGAGTAGCCTCTTTAACCGTATCCTCAGCTGAAAATGTCGCAGTAGCTGGCATCCAGCCCTCTAGCCCTACTAATAGGGTAAGCTGTTCCTGCTTGGGGTTTACAATAAGTGCCATCGGCACACCATCACCTGGGAATAGCCCACGAATCGTGCCCGGATATATACCTTCGGCTAGCGAGTGGAGTGAGGTGATACGAGCTGCACCTTCCTCGGGCTCAGTAAGGCTTTCGGTCTCTGATTGATCCAAGTCATTAACGGCAGCTACATGAGTCGCGTCTTCCTGTCTAGAACCCCTGCTGTTAGGTCCTTGGGTTAATGCATGGTAGCCATAAATCCCACCCACAGTGAGCAGAGCAAACGCCAGAGCAACCCCAACAAATCGTGATAGAGCAGACGCTAACAGGGATGGCCGCGCACCATTAAATCCAGATTTTGCATTTGAGGAACGGGTAGGTAAGTTGGACCTTCGCCCAGGGGATCGCTGTGTTGCGTTAGTCGCAGCTTGAGAACTCGACTCGTTATCAATTGAGTTGTCGTAAACGGGCACACTGTCTGATGCTTCGATTGTGCTTAAGCCACCACCGGTCTTTCGTTGAGTGTCACGAGCGATAATCGCTTTTATCCGCTCCAGGTCGATCTTCTCAGTCGGGGTGGGCTGACGCTCGGAGGCCACGGCTGCATTGCCTACTGATTGCTGTGGAGTGGTTTGTTCTGGATATGGTTCGGGGTCTGTTAACGTGGTGGCAGCCCCTGTTTGAGTAACTTGTGGAGATAAAGCTGGCTCAGAAAGCTTATTGGGCGCGACCTTTGAAGGAACATCGTCATTAGCCGGGTGCGCGAAGGAGGATTCATCACTCTCTGGAGATGTCAGTGTGACGACTCTAAACTGTTGATCCTCTAGGGCGCGCAGAGCCTCTGAGGTGGATTGAAATCGGTCCCCCGCCGAAAATCTCATTAAATTAGTAATAACAGCAGCTACGTGAGGTGGCAGATCCGGCGCAAGCTTCTCTATCGGAGTAATCCGCGCATCTTGGCGCGCATCGCGCTTTTCAGCGATCGGTACATCTGCAAAGGGGTGTCTTCCTGTGGCGGCCTCGTAAAAGCACACCCCAAGCGAGTAGAGATCTGAGCCTGTGTCATACTTTATGCCTTCCAGAACCTCAGGAGCCAAATACTCAAAGCTACCGACTGCTTTTCGTAGCTCATCAAGCTGCACTTCATCGCCAGGAAGCAGTGCAAGGCCAAAGTCTGCTAGGCGGATCTCTTTTTCGTTTATAACCAGGATATTCTCAGGCTTTAGGTCACGGTGTACAACGCCGGTGGCGTGTACAAAATCGAGAGCTTCCAAGCACTGCTTGAGGAACAACACCACCTGATCCGGAGGGAGTCTTTTATTAGGTATTGTGGCTATGTATTTAAGTAGGTCACCTTGAGGGGCGTACTCCATCGATAGGTAGCAGAGATCTTTAATTGAATGAAAGTCGTCAAGCCGAACTACATACCGGTGTCGACACGACACTAGTGTCAGCGCTTCGCGCCGCAGCTTATCGGTTAAGGTTGTACTCCCATCACGATTGATCAGAACTTTGATAGCAACTTCCTGGGCAGCACCGCTGATGTGGCGTCCGTGATACACCACGCTGTCGGCACCTCTACCGACAATCGAGAGGATCTCGTACCTCCCGTCAAAGATCTTCCGTTTTGAGTTGTTAGGAAGCGTCATTTAAAAGCCCGTTACTCACACCCCTAGCTGCTCAGATTGAGAGCACAAACACCCTATACTTAAGGTACCTTGCCCAGAAATCTAAGGCTACGTCTGGGCTAGGGATTCTAGCCCTAGACGGTCTAGTTCTATACCACAATCCGGCGTTTTAGTAGCATTGCTTCACATTTTTAAGTCGGTTTAAGTCGGTTTTGGTAGCTAGCTAATCTAACTGGTTTTTTATTTAGTAGTATACCGTTTAGCACCGGTCAGTGATAACCTCTGCACTGTGCGGATATAGGCCCCTTTTTCTATGCACCCGTAGCTCAGTTGGATAGAGCACCCGCCTTCTAAGCGGGTGGTCGGAGGTTCGAATCCTCCCGGGTGCGTTTTTTGATTTTTAGGTAGCTCATGAATGAACTTAATCCCTATCTCGGTATTTTGCTGCTTACCCTGGCCTCTGGTGGATTTCTAGTAACGATGGTGCTACTTGCGTCGTGGTTGGGTCCCAAGAACGCCACAAAGACCAAGCAGATGCCGTGGGAGTGTGGTGCCATTCCAGTTGGATCGGTTAAAGACCAACGCTTCAATGTTCGATTCTATCTGGTTGCCATGTTGTTCATCCTCTTTGATATTGAAGTTATCTTCATGTATCCCTGGGCGGTAGTGCTTGAAGAGCTTGGAACTTTTGCCTTAGTTCAGATGCTCTCGTTCATGGCGGTGCTCGTTGTTGGTTTTGCGTATGTGTGGCGTAAAGGTGTTCTTAACTGGAACGATTGAGGCTTAAATAAAATCTGGCCGTATGGTTTTGGTGAATCTCATCGCTAGCTAGTTTTCGCACGGTAAAGTAAGCATGTCGTTGCGTAAGACGGTGCATTTTCTAATCTGTATCGGCGGACTCTTAGCCGCGCTATGCTTAGCAAACCGTCCAAGATTCTGGTGGCAGGAGCTCTTCTGCGGAGCTGCGCTGTGTTGGTTGCCGCTGGCGCTCCTTGCTCTTATCTATCTTATTCATTCTGTATGGGCCAATCGCTCTGCGCGCACGTGGCTCTCGTTTGGGGCTATCTGGTGTTATGTTTACGCAGTAGTGCATACCGCAATCATCTTAGCGCCGTATCTTCACTATAAGAGGTGGTCTAAGGCTTTTAGCTCACCGACAAACCAAATGAGTGCTTTATGGAGTGAGTGTCCTATCAATCCGGATAGCTCAGTAGAGCTACAGCGACAGATCGGGCGTCTAGAGCCGAGTGTCCTGATAATTCTAGGTGGTCTATCTGCCGATCTATCCTCTAGTGTGTTTTTGAATCGTTATCCATACACCGCGCGTACATCTTCGGTAGAGAAGGGCGGTATATTACTTATTTCTAAGAGCCCATTTGGGCCCCCGCGCGCTGATGATTTGGGGATTGAGGCCTTCCCGGGCGGCGTTTTTGTGTTGCAGAAAGAGGGATCAGCAGCGATTGAAATCGGTGTGATGAGGCTTGAGCGATCAATATCAAGCGAGGTATTTGAGCGTAATAGGGTTACATCACGACGACTCGCTTCTCTTATGCGAAACAGCGATGAACCGAGATTGGTAGTAGCGCAATTTGGCACAACACCATTCTCGCAGTTGATGGCGATCTATCCGAAACAGGCTCGGTTACGATCGCTTATGTTTGGAATGGAGTTAAGCAAGATGTTTGAGATCGCTTGGCCAGCTTTAGTATCTCCCGGAAGCAACATCTTCGTTTCGCGCGATTTCACTCGGCAAACATTAGAACTAATTCACCTGCCAGGGTGCCAATCACCGTTGATTTTTTTTAGGGTGGTGTAAATCTTGTGCGTAGGGCGCGATAATAAACCCTGCGCGAGTGATCTTAAAAAAATGCAACACTTTAGCAGCTTGCCGAGATATTGATTGGTAACTACTCACCTGATTTTAACCTAAATTCGGCAGTTAAGGAGGATGAAAATGGTGCAGATGCTCAAAAGCGCGAAGGATTTTGAATTTTTCGGAGGCGCAACCCTGGCACCGTCAGGGTGAGCACCGAAAATTCAAAAGCCACAGTGATTTGAGTAGATGCGCCATTTTCAGACCCGCAACTGCCGAATTTAGGTTTATATAGAATTAAGCGACAGAGAGCCTGCTCAAACTGAGGAGCTAAACGACAACGTGCTCCTAGAGCTCGATAGAGACGGTAAGGTAGTCGGATTGACTATCGAGCACGCCAAGCAAGCCGAGGGTAAGCTAGACTTTTCCTACGATACGGTTGCTGCATGACGATTAGGGCCGCAAGCGGAAGGCCTTAATTAACTTTGGACTTGTAACTCCAGGTACGTCTTGGGCATGCCCGGTTCATGCCACCTAACGCACCGCAAGAATGCCGTCTTTAACTTGAAGCACCACTACAGGCAATCGAGCCCCACCGTCGGATGACATCTTGACGTGAAATCCGGCGCCTTCGAAATCAACTAGGGCTTCGCAATTCTCCCGCTATCTACTGGAAAGGACTGGCATTCCTGATAG
>JBBALZ010000051.1:0-17675 GCA_040402735.1 Bdellovibrionota bacterium
TAAGAGAAGAGAATTGCGATGCCCTACACACCCAAAAACCCACCTTGAAACAGCTTAGTTGTTACGCGAGGTTTTCCCCTTTTCTATTTTGCCAGGGCGGTGGATGATAGTAAAAACAGAGAGTTTTTATATTATCCCAATATGAACGCAGAGATATCTCAACTTCTACAAGATTCGGCCTCTCTAAAGGCTTCCCTGGCTTCCGACCAGAACTTTACAGCCGCTGTGTCAGCTTCTGCTGAGCTAATCTTTAACACCTTTTCGCGAGGCGGAACCGTCTATGCCTGTGGCAATGGCGGCTCGACGTGCGATGCCATGCACTTGGTAGAGGAGTTGGTTGGGCGCTACAAGCGCAAACGCCGCGGCCTCAAGGCTCAACACCTTATGGATCCTGCTGTGCTGACCTGCTGGAGTAATGACGAGAGTTTTGATGATGTGTATCGGCGCTGCGTCGAGGTGTTTTGTGGAGCTAGTGATGTTCTAGTTGCTATCTCAACATCAGGAAACTCCAAAAACATTCTTAATGCTGTTGAGGAAGCAAAACGTCGCGGCACCAAAGTTATCGGCCTCACCGGTAAGGATGGTGGCTCTCTGGGGAGAGTCGCAGATATCAGCCTAGTTGTCCCCTCGCCTTTTACTGAGCGTATTCAAGAGGTCCACATTACCATCGTTCATATCTGGCTAGAGCTGCTTGAGACTCGCTACGGTATCAACACCTAACGCTCTAGCCCGGCGTTCTAGCGCATTTTGGGTAACAAGGCATTTACCGACATATTAACAACTGGCCGCTTGAATCAGTTCATTAGCTCGAGACTCAGTAATTCCAAAAGCAGCATGAATTACCTGTGCACGGCGAAGAAAAAGGTGCAGATCATACTCCCAGGTAAATCCGATTCCACCGTGACACTGGATAGCTACCTCGCATATATGAACTCCTAACTCAGCCGCCCTGAGAGCAGCAGCCCGCGAAGTTATGCGTCGCTGCTCCGGACTAGCCGTAAAGCTCCAGGCAGCAAATCTACAGAGACTCGCCAGGGCCTCACTGTCGGCGTAGACCTGTGCGAGCTTGTGCTGGATAGCTTGAAAAGATCCTATCGGGACTCCGAACTGATTGCGGGTCTTTACGTACTCAAGTGTCATCTCAAGGACTCGCTGACAGAGACCGCTGACCTCGGAGGCCTTCAGCACCTCAATAGCAATTGAGAGGTTTTCAGTCGATTCTGAGCCGAGAACTACACAGGGAGCTTTTGTCAAAACATGCTGAGTAAGAGGTGTCGTTAGGTCAAGCGAATGTGCCGGATTGCTTATAGACGCTACACCCCCCTGCGTACTAGCCTCAGTGCCCAGGGTGGAGAGATTCGCCAGAAAAGCACGAGCTCCAGTCCCCGTACTAGTAAAACCAAGCAAGAGAGCGGCTCCCTCACCGCAGATAGCCCAGGTTGCCGTTCCCGAGACTGATCCTGAGTCGTGTTCGACGCTGAAATCGCAGCAGCCGGGGAAAGCCAAGGCGCAACCTCCTCCTTGAGCCGACCGGAACAAACCCGATACAGCCGCCCACTCTGCTGGGCTCACTAAACTCTCAAGTAACGCGTTAATCAAAACGTGCTCAACGCAAGAATCCGGTACAAGTGCCCGCCCGCACTCCTCTGCCAACAACGCTAGCTCGACCAGACCGCAGGTCGGTTCCGCACCCGAAAAAGTTTCGTATAAACCGAGATCCTGCAAAGATTGTCTTAGGCCTGTATCGCTTCGCTGACCACTTGAGATACGTCCACGCAGATACTCCGAAGACACCCGCTCGGAGAAGAATCTTCGCACCAGATCACAAAATTCAGTCTGTTCAGTTGATAGCCGCATAGTTGGTCTTACATCATTCCTAATAGTCCCTTAACCTCGTCAGAAGGCTCCCACGGCGGAGAGAAAGTGATAACTACTGAAACCTCTTTAACTCCTGGAACCGCCGCCACCTTTGTTTGAACTTCGTGCTTTAATTGCGGTCCTGCCGGGCACATCGGAGAGGTAAAGGTCATGTCAATAACCACCTGGTCGCCATCAATAGCTATATTGTAAATTAAGCCCAGAAACCAGATATCGAGAAATAGTTCAGGATCCTCAACCGTCTTGAGTGCTTCGATTATCGCTTCTCGCGTAGGCTCTAATATTTCACTAGTGTCATTCATAAGGTCTGAGGATACTTATCTTAGTGATAATAGCCTATAAGAGTAATAAATGCACAAACAAAAAAAGCGCAGGGGTTACCTGCGCTTTTAGTGCCTTTAGTTAAAAGCACTACTAGAGAACTACAACACTCTCTCCTTCAAGGCCTTAGCAGCAGTGAACTTCACGCGCTTCCTCTTCGGAATGTTGATAACCTCGCCAGTTGCTGGATTGCGTCCCTGACGAGCCTTGGTCTCACGAACATAAAGCTTACCAAGACCCATGAGAGGGATCTTGTAACCTTTACGTAGTGAATCCATAACAAAAGCAGCGATATCCTCAACTATCTGCTTCGCCTCAGAGCGCTTGTTCAAACCACAGAAAGCACGAACGTTCTCAACGAACTCAGACTGTGTGTAGCTGAGAGTTGATGTGTTACGAGGCTTGCTCGATACACGTGCTTTCGAAACCGGAGCTGCCACAACCTTACCCGTAGCCTTCTTAGCAGGCTTTGCAATCTTCTTGGCAACTTTCTTCATCTTTTTCAACTTCGCTGGCTTCTTTGCCATACGTTTGTCTCCTAAACAAATTGGTATAAACTACCGCATTTCGCATTAATTCGACCTATTGCCTGTCTTCACCAGTCAGCACTTGCGCACTGCTTGGCGAGCATCAACGATCTACATTCTTATCGATTTAGGCACGTTTCCCAAGCTTTTTTTACTCTGCTTGAGTAATTTAAACGCACCCTCGATAGCGAATGAGCCGATGATAATGATACTTTCACACATTCGGCAATAACAAATTTTCACGTTTTTTCTAGAAAAATTGCGGGTGCAGAGGGCCGTCATGCTCTGGAAGCGCTACGCTGCGATGGTGCTACGAAACGGATTTAGGCCAGAATTACCCCCAATAAACCCTGATAATAGCTCAACCGCGCGTTCTGGATGGGGCATCAGCCCGACCACGTTTCCTCGGGAATTGGTAATACCAGCGATACTATTTAGCGAGCCATTAACATTGACTGAAATGTCGCCATCTAACTGCCTGCCGGACTGGTCGCAATATCTGAAAACTACCTGCCCATCACCCTCAAGACGCGAAATAGTCTCTGGGTCAGCAAAAAAATTACCCTGAAAATGGGCGATCGGGCATGTGATAACTGAACCTTTAGTAGTTCCAGTAGTGAAAAATGACCTATCGGAATCTATGCGCATATGGACGAACCGCGACAGGAAACGCCTCCCGATATTCTCAAGTAATACCCCAGGCAAAAGCCCAGCCTCACACAAGATCTGAAAACCATTGCAGATTCCAAGAACCTTTCCGCCGCGGTCAGCAAACCCCCTAACTGCTTCCATAACCGGCGAAAGCTTGGCGAGAGCCCCCGTTCGCAGGTAGTCCCCGTACGAAAACCCCCCTGGAAGCACTACGACGTCAACCTTTGGCAGGCTCGTATCGCGGTGCCATATCTTAACTGTTTCTACATTGAGCAGCTCGCGATAGACGTGCTCGATGTCCTGGTCACAGTTGGTGCCTGGAAAAACAACAACCCCTACCTTCACGCGACCTCCATAATCTCGTATTGCTCAATCACTGGATTAGCTAGCAATAATTTGCACACATCCTCGACCTGGCTGCGCGCTGCGTCCTTACTCACCCCTCCATCAATATCGAGCTCGATTACCCGTCCAACTCGTACGTTCCTGATAGCCGCATACTTTTTATCCTGCAGCCCACTCTCAACAGCCTTTCCCTGCACATCAAGAACGCCCTCTTTAAGTCGAACTAGCACACGAAACCGCATAACGCATCTCCTTCCTTAGGTACTAAATCCCCTCTATCTCTCACACTAACATGGCGACTAACTAGCCAGCGCGCGAGTCACAATCCGATCCACCTCTCTAAGATACCGCTTTAGGTCAAACAAGGAATCGATCTCATCTGCCGACAACGCTCCCGACACTACTGCATCTGTTTTGGCACGGTCGCGTAACGCCAAACCACCGTCGAGGGCCGCTAAAGCTAACTTCTGAACCGCGGCATAAGCGTCCTCGCGAGTTATTCCCCGGTCGACCAGCGCCAGCAACAGATGTCCAGAAAATACAGTGCCACGGGTCAACTCAAGATTATCCCGCATTCGGTCTGTAGAAACCACTAAATTCGACACTAGTGCGCCGAATCTTCGGAGCATAAAATCTAGAGTGATGCAGGCATCAGGTAGCGCAACTCGCTCAACCGAGCTGTGGCTGATATCGCGCTCGTGCCACAAAGCTACATTCTCAAAACAAGCCTGAGCATATGAACGCAAAAGCCGCGCAAGACCACACAGATTCTCAGAGAGGATCGGATTGCGTTTGTGCGGCATAGCCGAAGACCCCTTCTGTCCCGGAGTAAAGCCCTCCATAACCTCGCCTACTTCGGTTCGTTGCAAGTGGCGGATCTCTACTGCAAAACGCTCGATTGAAGAGCCTATCTGAGCTAGGCAACCCATAAACTCTGCGTGTCGATCTCGGGCCACAACCTGCGTCGCTACTGTTTCAGCTTTTAATTCAAGCTTAGTCATAACCGCATGCTCAACCGCGGGAGATATGCCGCCATACATCCCAACCGCACCAGAGAGTTTTCCGACAGAGATAGTTTCTATCGCCTGCTCAAGTCGCCTACTTTGACGACGCAACTCGGCGTACCATCCGGCAAGTTTGATCCCAAAAGTTGTTGGTTCGGCGTGGATGCCGTGAGACCTACCGATGCACACAGCATCCTTAAACTCAGCCGAGCGGGTCTTGAGCACCGTAAGAACACCTTGCAGTTGGGCGTAGATAAGTTTACCCGCACGGCGCATCTGAACAGCTAAGCAGGTGTCCACCACATCACTGGATGTCATACCTTTATGAACGTAGCGCGAGAGCGGGCCTACGTATTCTGCCACGTTGGTAAGAAAGGCGATAACATCGTGCTTTAACTGGAGCTCTAACTCGTTTACCCGATTAACATCAAAAGCCGCCTTAGCGTTAAAGGCATCAAGGGCTTCTTTCGGAGCTGCGCCCTCCTGTACGAGACCTTCGAGGGCAAACCGCTCTATGTCGAGCCAAATTGAATAGCGGGTCTGGTCGGTCCAAATAGCCGCCATCTCTGGGTGTGTATAGCGATCAATCATGCAGTCATTAGTACCGCGGGAGGTGCCGCGATATCAAGCTCAAGGCAGGGCAAACTCTCATAAATATTACCACAAAGGAGCGTTTGCAACCCACTCGCACGGTGTTCGCACCGGTCCAGATACCGTTTAGTGGTCTCAAGAGCCAGAGCTGGCGTGTTACTGTTTTCGCTTAAGTGCCCTAAAACCACGTGGAATAGCTCTGGGTGCATAATCTCCTCAAGAAGCTGTCCAGCAGCTTCGTTACACAGATGCCCATGAGTTGAAGCTATGCGCTGTTTAAGCTCCCATGTATAGCTGCACGATTGGAGCATCTCTTGGTCGTGATTGGACTCAAGCAGAATCGCGTTTGCATTCTCGCAGTGTTGGTGCACCAATGTGGTCACCCGTCCAAGGTCAGTACAGATTACCAGCTTAAATCCCTCGGCATAGATTGAGAATCCGACCGGATCAGAGGCATCGTGAACGATACTAAAAGGCTCAACTCGTACTGTGCCAACGCTAAATTCGACGCCGGTGGTAAATATCTCCTTGCCACGCGGCTTTGATATCTGATCCATAGTCGCCGCATTAGCGTATACCGGGATATTGTAGCGCCGACTGAGGGTTCCAACACCGTGGATGTGATCACTGTGTTCGTGAGTGACCAGGATAGCCTTGATTGTGCGGGGATCGATCCCAATCTGTGTTAGACGTTCCTCCGCTTGCTTTCCAGAGAGCCCACAATCTACTAGGAACCGCACACCGGCTCCCTCAACAAAGGTGCAGTTGGCTTTACTACCGGAAGAGAGCACTGAAAAACGCATAGCCCATAGAATCACGGACTCAATGTTCGAGCAAGTGATCCTAGTTGACTATCTTCATCTGCGTCAGAGTAGCTGCGCGCTCGTTGAGTATCGACACCAGCGTATCCGCAACCTGCTTAAAGACCTGCGCGCTAGAACCAGTTCCACTTGCAACAGGAGTTCCAGCATCACCACCCTCGCGGATGGCGAGATCTATCGGAAGTGAAGCAAGTAATGGCACTCCGAACTCCTTCGCCGTCTTCTCACCTCCGCCTGCACCAAACACCGGAACGAGAGAGCCGTCTGGTAGTGGTAGTCCCGCCATATTTTCGATGATTCCGAGGATATCTACGTTAACTTTTTTGAGCATATTGATCGACTTTCGTACATCCGCCAGAGCAACTTCCTGCGGCGTTGTTACCACCACAGCACCGGCTAGCTTTACGAGTTGCGATAGCGATAGCTGCGCATCTCCTGTGCCAGGGGGCATATCGACTATCATGTAATCAAGGGCTCCCCAGCTTACGTCAGCGAACATCTGATTGAGCGCCTTATTAAACATCGGCCCGCGCCAGATAACGGCATCATCTGGGTGACGCAAGAAGAATCCGAGCGAGATATATTTAATCCCATACTTTGCAGGTGGAATAAGGCGCTCCTCGTGGTCTGGCACAACTTGGCCCCCACCCATAAGAGTAGGGATACTTGGCCCGTAAAAATCGCTATCTATCAAACCAACTTTTGCCCCACTCTTAGCGAGAGATATCGCTAAATTGACAGCTACTGTTGATTTACCCACGCCACCTTTTCCAGAGATAACCGCGATAACTTTACCGAAATCATTACGCTCCGAACTGTTTGTTTCCATACTAGCTATACCCCAACGACCTCGGCACCACGCAACACCGTATCCTCATCAGCCATCATCGGCTGATCATCGGCTCGTGGCTGTACCCAATCTTCTCCGTGGTGCGCGCGCATCGCTTCACGCTCCAGTAGTGTACGAGGAATAAGCGAATCGACAGATTCCCACGGTAGAACCTCTTGGAATGCTATCCTGCGCGATACATAAAAGTCTACAGGCGGAACATCCTCAAGTATGCGGCGCTCGGTCTTACGCATCAACCACTTCCAGCTCTCGCCCCTTAGCTCGGCTTCTTGCAAAAGCCTCCCAACACGCCTATCTCCACGAGATAAAAGCCCCTGAAAGTAGCTCTCCTTTGGAGGTTCAAACCGGAGCTCTAAATTAGGTATAGCCTGAGTAGCCTTCCTGACCCGATCTATCTTTCGGTCAAGCACCTTAGGGGCGAGCATCGGTTCCCACTGAAACGGAGTTGAAGCCTTTGGGATAAATGGATTAACTGAAAGCGCTACCCAGGCAAGCTTTCCTGATGGCTTTGAGACCTCAACCACCGTATCCCGTACATCGATAGCTAATTGAGCTATGGCATCGACGTCTGCGTCGGTCTCTGTCGGCAGACCAACGATAAAATAGAGCTTAAATCCGCGGATGCCAGCTTCGGCCATCTCACGAGCAGCGGTCAATACCTGCTCATTTGATACTCGCTTTCCAGCTGCTCGACGCAAACGCTCACTACCTGCTTCCGGCGCTAGTGCCACTGTCTTGTACTCACTCTCTGAGATGCTCGCCGCCAGAACCTTTGATACCTTCTGTGACATGATTGAGCTTAACGAGGCCCTGCCGCCCTGATCAGCAACGCTCTTAGCCAGCTTTGAGATCGATTTATGAGAGGATACTGCTGCGCCAACAAACCCGATTGCATCGCTATTCTCAAGCCCTACTTGAACTGTTTCGTTAAGAGACTCTTCGCTACGCTTTCTAATTGGGCGATAGATATACCCTGCTACACAGAAGCGACACCCCATCTCGCACCCGCGGCCGGTCTCGGTCAAGAACATCGACTTAAACTCAGTCTCTGGCGTCAGGATCCGCGAGTAAGTTTTGAATTTAGAGAGGTCTTTTACAAACCGTCTTCGTGGCCGTTGCGGCACAGCAGCGGAAACCTGATAGCGAGCGACTGTGTCGTCACCATTAAATACAGGTTCATAGAATCGCGGCACGTAAACTCCCTCGATCTGAGCCAGCGAAAGAAGCAGATCTTCGCGCGAACTTCCGGCCTGTTTAGCTTCTTGAATCTTGCTCATCATTTCGGGGAGCAGCTCCTCGGCTTCACCGATAACGCACGCATCGAGAAAGTTCGCAACAGGTTCAGGATTTAGCGTTATCGCAGTTCCCCCAGCAATTAGTAGCGGCATCGAGAACTTTGAATCACCAGCCGCAGCGTCACGATCTTGCCACGATGAAAAGAGCAGTGATTGATTTCGGAGCATCCGAATAAAATGGGGGTAATCGGTCTCAAATGAGAGGCTAAATCCGAGGATATCGCAATCTGCAAGCAGTCTATTGTTCTCAAACGATCTCCACCGCTCGCTGTGGTCAGTCGGCTTCTCGCCTCCTTCTGGCAGAAAAGCGCGCTCGACGATCACCCGACTATCTTTCGCTAAGATGTCATACACCGCCTGAAACCCAAGATTAGACATCGCAATCCAGTAGTGATTCGGATAAGCCAAGTGAAATCGGATATCTCCTGTGTTGTTACTGTACGGGACAACGTAGCGCTCAAGCGCCTTGAGCTCGCGATTGGTTGGATTCTTTATCTGCGAACGTTGCGTTGCCACTTGGAACCTTGTTGTTATCTGTCTTTAGTCGCGTCTATCTCGGTCAGGTTACGATAGCTTCTCAAGTTAAGCTCGGCGCGTCGTGCTTCGACTCCTGCCGCGACATCTTCGCCGTCTCTCTGACCGGGATGCAAGGAGTACGAATATGACCCGAATTTCACCGTCGTTCCGGATTCGTTCTTTTGAACGAGGTCGACATTTACCGAGTAGCGGTCGGTTGAGTTGTTAATAACCGAGAAGCTCCAGGTCGCATCACCCTTACGTGACACCGAGCCGGCGATAGGAGGAAGCTCAGCGCCGAAGATATCTTCATTACCGAATACATCGCTCACAACACTTGTGCCCGCCCCTGAGATTGACGAGACAGCGAGGAGACCACTCTTCGGGAGCGCCTTTTTCTTGACCTGTGCTGATTCGCTCTGAGCTAGATCCAGCGAATGTACGCCGCCCAAAACGATCGCCAGCGCTAGCCCCAGTATCTGTAGTGTCCTCATAGAAACTCCTCGAAACCAACCCCTTATCCTACCAGGATACAGAAACCAGAGGAAGGACACCGGACATGTATTTAAGGTGGATCTATTCGACACTTAGCTGCGGGGCTTGCGGTGGTGACTCCGCTTTGGGTACCTTTACAATCGGGAGGAGCTACGCCTTCACGTAGTTCGGCTAAACGCTTAACCGAGAAGTCTCATATGGATTCGATGCATATACTCATCTGTTTTGTGTCCGCTCCTTCAGCGGAAGTGGCCCAAGCACTTTCAATGCTCGTTGTCGAACGGAGGCTTGCAGCGTGCGTAAACATTGTGCCGAATGTTCGCTCGGTCTATCGCTGGAAGGGCGAGGTGACCATAGACGAAGAGGTATTGATGGTGATCAAGACTAGCCAGGCACGGGTATCAGATCTGAAAGACGCGATCCTGGCAAATCATCCGTATGAGACCCCCGAATTTATCGTAGTCCAGTCGACCGACGCCTCTAAGGCCTACGCCGATTGGGTATGTGCGAGCACCGCGCCCTGACTCTACCTTGACTGCCTACCAAGAGGTCTAATTGCGCCGCCGTTTCCAACTCCGTCGTTGAGCGGAGCCTCATATCCATCGCGCTCGCGACCATCCACGATAACCCCGATTCCACCCGTGCCATTGCCGAGCGCTTGCGGTGGCGGTCTTCGATTAACAGGAACTGGCCCTGAGCTCGACCAAGTTTTCATCTTCTGTCCCGTCTCGGTAACGATCTCTTCACCTGGCATTACCGGTGGAAGCCTGTCGTTGTACTGTCGCGTCGTTGGCCTCCTGTATCCCTGCTGCTTCAAGCCGGAGTAGCTGCCGTCACCGTACGCGTACTCGATAGGCCCGACGTTGACCGAAACGATGGCCACAACCACCAAGATGCCACGAATGGCTCTGCGAAAGGCGCCGCGAGCGCCAGATGGTAAAATAGAGGATGGAAATAGTAAGGTTTCTCTCATACTCTATAGGGTATCTGAGAACGCCGAGTGGCGCCAAACATAAAAATAGTGAATTTACCATGATCTCGCCCGCATCAGTTACAGTGCTAGTCTCAGGCCGCGGGAGTAACCTCATGGAATTACACGAAAAGAGCGACGGCTACGCTATTAGGGCCGTTGTCAGTAATCGGCTGGACTCTGCCGCGCTGACTTGGGCTGCAGAACGAGGTATTCCCACTCATACAGTGGTTCGCGAGCACTATGGAAGCTTGTCTGACTTTAAAGCTGCTCTATTAGAAGTAGTTGCACGGACCAATCCGGATATAGTTGCATTAGCGGGCTTTATGGTGGTGCTACAACCTGCATTCGTCGATGCTTTTTTCGGCAAATTAATTAACATCCACCCCTCGCTTCTGCCGAAGTTCCCTGGCCTTGATACGCATCAGAGGGCGCTTGATGCTGGCGAAGATGAGCACGGGGCAACGGTACACTTCGTTGCTGCAGGGGTCGATACTGGGCCGATAATAGCTCAAGGACGGGTGCCTGTGATCTCAGGCGATACCACCGAGACATTAGCAGCTAGAACCCTCGTGCTAGAACACAATTTATATCCATGGGTACTCAAGCACCTAGCCAGGGGCGAGATTAAACTCACCCCACAGGGTGTCGACTACAGTGACCACGTTCGTAGCACGGCGGTTAGCTGTGGGTATAGTTTGTCGTGAAGTGATCTTAATACAGGAGCCAAAGATATGCGCGATCTACGAATTACTTACGCTGGACACTCAGCCGTTTTTGTTGAGCTTGGCGGGATGTATACCGCGATTGACCCTTGGCTTAAGGGCAATCCACTCTGCCCGCACGCCCTTCAAGAGCCCGGAAATCTCGACCTGATCGTGCTCACACACGGCCACTCAGACCATGCGAGCGATGCTGTTAGAGTGCAGAAGCTAACCGGTGCAAAACTTGCTGCCACTTATGAACTAGCGATGATCATGATCGACCAAGGGGTATCTGCCGACAAGGTGATACCGATGAACAAAGGTGGCTCGGTAACTCTAGGTGGGCTAACTTTGCGTCTCACAGACGCCTTTCACTCAAGCTCTTACGATGGTCCAAAAGGAACTGTGTATGCCGGGGAGGCGTGCGGCGTAATCCTCTCGACCGCGGATCGGTGTGTATATCACGCAGGAGACACCTCGCTCTTTAGTGATATGAAACTTATAGGCGAATTGTACGCACCCACGGTAGCGCTACTCCCCATCGGAGATCGCTTCACCATGGGGCCACATGAAGCCGCGCATGCCGCTAGGATGATCAGGCCGCAGGTAGCAATACCGATCCACTACAAGACCTTTGACCTACTCACTGGCACATACGCTGATTTCGCCAAGGAGTGCGATGCTCACAAGGTTAAGCACTCCGAGCTAGAGGTTGGCCAGAGTTTTACTGTATAAGGCAGCGTATTGCTGCATAAACCGACGCTGCCTCGTTTCTTAAAAATTCGTTTTTGAAAAAATGAATCAGAATAGCTGGTCAAGCGCAATCTTGGCGGGCATTTGCGCCATTCAAGACAGCAAACCCCTATGTATGGTGCCCAAGAGAGGACTTGAACCTCCACGACATTTCTGCCACCAGCACCTCAAACTGGCGTGTCTACCATTCCACCACCTGGGCATGTGATAAGGCAGCTTTTACACCGCCTGTTCGAATACTCCGATACGACTCTCAGCTCCCTACCGGGCGCTTAAGGTCACCTACTCTCTGACTTACTTGACCGGTTGAGCCGGAGCCTGCGCAGGGACACCAGCCCCTGTCACCATGCCACCAGCCATGACACCAGCATCTTTAGCGACCGCCTCGCTTGCCGCAGCTTGAGGTGCTGCAGGACTCGGCGCGCTTGGCTTGACACCAAGAGCCTCTAGGTTCAAACCTTCCGTGATATCTGAACGACTTCCAGTAACACTGCCACCGGTCGCCGCTAGCCTCACTAATAGGACTGAGGTTAGCATAAAGCAGATGGCAATTAAAGTGGTTGTCCTCACCAATAAAGATGAAGCTCCACCAACCCCAAACAGAGAGTTAGCCCCACCACCCATTACAGCCCCGATATCAGCGCCTTTACCCTGCTGTAAGAGAACCAGACCAATTAATATAACGGCTAGAACAACATGCAAGGCTAGAACGAAGGTGTACATAGGGAACCTACAAGATACAAGTTTGCGTAACAGCCGCTGATACTAACACTTAAGCCCTATCTGTGGAAACATTCTGAATGCAAAGATTATGGCTTCGCAATTCTCTTCTGTTAAATGGGGCCAAAAATGCGCGGAACCCCACTGTATTTAATGAGTTTAACGGGATTTAGCCGCGCATTTTATAACACTTTAGCACTTTGCCAAAATCCACATTGAGGGCTGGACTCTGGCCAGCCGCGTATGCACCCGCGAGGATCATCAGCGATTCCAACGGAGCGAGCCAGGATTTGCGTCCTCGCTAGAGCCGTAAGACCCGCGACCTGGAGGGCTGGACTCTGGCCAGCCGCGTTCGTACCCGCGAGGATCGTTGGTGATTCTAATGCAGCACGCAAAGAGTTGTGCCCCTTCGAGGCTGGCGTTTTTAAGATGATTTTGGCAAAGAGCTAAAGAGTTACAGCAAATCTTAGCGCTTGGGCGTCCAAGTTTAAGAAAGCTTAACTGTGATAATCTGGATAATTCTTGCGCTTCAGCTAGAACTACTACTATCCTATTAAAACACGGCAACGCGACGTAAAGTTCAATTAGTTCCATGAAAAAGAAGCACTCTAAGGCCTTAAAGCTCATCTACAACGGAAGTATCGACGAAATTGATCACGCGTTGATATACAAGAACTCTTTTGGTCTCCTCTCACCAGTCCAGAGACTAGAGGAGGGCTGGAAGATGGTACAGCACGCATGGGAGCTCAAGGGGAGAAACTTAGATGAACTCAGACTTAATCGAACTGTTGCAGTTATTAAAAGACCATAAAGTTCGTTACCTCATCATTGGCGGTCAGGCTGTGATACTCCATTCTGAGCCACGTTTCACCAAAGATACCGATTTGTGGGTGGAGCCAAGTCCCAAAAATGCTGCTCGATTATTCCTTGCTCTGAAAGAGTTCGGAGCTCCTACTTCCTCAATCACCGAAGAAGATCTCGCCACTCCTGGCACTGTCTTTATCTTTGGGCTGCCCCCAAATCGGATTGATATACTAACTCGCGTCAAGGGCGCTCTATTTGGCAAATGTTTTGAGAATCGACTTGGGGTAAAAATAAAAGGAGTGTCGGCGAACTTCATCTCTCTCGATGATCTGATTCGTGTAAAAAGGGCCACCGCGCGTCCACAAGATATGATCGACCTTGAGAGATTACTGATGGTCAAACAAATCAATAGGGAATCAGTAAAGTCGGTCTCTAAAAGACAAAAGCGCAAATCCTCTCGCAGCAAGCCTTAATATCCTTGAAACCCTTCAGACTCTTGAGTTGAGCGCCAATTCACACTGCATACACTAGTCCCCTATTCCCATCACCTGCTGGGCGCCGCGCCTATAGAGAGAAAAAGGGGGGAGACAGCAGTTCCGGGGAGAGAGGTGAGCTAGACGCACCGACATTGTCGTTGTCGTCGTTGTTCCACTAGGCTAGAGCTTCAAAAAAATTCGAATAAAGCACCAATGATCAAAAACCCAACCCCTCCTTGCGGAGGGGATCAAGAAACCAATGATCAACGATCAATTTTTTAATTCCGGGGAGGGAGAGCCAGACGCAGCAACACCGTTGAAGTCGTTGACGTCGTTGAACCCTTTGACGACGACACCGCTGAACAGACTGGGGAACAGCGCGACCCCAGGGACAGAGCTGCGTACCCAGTTGCCCTTCAACAGGTCTTCGCCATTATTCTTACAGGCATGTAGAGCTACCGCTAAGGCTATATCTCTTGGATCGGAGAATGATAGGCCGGCGGCTTTGAGAACTTTTTCTTGATCGTCCCTACTTTTGTTCGTTGTTCCTGATACTAATGCGGTGATAGTAATCGTTCGGCTCAATTTCGAGCTAGGTCCAGAATTCTCTCGTATCTTGCAATATTCCGGGTATTTTTCGGGACACTCCTCAAACCATGCTACGTCATCATCAAAGATCGCATCTCTTTTGAAACCTAGATGTTTCCTAAAATACACATTCAGTGCCCTCATGAGCTGTACATCTGTTACTCCTCTAGGCATGACAAACTTAGAAACTCCAGTATTCGGATCATATTCGTAAGACTGTAGAGCCATTTCGGCCATCTCTTCGTCGTTGTCTGGCACCTTATCCTCTTCCGGCTCCTCTTTTTGCTCGAGCGCGGCTTCAAGATGCTTCATGTAAAGCTCGACATCCGTCTGCTCGTCACTCTTAACGCTATCAGTAGTCAACTCACGAAGCTTTGACATTAAGCTTTCGTTATCTTCAAGGTATTCCAGAACCAGATTGTTTGTATTTGGTGCATCTTGCAGGGTTGGCCAGACAATCTTCTTAGCTAACGAGATATGACCGCCCGCTCTCTTCTGCTCTAGTAGCTCAACACCGTTTGTTATAGCTGCATACGCCGCTACCGCCTCAAGGTGACCTTTAAGCTCTTCCATGCTTAAAACTTCAGAGCATCTCCGTTCCGCTGGAGATAACTTCTTCTCGACTTTGTCTTTTGCAAGAGCGCGTCTTGCCTGTTGCCGCTCTTGAATACACAGGGCTACACAACCTATCTGGCACGATATCTAGAAGCCCCGTTTTAATGGCTATTTTTCCCTTGCTGCTTCTGATAACTGTGCGGCTAAATAACATCCCGACTGTGTGGCGGTTAACGTAAAATGTAGAAAGCCTCCCTGCTTGGGCATCCTGATGCTCAGTTTCGTTCTCTCCCTGAAGGGTTAATTTACGAGGAGCGCTGGCTTCTGACTGTGTAAGCACTAAGTTAAAACTATCTTTAGCATAGACCCACTCGCCGTTATTCATTATCCTTCGCTCGACCGCCACCTGTCGTAAAAGGTTCGCCAAGTCAGGGTCGTACGCGCTACCTCGAGAGCTCTGGTCAAGTGGCGCGTTTTGAATCTCTAGCGCCGTACCAGCTTTCATCGCTTCGATTAGGACACCGGGTTTTTTGATACTTCCAAGCAGCTCGTATCGCCATGTCTTAGGATCTGCATCGTGATAAAGATTTACACTTTTAGCGCAACTTACTCCTGCTTCTATTTTTAGTGCATCAAGCGGATCCCTCTGCTTAACACTACTCAGGTCATAGAACTTTGCTGAACGTGAGGTGACAGATTCCGGGGGTGGTACAGCATTTTTATCTGCTAGGGCTATAATCACCAGTTTCTCTGAGATCTGCTGCACACCCTTACCAGCGGCATCAAAGTCGTAAAGAGAGTTCCACTCTTTTATGAGTTTAGGATCGGCCCCACGGAGATCCAGGACTAACGTCCCCCCGTCTTTTAGTATCCGCTGCAGCTCCGCACGGTGATACGCTTCATCGGTAGAGTCCTTTAGTCGGAGCTTTAATATAGTCGGCTGCCCAGCTCCGCCGTTGGGATGCTGCGTCGTATCAGCATGGGCAGCCTGGTAAAGATCGCTATAGGCCCCATCAACATCGCTTGAGAACACAAGCGACCTCTTAGCGTCGCGCCACCTTTCAAGCTCAACCCGGCGCTCAGGTGATACACCTGTGGCAACTGACGCGGCAGCGCCTGCTGTTTGAAATAAGCTTATGGTGGCTTCAGACCTAATCACGACTTTTAAACACTTAAAGGAACGGCGGCAACTAGTTACACTCCGATCCTCACTGATCTGGACTTAACCGAGAGCTGCTTCCGTTTACCTTCTCAGATACTGCTAAGTGCCTGTGACCGTGAATTGGTCGGGGCCCTACACACTGCCGCCGTGCGGGTTTCTCCTAGGTCCGTGCTCACTAACAAGCTTGTTAACCTGGTGGGTTGTGCTGCCTCCATCCCACTGCCTTTATTTCGCTCTCCGCTCACAATCTATCTCTCCAGCTCTCGCTGCACTTGACCTTCATCTTGCGTAGGGCATCGCAATTCTCCCGCTATCTACTGGAAAGGACTGGCATTACTGATAGGGATAAAAATGCGCGGCTAAATACCGTTAAACTCATTAAATACAGTAGGTTCCGCGCATTTTTGGCCCTATTTTAGAGAAGAGAATTGCGATGACCTTCATCTTGCCTAACTCCTTCCACACCCGAGGGCTGCCGTAACGTCGCTTATGAGAATGGAAGATGCGCCGCATCAACGCGCATAGCCGCCTCTTACGTTTTGCTTTCAGATACCGCTTCACTCGATACCACTGGAAGTACCCTTGCTCGCTTACCTCAAGCACCCGGCACATCAGCTTCATCGGGTAGCACCCCGTCTCCTTAGCGATAAAGGCGTACCTTAGGCTTGGTGCTTGGCAAAGTACGCCGCCGCTTTTTTAGGATTTCGCGCTCCAGATTTAGATCGTTGCTTTCCTTTTTCAGCCGAGTATTCTCGGCCGCAAGCTCCGTTCGAATACCTAACACCCCTAAAACACACTGCAATTTAAGATAGTTTACAAACTTGAAGTATTTATACTAAAAATAGCATATTATGGAAGAAGAGCTAACACCCGTCAGGTGGATAGGATCAAGTTGCCGAGATTTAAAGTCGCTGCCCGTTGCAGTGAGAAAGACAATCGGTTTTGCACTTGATCAAGCACAACGGGGAGGCAAGCACCTTGATGCGAAACCGCTTAAAGGTTTCGGTAGCGCAGGAGTTCTTGAAGTTGTTGAGGATCACATAGGTGATACCTATAGGGGAGTTTACACGGTCAAGTTTGCAGGAGTGATTTACGTGCTACATGTTTTTCAGAAGAAATCTAAAAGTGGCATCGGCACCCCAAGGCAGGAGATTGATCTCATCAAGAGTAGGCTTAGAGATGCCGAACTTGATTACCAGAAATGGAAGCAAGCAAATCTAAAGGAGCGAAAGAAATGAGCAAGAAAAACGGCACTAAAATACATGAAACAAAAGGCAATATATTTGCTGATCTCGGTCTTGATGGTGCAGAAGAACTTCATGCCAAATCTGGCTTAGTATTTCGCATCTCTGAGATCATCAAGAAACGAAAACTTACCCAAGCAAAAGCAGCTTCAATTCTCGGCATTGATCAACCTAAAGTCTCTCTTCTTCTTAGAGGTAAACTTGACGGGTTCTCTACAGATAGACTTTTCAGATTTTTGAATGCTCTTGATTGTGATATTGAGATAGTAGTTAAACCAAAGGCACGTTCAGCAAAATATGCTGAAGTGAGGGTGTTAGCAGCTTAACGAGAAGCACTGAGAAACCATAAGTAATAATCCTAAATTCGGCAGTTGCGGGTCTGAAAATGGCGCATCTACTCGAAAT
>JBBALZ010000052.1:0-17633 GCA_040402735.1 Bdellovibrionota bacterium
TTTTCAGACCCGCAACTGCCGAATTTAGGATTATCTCCACCCCGCTTTGCTCCGCTAACGTGATTGTGGCAGAATTTGCTGAGTAGTTACGAATATAGGTAAAGGCCCGAATGTTCTCCACACGACAACCCCTCTCATTACTACTTGTGGGTAATAGTGAGCTCCTAGTGGGGGCGGGGACTACGGCAAAAATCTAGACCAAAACCCACCTTCATCCGGTTTGCTTTCTAGTTTGTTCTGCTGCCCATCCACCGACCCAGGATGTTGCGTGCAGGGGCGTTCTGGCTCTGTGCCCGACACAAAGTACTCCTCAATGATTCGGTCATGAGGACATGCATCGGTTGCTATTTTGCCTGTATCAGCGTCAATCGCCATCAAGCGCACCTGACGCGGCGGAATAAAGGCGCTTTCGCGGGTATATGCAGACGCACACTTCATAAAGTCACCCCAGATTGGGGCAGCAGCGGCCCCTCCAGTGATGTTAATCGGAGAGTTGTCGTCGAAACCTACCCAGACTCCGGCAGTGATCGTTGGAGTATATCCGATGAACCACGCATCACGAGCATTATCTGAAGTCCCCGTTTTGCCAGCCGCAGGAGCGCTAAAGCCTTTTGCTCTGATTACCTTAGCCGTACCACGATCAAGAACCCCCTGTAGGATATTGGTTAATACGAAGGTTGCTCCCTCATCAGCCACCGTGCGTTCGCCAATACTTGGAGCGCTTAATCGTTCATTATCAACATCGAGCGCCGCGCTATAGAGTCGCGGCGCTACTAAGATGCCGCCATTGGCAAGAGTTCCATAGGCACTCGTTAATCTTAGCAGATTCGTATCAAGAGCGCCCAGGGCGAGTGAGGGTACAGCGCTAAACTTCTGCGATGAGAGTTCAAAGAGCTGTACTGTTTTCTTTAGCGCTGGCAATCCGACCAGTTCGGCGATGTAGAGTGCTGGCATATTGAGCGAATTCTCTAGAGCGTAACGGAGTGTTACATCGCCGCGATACTCGTGATCATAGTTCTCTGGACTCCAGCTCTTTTGGCCCTTAATCCGGAACTCCATCGGTTTGTCTTCAAGTATGCTAATAGCCGTAGCTGCTTTATATGAATTGAGCGATTCATCGAGCGCTGTTAGGTATAAAAATGGTTTAATCGTTGAGCCAGCTTGTCTGGTTGCCTGAGTAACGCGGTTAAATTGGCTCTCGGAAAAATCCCTTCCTCCAACCCAAGCACGAATCAGCCCAGAATACGGCTCGATAGCAACCAAGGCAGACTCTAGTCGGCCCTTACCCCTTGTCAGCCGTGGGTGAGCAGTTTCGATAATCTTAAGCCCTCGCTCGACTGCTTCCTCTGCGCAGCGCTGCACACCGAGATCTATTCCAGTATAAACTGCAAGCCCCGAAGAGACTGCGGAATCAAGGTCTAGTACATTTGAGAGTTCAGACTCCAATGCAGCCGTAAAAAATGGCGCTAGGCGACGATGCTCCTGCTTCGGAGCTATGGTAATCGGGCGCGCCTTGGCAATTGTGTATTCAGACTCAGTAATATGTCCGTGTTCGCGCATCTTGAGCAGTACGATATCTCTGCGCTCCTTAGTGCGATCCGCGTATCGGCGAGGATTAAAGAGGCTAGGAGCCTTAATCATTCCCGCTAAAGTAGCGGCCTCGTCGACCTTGAGATCTTCTAGCTTCTTGCCGAAAAATGCTGATGCGGCCTCGGGCATCCCGTGAATCGCCACTGCGCCCTCCTGGCCGAGGTAGACCTCATTAAGATATAGCTCAAGGATCTGTTGTTTTGATAAGTGTCGCTCAATACTTAAAGCTGTTGGCACCTCCATTAGCTTGCGAGAGAAAGAGCGCTTGGGGGAGAGAAAAAGATTTTTTGCCAGTTGCTGCGTTAAGGTGCTGCCACCCTCCACAAGCCGCATCGAGAGGATGTTACGCACAGAGGCTCGAGCGATGCTGATCAGATCGAGCCCAAAATGTTTGTAAAATCTCTCATCTTCGATTGAAAGGACTGCATTTTGAATAACCGCTGGTATTGCAGAGAGGGGCACAAAGCTACTGGCCCGCACATCGGCTCCACCAATGTAAGAGATGACCTGTGGGTCTAAGATGGCGCGCCGGCTCTCGTGTGTCGTTTGGTGCCACTGAATGGACTCCTTATGAGCTGGCTTAAGATCTCCCATGTGGTCTGTATAAGCGCGGATATACACGTTAACAGCAGATTGAAGAAGCGAGAACTCACCTGGTCGAGCTGGTTGCCCAGAGACCTCAGAGTAGCGTCTCTCTGTAAGAACTGCGCGCACAGTTGCAGCATTTTGAGTTGTATAGCTACCGAGGCGCTCAATAAAGCTTCCTAGATCAAAAGAAGCCGAATAGATAACCGGCAACCTCGGATTTTGGATCGATGAAAGTCGATTCAAGACCTTGCGGTCAATAGTCGCCCAGAAAACATATAAGCCGATTACTAACACCAAAATCACTAGCGGTATTAAGCTACGGAGTTTCTGGCGCCAGGTTTTAGCAGGGGCAGCCTTACGAACTCGCGGAGTAGTTGAGACGCGCGGTTTTTTTGAACGCCTAACAGGCTTCTTAGGTTTTTTGCTAGGCTTCATATACTTTTAAGATATCCTGGGTTTAGGGTGGCGGAAAGGAGATAAAAGCACCAAATAGGAGCTGGCAACTAAGGCGGAATGTTGTTTTAATGGTCGTTGGGTAACGCATGCACAAGGCGCACGGATATGATTAGCAGATTAAGAGGAAGATGTGTTGAGATCGAAGGCGACGGAGTCGTTGTCGATGTGCAGGGAGTAGGGTATGACATAACTTGTACCAGCGCCCTTTTGCGAAGCTTAGAACTAAATGGTGAATGCACAGTGTGCGTGTATACCGATGTGCGGGAAGACGCCATACGACTATTCGGTTTTAATTCGCCTGCCGAACGTCAGATGTTTCTCCTTTTAAATAAAGTATCAGGCATGGGTCCGCGGTCTTCATTGGACGTACTGTCGAATGTTTCTATTCGAGAGTTATTGCGCGCAATCGGATCTGGTGATGTCCAGGCGCTGATGACGATTAAGGGGGTAGGCCGAAAAAAGGCGGAGCGAATAGTAGTAGAGCTCAAAGACCTAGTTAGCTCTATGGCCGACGAGCGTTCCTCGGCGCTTCGTGTTGTGGTCGAAGGTGCTAACCCCGGGGCTGCATCATCAAAGCCCGTTTCCTTGGATGCGGTAGCAGCCCTTGAGGTGCTTGGATTTGCGCGGCGCGATGCTGAGATTGCTGTCTCTAAGGCAACCGACTCTGGTTGGGGTCAGGGTGATGTGGGTGACCTGGTACGCGAAGCCCTGCGATTTGTTTGATTGGGGCTGCTCTTTGGCGCTGAGCCTGGGGTGGCTTGGGGTTTTTGGTTTAGAAGGGACGAGCTTTATAGCTTAAAGCCCCTGCAGGCCTTCGCAATTCTTCCGCAATTACCAATAGTAAAGGGGTGCTAAATCAGGCTAGGACTGTTAAGTTAAGAATGAAAAGACCTGCGCAAACTATCTATTTGGTGATCAGGCGCTGCCTCTGTAAAGGTAAGTTTAGCAAGATATGTCGATAGACAAGGATTTAGAGATATGGGGTGAAGTTCCGGAGGGGGGAGGCGGTGTCACCTCCCACCCACTGCGCGACTCTGTTTCTCCGGACGAAGAGGCTCTTGTAGTCTCACTACGACCCAGCCGCTTTGACGAATACGTTGGTCAGGATCACGTCAAGAGCAATCTACAGATCTCGTGTAGCGCATCGAAGCGCCGAGGCGAGGCGATGGATCACGTACTGCTGCATGGCCCCCCTGGCCTTGGCAAAACTTCGTTAGCTCGAATCGTCTCTGCAGAGCTTGGTGTTGGATTTAAAAGCACCTCGGGGCCAGCAATCGAGAGACCTGGTGATTTAGCGGCCATTCTTACCGCGCTCTCTGATAAAGATGTTCTTTTTATAGATGAGATCCATCGGCTCTCAAGAGCGATTGAGGAGGTGCTCTATCCCGCGATGGAGGATTTCGAGCTTGATATAGTAATTGGCCAAGGCCAAGCAGCGCGTTCGGTGAAGATTCCGCTTAAGCCGTTTACCTTGATAGGAGCTACAACTCGTTCCGGGGCATTGACATCTCCTCTGCGAGATCGCTTTGGGATAATTCATCGGTTGGATTTCTATTCAAAAGGCGACCTAGCGCGAATAGTTCGGCGCTCGGCCGATATTTTAGGGATCGATTCAGAAGCGTTGGCGTGCGAAGAGATCGCTTCGCGCTCGCGTGGTACGCCGCGAATCGCTAATCGCTTGCTTAAGCGCGTACGTGACTATGCCGAGGAGTGTGCTGGAGGGGTTATTACTACTTCCGTGGCGGCTGAGGCTCTTGAGCTACTTGATATCGATGGGCTCGGGCTTGATCGCACAGACCGAGCTTTTTTAACCCTGATAATCGACAAGTTTGATGGCGGGCCGGTGGGGATTGAAACGATCGCAGCGGCACTGGGAGAGGATCGTGATACGTTAGAGGATGTCTTTGAACCTTATCTGCTCCAGGAGGGGTTTCTCGCCAGGACAAAGAAGGGCAGGGAGGTAACGGAACGAGCATACCTGCACCTTGGTAAGGCGGCCTCTAAAACTCGGAAACAGCGCGGATTGTTTGATACTCAGGAATAGAAGGCTTATCGTGGTGTGTGTATGTTATTAGGCGTAGTAGGGTGGGTGCAGAGTATGCTGATCACCCCGATTCTTGTCGGGGCATTCACCCTGGTTGATGTCACGTGGCACACACAACAACAGCAGTCGGTCAATATTAAGGCGCAGAGTCGTGACTCCGAAGTTCTAGAGTGTTTATCCGAGGAGCTTAAAGCAAAGCTCCGTTTTGAGGTTAGGCTGTGTCGTCGTCGCTCGGGCTGGGTTGATTTCTGTGAAGACTCACGGAGCGAGTTGCATACGGTCACCTATGATGAAGTTACCGAAAGCTACCGCGTGGTGTCTGATCGACTTGATGACGAGCAGGAGCCGATCTCGATTGAGGTACCGTCACGACCAGAGGCTGTCAGACTGGTTACCACGGTGGATAATCTTAAGCTTAATTTTCTAACGAGGGATGAGCCACTCTTAACAGAGCATGAAAATTCCTACTTGCAGATCCGCACTATCTTTACCTGTCGGGGGAACTCGGCTAGACCATTTGCTCACATCTCAAGGATCTTCACCCTAGGACTTCTCAACAACGTTGAGGATCGCTCAGAGTGGGAAGATTTCGCTCTGCACTCGCAAGTGGAGGCGGCTCAGTAGCCGTTTTGGTAGCGATGACGAAGCTACTTTCAAGACGCACCAAGACAGCCCTGCTCGGCACCGCCGTGCTTGTCACCGTTATAACTATAGCGCTGATCATGAATTGGCGAACGGAGGAGGAGGCGTTCCTGAGTAACATCGCGCTCTTTTCTTTGATTAACCTGAACATTCTGGCGTTACTGGTACTGGTGGTTTTAGTTGCGCGTAATGTTATCAAGCTGATTTTTGAAAGGCGGAGCGGGATACTCGGCGCAAAATTACGCTCACGGTTAGTAAGCTCATTTGTGTTGATTGCTCTAATACCGATGGCCTTATCTTTTATAGTTGCTAGTGGCCTTATTAACCAAGCGGTTCAAGGTTGGTTTAATACTCAGGTAGAATCACTAGTATCTAGCTCTCTTGATCTAGCTAGGCAGTACGTAGCTCAGGCAAAGACCTCCGTGCGCGGCGCTTCTCGTCGGGTTCACCATGAGTTAATTCGAATTGGCGAATTTGACGTTCCGGACTCAGCTCGTGTGCGTGAACGACTTGAAGAGTTGCGCCACGCAAATGATTTATACTCGCTTCGTATCGTTGATCGTTCCGGAAGGGTTCTGAACGAGGTGTCGCATGCCACTGCTGGCGTTGAGTCTTTTGCTGAGCCGCCAGTCGATCAAGATACTGTGAGCCGCGTCTCGGCACAGGCTCCCGTTTTAAGGCTTGAAGAGCGCGGGGCGAGCCAGTTTGTGCGGGTCTATCAACTCTTAGGCGACACCGTGTTAATCTCCTCATACCGTATGGATCCTGAAATGGTTCATGCGCAGGGAGTCGTCAACGATACCTACACGCAGTATGGAGACCTAAAGGGAGTTAAGGATCCACTCCGTACAAATTTCTTCTCTATCCTGGGGCTCTTTAATCTGCTGACCCTGTTTGGGGCGATCTGGGTAGCGTTCTTTATCTCAAAGCAGATTACCGGTCCGATTCAGGCACTGGCAGAGGGTACCCGTAACATCGCCCGCGGAAATTACAATTTTAGCTTGCCGCAGCCGATACGCGATGATGAGGTCGGTTATCTAACGCAGTCCTTTAATCAGATGGTCGCTGACTTAAACTCCTCGCAGCAGGAGGCCGAACGTCGCGGGCGTTTGATTGAGGCGATTATTTCAAACCTCGGAGTCGGAGTCGTCGCGCTCGATACTGACAAGCGAGTTACAGCGGTGAATACAGCAGCACGACAGTTGCTCGATATTACATGCCCTGAAACCACACTTCCGGGAAATCACTTAGATCGGGTGGTCCCTGATGAACAGTACCAGCAGATAGCGCATCTTGTAGAAGTGCTTGAAGCACTCGGAAGCGCCCAAGATACCTCAGCAGCCGTTGAAGTTGAGATAAAACTTCGACGTGAATCTCGAGAGCTGCTCGTGGTATGTACCGCAGGAAGGATTGAAACGGGCGATAAGGGATCGCTGGGATACGTTTTGCTGTTTGATGATGTTACCGAGCTATCTCGTGCACAGCACCTAGCCGCCTGGCGAGATGTAGCTCGGCGTATTGCGCATGAGATAAAGAACCCGCTGACACCGTTACAACTCTCAGCGCAGCGCTTAGAGCGACTTTTACAAACAACTGAGGTTTCAGGTGCGGCGAGTGAGTCGGTGCGCTCGATAGTTGAGCACGTTGAAATTATTAAGAGGCTCGCTAATGAATTCTCAGAGTACGGCCGCATGCCAACAGCTCAATTCTCACCCTCTGACCTTGAAGTGCTGCTTCGTAGTGCCTACGAGACATTCAAGACGAACAATCCTGATATCGAGTTCTCCTTTGCGACTAAGGAGAAAGTTCCAGAGATGCTTCTTGACCCGGAGCAGATACGTGGTGTGTTGATTAATATCTTCTCTAACGCGGTAGCGGCAGTGCGTTCGCAACCTAGCGAGAGAGGGCATCAGGTAGTTCAGGTCAGTGTCGGGTTTGATAGAAGTACTGGACGTGCGCGAATTGAGATCGCTGATTCAGGGCCGGGGATACCTGCCGCTGATAAAAGCAGGGTCTTTGAACCATACTTCACGACGAAGAAGGGCGGAACAGGGCTCGGCTTGGCGATCGTCAGTTCAGTGGTATCAGATCATCAAGGTGAGGTTGCAGTATTTGATAATACCCCTCACGGTGCTCGTTTCGTATTGATTCTTCCGCAGCATCCGCAGCATACCACCTTAAGGCGGTTTGGGGGGTGAGGTGGGATTATCGACAGCGCACGCGGGAGAGAGGTTGCTCTAAAATGGGGCCAAAAATGCGCGGAGCGTGCTGTATTTAATGAATTTAACGAAGTTGTCCTGGAGCGATGCCCTAATCTCCCTAGCCAACTCAACTACCTTTATGTATTCTTAGTCTGACACCCATGATTCCAACAAACACACTCAGCCGCTTTATCCACAGTCAGGGGCACAGGTATCCCGACAGCACAGGAGAGCTTTCTGACTTGCTCGTATCAATCTCGCTCGCCGTGAAGCTTATCTCCCAAATGGTGGCGACAGCCGGATTTAAGGGGCTGCATGGATACACAGGCAAGACTAACATCCACGGTGAAGAGACAAAGAAACTCGATCAGGAAGCAGATGAGGTTCTAGTTGATCTGCTCGGATCGTCAAGGCACTTTGGCTTATTGGTTTCAGAAGAACGCGACAGCGTAATAGCAACAGAGGCCTCACAAGCTGAGGGAAAATACGTCATCGCTTTCGATCCCTTGGACGGCTCCTCTAATATCGGGTCAAATATCCCCACCGGAACGATCTTCTGCATCTTTCGTCGTAAGGATACGAAGCGTACTGCAAGCGAGGATGATTTTTGCCAGGTCGGTAGGGATATCGTTGCAGCCGGTTACTCTGTGTACGGTGCTAAGACCTCGTTCGTGTACTCTGCTGGTGCCGGGGTGCATGGATTTACCCTAGATCCGACTATCGGCGAATTTGTGCTCACCGAGGATTCAATCTGCATTCCGAATCAGGGATCGATCTTCAGTATCAACGAAGGGAATTCAGTCTGGTGGAATAACGCAACGCGCCGATTTATCGATGAGGTAAAAGCCGGCAACGCTCAGGCAACTACGCCATACTCATTGCGCTACGTCGGGTCACTCGTAGCAGACTTCGATCGAACAATCCGTCGAGGAGGTATATTTCTCTACCCAGTCGATAGTAGACGGCCACAGGGAAGGCTAAGGCTCCTCTATGAGTGCCTCCCGTTGGCTTATATAGCGGAGCAAGCTGGGGGTATGGCGACCAACGGAGTGGAACGTATTATCGACATCGCACCGAAAGATATCCATCAACGTTCGGCATTTATAGCGGGCAGTAAGAATGAGATGGAGTGGTTTGCTCGGTGCAGCACAGTTAATCCATGAGGGCGCTTCCCTAGGAACTTTTCAGTTCTGAGCACAGCGAACTAAACACCGAGTATGTTCGCTCTATCGTTTGCTCCACATTAAATACCGTGGCTATACGCTCGGCGCCAGCACGACCTAAAGACGCGCGCACCTGAGGTTCTCGATAAAGCGTCCTGATTGCTCTGGCAAGCGACTCTGGATTGCACGGTTCAGCCATCATTCCCGCCACCCCGTTACCTACTAGTTCCGGCATACCACCTACCGATGTTACTATCGCTGGAACCCCTTGAGACATAGCCTCGATTACTGACTTAGGAAATCCCTCGCGATTCTTTGATGCCATCACGGTCACATCCGCTAGACGTGCAAGTTGGGTTGCATCCGCGCGAAATCCAGTAAGGTGTAATCGGTGCTTTTGTGGAAAATTATCAACCGCGCGCTCGATGTCACGGTCCTTTATAGACCCCACCAGTAATAAGTGTAGTGACGGAATCTCTTCAAGTAGCAGCGTGACCGCAGCGATCAAGTCATCTACTCCTTTCACGGCGCGCATAACCGCTGTGCAGCTTACGACGAAGGCATCCTTAGGGATGTTAAACTGTGCTCGATCTGGCAGATCTGCAACTTTGTACCATTCGGGATCGTGTCCCTTGTAAATAGTCACTAGGCGCGACTGCGGGACCGCCTTATCAAAAAGATAGCGCTCAACCGCCTGTGACACGCAGAGTATCTTTGAAACCCTCGGATTAAGGTAGGTAAACCACGAAGAGGGATCAAACCAACTGATATGTCCGACGGTGCCACGGTAGGCCACTATCTTTACTGGCATACCTAGTAGCCCGATGACGGCACTTGAAAGGGCGCGATTTGAGAGTGCGTATACAATATCAAATGACTGCTCGGTAACTAGTTTTCTAAGACGGACCATTCCGCCGATGTCAAATCTATTTCTGAATTCGAACTCTATCGTTGGAATGCCGGCTTGCTCAAGGGTAGCTCGATGCTCTGGAGCCGGAACTCCCATGACGGTTATCGAGGCACCGCGACGAGCCAGTCCAGCGAAGATAGCCGCTTCGGGTCGGTCAAGAGATGTTGCTAGGATCAGAATCCGCATAAGCACAGGCAGGACTTTATAGCGAGCGCTATAAAAAATAAACCTGCAAACCCTCATTTTTGGCTGTTTCAGCGAACAGCAGAATCATGGTGGCCGCTAGTGCTTAAACTAAATGGTGTTAGGAAGGTGCTGTCTTGGATGCAGTCAGTAGCTGGATCGAGATAGGTAAGTAACCGCTGTGCGGTTGCCTCTCCGACTCCAAATACATTCTCTAACGCTTGCTTGGGTCCAAGAGCGCGTGCGTTAAGGAGGATTTCCGTGCGGTGTGCCACGAGACGCTCAGCAACACGGCCGGATAAGTTCGGAATCTGCTCAACGCTCCATAGATCTGCGCACGCTAGTGGGAGGCGTAAGCCGAGAGCAAATACGGTTTCTGAATCATCCGCACGAATGAACAGGGCCCCAGACTTTGTTTTTTTTCCTCTTTCGATAGTACTTAGCGCGTGAGTGGCCCACACAGCGATAAGTATAGAGATCACTAATGTGATGAACTGGTCGTAATGTTTTTTCACGTAGAACCTAAATTTGGCGGTTAGAGAATTGCGATGCCCTAGCTAACGACTTTATTCTGCAGTGAATAGCTGCGTAAATGTAAGTAAATGTAATATCGGACGACAGCGGAGATTTGTTGCGTCGGGTGACACAGTTTACGCGACTGTATCAATTCGGGGTGTGCCCTGCTTATTTTGGCTGTCGCCATCAGAGTTCTCGCTACCGTCCTGAGAGTCCTCTTCAAAGGCTCGCGCAGGCCGCGCCTCAGCCTGGATCGGACGTTTTGAGCGCTGCTGCATATCCGTCGCGCTGTGAATCGCGCGGACTGCGTTGTGGTTCTGTTGAACTCCAGCCTGAACCCCCGCCTGTGATGCTCTAGCTAACTGTACCGCATGTGCAGAGTTAGCCAAGGGCGCACCTAAAGTGCCGATACTTTGCGTAGTAAGTGAAGGCATAGTAAAACAATCTGTACCCTAAATTCGGCAGTTGCGGGTCTGACTTAACTGCCCGGGTTAGGGTAACTTAAATACCGACGCAATGGACAGAGTCGGAAGGTCTTGTATGGGCCTCAATATTTTGGGGCTATTTTTCGCTACTAAGTATGTTGTTAGATCTCGATGCAAACGCAACCTACACTCCAAATGAGTCCTTAATGGAACTCGTACGAGTTGCTTGGAGTCGATTAGGAAATCCCTCATCAGTTCACCGGGGAGGGCAGAGGGCCAAAGCTGCCATTGAAGAGGCACGCGAGCATGTTCGACTATTGGTAGGAGCCAGACCGAAGGATCTGATTGTATTTACCTCAGGAGCAACGGAGGCAAACAACACGGTGATTAATTCAGCAGCAAGGCCCGGAGCTCTAGTGGTTTCATCTAGTATTGAGCATCCTTGTATTCTAGAGCCGCTACGTCGCGCTGCAAGTCAGCAGGTAGGGCTACGTTTGGCTCAACCGAATCACCACGGAGAGGTAAAAACGGAGGCTGTAACTGCCCTAGTTGAGCAAGATACAGCACTCGTTTCGGTGATGGCTGCAAACAACGAAACCGGTGTTGTTAACGACATAGCGACGATAGCAAACGAGACGCGCATGATAGCCCCAAGCGCTTTAATTCACACCGATGGTGCCCAGATTATCGGCAAGATGTTGTTTCGGTTCGATCGGAGTGGGGTGGATCTGCTTACTCTGTCTGGTCACAAGCTTGGTGCTCTGACAGGAGTAGGTGCTTTGATTGTTCGTGAAGGGGTGGGTCTATCGGCGCTCTTTTTGGGAGGATCTCAGGAATCTAAGCTGCGCGGAGGTACTGAGAACGTGCTTGGTATAATAACATTAGGCGCGGCAGCTATGGAGATATATAATCAGGGTCCGGAGAGGGGTAAGGCGATGCAGAGAGCTCGTGATAGATTCGAGAAGGAGCTTATGGCTGCTCTACCCGATTGTGTGATCAATGGTAGTGAAGCAACACGGTTGCCTAATACGACGAGTGTTTACATTCCTGGTATACGAGCAGATGATCTTGTAGTTGCGCTCGATCTTGAAGGGATTTACATCTCTTCGGGTGCTGCGTGCTCCTCTGGCAAGCCCGAACCATCGCACGTTCTCCTGGCAATGGGGCAGAGTGATGAGCGAGTGCGAGCTACGGTGCGGATTAGCTTTCGGGCGGAGCATGGAGAGGATCCGCTACTCGCCGCAACGACTGCTAAGACTATAGCGCAGGTGGTGTGTAGGATGCGGGTTTGCCATGACTAAAGTTCAGAATTTTTTAGAGACGTCCCCACACCCCTCAGTAGTAGTAGCCATGTCCGGCGGGGTAGATTCCTCAGTTGCCGCGCACCTGCTCCGACAACAGGGGTATCCACTTGTCGGAGTCTCTATGCAGGTGTGGGATTACAAGAAGAATTCAGCCGAGAACAGCCGGGCAACATGTTGCTCACCTGCTGACTTCTGCGATGCGCGGATGGTAGCAGCTAAGCTTGATATTCCCTTCTATGTAGTGGATTTCGAGAGGACCTTTGAACGGGAGGTGATTAATAAGTTTGTAGCGACATATCAACAGGGGCTCACTCCGAACCCGTGCATCGATTGTAACAGTAAAGTAAAGTTTCGTGAGTTACGTGAAAGAGCAGCTTCATTCGGTTGCAGTCATGTTGCTACTGGACACTACGCACGAATACGAAAGAGCGATGATGGATATCACCTTCTGCGTGGAGTCGATCGGACAAAAGATCAAAGCTATTTTCTCTATACCTGCAAGCAAGATGAATTAAAGTCGACGCTCTTTCCGATAGGTGCATATACGAAACCTCAAATAAGAGAGATCGCCAGCGAGGCTGGCCTCGTCACTGCAAATAAACCTGAGAGCCAGGATATATGTTTCGTTTCGGGTAGTGTTCAAGATTTTGTGACCAGTATTGGGGGCAGCCGCGGACGTGGAAGATTCGTAACTAAAGATGGATCGATTGTCGGTGAGCACGACGGGATCCACCGTTACACAGTGGGGCAGCGCCGCGGACTTAATTTAGGAGGTTCGTCAGAGCCGCTGTACGTTATCGGTTTGACGGCTGCGACTAACGAAGTTGTTGTTGGAAGTCGAGAGGATCTTAAGCGTGAAGGGTTTGCAGTTTCAGAGATGCATTGGGTGTCGCCACTGTTGATCGCTCGTATTGCAGATGCTGATGCTCCTTTTTCATTCGACGGTATTGCCCAAGTTCGCTCGCGACATGAAGGTGTTCGTGCCCGAATGACGGTCCTAGATCCTCAAAACGTTTCGGTCCAGTGGATCGACCAATGGGCGCCGGTATCTCCTGGACAGGCAGCGGTTTTTTACGACTTAGATAACGAGGAAGTGTTGGGCGGCGGCAGGATTATTCCCAACGAGACTGCGTGATTTCAGGGTGTTAACCAATAATAAGTTAATTTCGCCCGGCCTCAGTTTTGAAAGCGGCCTCAGAAGTGCTACACTAAGGGGGAATTTACCTCTCATTCACCAAAGAGAGCACTAGCTACAAAGTAGCTAGGCTACTTTTGTGAGTGTGAGGCTCAAACATGAGCCTTGTTTTAAAATGTCACACCGCGTTCCATTAGGGGATCTATCTGACCCCGCCTCATCAACATCGAATCCTGACTCAAACGATGGTGGTAATTCACATCAGAATCAATACCAAGACTTGGAGGAGTATCTGGGTTATTCGTTTAAGGACCGAAACTGGATTACGCGAGCATTCACTCATCGGTCAGCACATGCAGGTACTTCAGAATGTGATTACGAGAGGCTTGAATTTCTTGGAGATGCTGTTTTTGACCTAGCAGTAGCTCACTTGCTCTCGATTAAACATCGCAGCGCTTCCGAGGGGGCGCTCTCAAAGATGCGTGCGGCGCTGGTTAAGGCATCTTCGCTGGCAGCAATAGCCCAACGGCTCTCGCTTAGTCGCTATATTCGTCTTAGTCGCAGCGAGCTTGCTAACGGTGCTAATCACCGGCCCTCAATACTGGCTGATGTGCTCGAAGCGCTCATAGGTGCGGTATACCTTGAGGCGGGATTTGAAGTGGCTCTAGAGTGCGTATCAAGACTGATGGGAGACGAAATTCTGACGGTAGTGCCGCGTGATCCAAAGACCGAACTGCAAGAGCTACTTCACGCCGCAGGTGGCAGTGCGCCAGTTTACCGAATCGAGACTACTGAGGGGCCCGAACATTCGCCAGTGTTTGTATCAGTTGTAGAGATTAACGGTCGCATCGTTGGAAGGGGCAGAGGGTCTACCAAAAAGGCTTCGCAACAAGTAGCAGCAGAGGAAGCTTTGCTGCGAGGGCCGCTCAATCGCGACTTAGGCCTAGCCGAGGCTCGTGTAGTTGAGGAAGAATTAATGAGTGCGGTTTCACAAATCGTCCTGGAAGGAGTATCAGATCATGACAAACCAGAGTAGATTGCCAACAGTGTGTATCGTTGGTCGCACAAACGTGGGTAAATCGACCCTTTTTAACGCCTTGGCAGGCAAGCGAAAAGCGGTTGTGAAAGATCAGCCTGGAGTGACTCGTGACAGATGCTACGAGGTTGTCACACGATTTGATTTCCCCTTTACCCTGATCGACACTGGCGCGCTGGTTGGTGAGGAGAGTATCGCATTACATCAATCTGTTCGTGAACAGAGCGAATTAGCGATTAAGCAAAGCGATGTTGTTATCGTTGTCTTCGATGGGTTGCACGGTCTTCATCCTCTTGATGCGGAGGTACTCAGTCTGATTCGACAGATTGAAAAGCCGACTATCTTCGTTGCCAATAAGTGTGAGAAACCCTCAGCAGCTCTCACTGCAACAGAGCTTTATGGTCTTGGGATAGAGGAGATCATTCCGATAAGCGCCGCACACAGGCGGGGTATTCGCGATCTTATGGCTAAATTGACTGAGATCATAAATCCAGTTGAGCTGCACATTGATAATGTATCAGATGATGGCATCGAAGGAGATGATAGCTCGGTCGAATTTGAAGAAGAGCCCTCTAGGTCTGAGGGCCAACGCCACGAGCCAGAGATTCGCGCTACGATTAACATGGCGATAATTGGAAAGCCCAATGTAGGAAAAAGTACATTCGTCAACGCATTGCTCGGTGAGGAGCGGATGATCACCTCTCCGATTGCTGGCACAACTAGAGATAGCATCAAGAGTTCGCTTGTTCGAAATGGTCGCACCTTTGAGATCGTTGATACTGCTGGTTTGCGCAAAAAAGCTGGAGTGGCTGAAAACACGGTCGAGCGATTTAGTAACATCAGAACTCTTAGGTCACTTGCTCAGGCCGATGTTGCCGTATTTCTGCTAGATGCGGCAGAAGGTGTTCCTACTGAACAAGATGCCAAGATAGTAGGACTCGCTCATGAGAAGGGTAAGAGTTTAGTAATTATCGTCAATAAGTGGGATCTGATTGAGAAGGACCCGCGGGTTGCCGAGGCCTACCGTCAAGCGATTAGATCGGTATTTAAATTTGCAGCCTACGCACCTGTGCTGTTTGTATCTGCAAAGACAGGGCTGCGTTGTCTCAGCGTTCTCGATACCGTCCAGCTAGTACACGAAGCAGCCACGAGGCGACTTTCAACTGCTGAGGTAAATAAATTGTTCTCTGATGCATTTACTCAGAAGCCACCTCCAGTGTACCGCGGACAGCCGATTAAACTTCTGTATGCGACACAGGTTGCCACTCGGCCGCCAACGTTTGCGGTTTTTGTTAATTATCCAGATCGCTTGCGTTTTAACTATGAACGCTATCTTAAAAATACCGTGAGAAAAGCCGTTGAGTTTCCCGGAAACGATGTGCGCATTCTTTTTAGACGTCGTAGTGGAATCACCAACGATAGGCGGCGCGCTGCTTAGTTTAGCTGTAACTACTCAGCAAAAAAAGCACCCCCGACTAGGGGCATCGCAATTCTCTTCTCTTAAATGGGGCCAAAAATGCGCGGAACCTACTGTATTTAACCTAAATTCGGCAGTTGCGGGTCTGAAAATGGCGCATCTACTCGAAATCACTTCGGCTTTTGAATTTGCGGTGCTCACCCTGACGGTGCCAGGGTTGCGCTTCCGCAAATATCAAAATCCTTTGTGCTTTCGAGCATCTGCACCATTTTCATCCTCCTTAACTGCCGAATTTAGGTTTAATAGGTTTAACGGTATTTAGCCGCGCATTTTTATCCCTATCAGGAATGCCAGTCCTTTCCAGTAGATAGCGGGAGAATTGCGAAGCCCTACCCCCGACTAGGGGTGACAAGAAAAAAGATCCTGCAAAATCGCCTCATTTAGCGACGAAATTACAGCGACGATCTTAAAATCCGGTGAGTAGTTACGAAAAAAGAACCGCAAAAATAAGCTCATTGTTCGACGAAATTGCAGCGACAGTCTCACTATCCGGTGAGTAGTTACGTTTAGCTGATCGGAGAAACCACACAGATCGTTCTGTGAGATAGGGTGTTTTTAATAACCCTAACATCTGATATGTTCTTTGAGGCGATGTTAAGAAGAATCATCGGGCCAGTCGGTTCAGCTCTTAGTATAAGGTGGCCTAGCATCGGTGGTTTAGCTTTGTTGTCTCTTAAGAAGCGCTCGAGAAGCTGTGCTTGCAGCACTTCTGTCTTAGCTTTTTGAATCGCCTGAAGTTGTTCAAGTTTTAGTATAGCGTTATTGTTTTCCCCATTACACGGGTGATTCTGACGCACGAAAAGCCCTACAGTTTTATTTTTCACCTCCTTACTATTCAGCGTAAGTTCTTGCTTGGTTACGATGTAGGGTATAAGTAGCTTAGCTATTTCAGGGCTAAGTTGGTTGGCGGTGAGGATTGTGGCGAGGTTTCCGACACCCTTTACCACTTCGGTCATTCCGTAGAAACCAACCAGTGAATCGTTCTTGCCATTTTGAGACCTAGTCGTCACCGTCAGATAAGGATTCATGTTGTCGATGTTCACAGAGACACTTCCGTTCGGAGTAAGCCAGATATTAAGACTGCCTAAAACTTTATAGACGTGCTGCCCGACTACTAGCTCCGAATATTGACGCTCTGCGGTGGGATCGAAACGGATAAAGACACTCGTTGCATCTTTAGCAGGTGTTGTTTCGGGGTTAAATTCTTGCGGGATAATCCCCTCATTAAAGTGAACAACAAAGAACCCCTGCGCCCCATCTTTGTAAGCCAGGATTATCTTGGTCCTCCCGTCCGAGCTTTGATAGACACCTGAGCTTGCAGTTAAAATAAAATCGTTTGGCGCTGCTCCTTGAGCGTGGGAGATCTCCGAAAACAGAGTAGCGCACACAGCGGCAAGAGCAGTGAAAATTATCCTAAATTGGGCAGTTAAGGAGGATGAAAATGGTGCAGATCCACAAACGCCCGAAGGATTTCGATATTTGTGGAAGCGCAACCCTGGCACCGTCAGGGCGAGCGCCGAAAATCCAAAGGCCGAAGTGATTTTGAGTGGCTGCGCCATTTTCAGACCCGCAAATGCCGAATTTAGGATCTTCGCCCTACAGCTCGATCCACTTTTAAACCTGGGCTCCTGTTTATTCATAGGTCGCTCTTTCCCGGCTGGTACTTTCCTCGGACCAGTCCTAGAGCTACTTCCAAAAAAATCATTCTCAGGCTACGAATTGCGATCTCGTGTCGTCCGCCGCGTTGCAGGTCAAGAAAAAAACTGCAAAAAAAACTTTAACGTATCTTAGAGGATACGCCTAATGTTTTTTCGTTACCTGCGCCTTGTGGCCAACCCAACCTCACAATTCTGGCTCGAAGCATAATCCTAAATTCGGCAGTTGCGGGTCTGAAAATGGCGCATCTACTCAAAATCACTTTGGCTTTTGAATTTTCGGTGCTCACCCTGACGGTGCCAGGGTT
>JBBALZ010000053.1:0-17459 GCA_040402735.1 Bdellovibrionota bacterium
TCACGTAGAAGGGCGAGGTTTCATGGGGGCTTCGGCAAACTGCTAAAGTGTTACCAGACCCGCAACTGCCGAATTTAGGTTGAATCACCCCGAGGCACTACAGCTCAACCCGCAGTCCTGCGTAGGCAGCAGCCCCCATCGTGCCAAATCCGAGCACGTCCTGGTACTCTTGATCGAACAGATTATCGACTCTGCCGAACACCTCGGTTGAAGCACCTAGCTTATACGACAGAGCTATGTCCACGATTCCATAACCACCCAGCGCCTGACGTGTTGGAGGATAGGCCGAAAAGTCATTGTCGAATCTTGAACTGTAGACACGCCACTGTAGCTGCGCTCTAAAGTTATCTATCGGAGAATATACAAGCGTAAATGAGTTCTTGTTACGCGGTCTTCTTAAGAGAGACTCGCCCGTTTCGGCGTTCTCCGTATCGGTGTACGTGTAGGCAACTCTCGCGGAGAGGTCATCCGAGATCTCATAGTTCAATCCAAATTCAACTCCTTGGGTCGTTGCCTGGTTTATATTTTCCAACACAAACGTTCCTGGATTGAATGTGATTAGCTCATCATAGTCGTTGTGAAAATATACTAAGGATGTACTCAAAGTGTCCTTCACAATATCCTGATCGACCCCCACATCCCAGCCGGTGCTTGTCTCACTCTGCAAATCGCGATTGCCATAGCTCGAATAGAGCTGCACAAGCGAAGGGGCCTTAAAGCCGGTTCCGACCGACCCCCGTACCTTTGTGGTATCTGTTAGGTGAACTGCGGGCGCTACCTTAAAGGTAGTCTTACCGCCAAAGATAGAGTGATTGTCATGCCTCAGCCCCGCATCAAGGTACGCTTTAGAGTCATACGCTAATCTTGATTCCATGAAGACACTATTAGTTCTAGCCTCTCTACCGTAAAACGTATCCTCAAAAGGCCCAAAAGCGCCATCTGAAAGGTACATTGAACTGGCTCTTTCACCTTGCGTTTCGGCTCCAACTACCGAAGAAAACAGATCACTGGGCGACCAATTAAGACGAGATCCAACTGTGAGGACATCTCCGTTGTAGTTTGAATCGAGAAATTCAATTGAATTAAGATCGGGAGAGTTTACATCATCCAAATCGTGCCGAGCATAAGATATATAGGCCGTCGGGGACACAGTTCTATCGAAAAGATCAGCGGTCACGTCGCTGCGAGTAAAGAACTCGTTGTTACGAATCCAGCGATTAGGGTCATCACATCCAGCCCCGCCACAATTATCAAGATTTGAATGAGAGCGGGTGTAACGCAGCGTGTTGGTCGCTGTCACGTTATCAGTCGGCGCAAATCGCATACGATTGGATAGCGAAGTATTCTGGTAGTCGTCCTGCTCTTTGTTGCCGTATCGCGCATCGGCCGAAGAGATGCCTCCGATATCTTGTCTGGTGATTCCTGTAGAGAGATCTAACTTCTCACTTCCATAAGAAATATTACCAAGTTGCGTAAAAGAGTTGTACGAACCCGCCTCTGAGCTGACGTTAGCGTGCACCCCCTCTCTGGCTTTTTTAGAGATTAGATTGATTACTCCACCCATCGCGTCAGAGCCATAGATAGTGCTCTGCGGCCCACGAATCACCTCGATACGCTCGATGTTCTCTAGTGTAACATTGGCCATATTAAACGAACGATTAGCCGTTGCTGGATTGTTAAGCTCCATCCCATCTAAGAGAACCAATGTGTGCTCGCTATTACCTCCGCGCAGAAACACTGCGGCGTTGCCACCGTTAGCGCCACTCTGAACTATATCTACTCCAGGAACCTGTCGCAGAGCTGCGATCGCATTCCGGTACTGACCATCTTGCAGATCCTGCTCGGACAAGACAGAAACGGAGCTCGCTGTATTCTCAAGAGTAGTCTCTAGTAAAGTACCGGTTACTATGATCTCTTTGGTCTTAGCGTCTCTATCTCCGACTTCATCACCGAGCGCTACGGGTGCACGCACGCACCACACCACAAACAGCGTAAGAGCTGCGACTAGACTACGAACCATATTGATCCTCACCAAAAAAGTGCGCGCGAATATACACGCACAAACATAAGCAACCACCCCAGTCCACGAGGGTAATCAGCCGAAATAAAATTGAGTGACTACAGTAAGCACTCGACTTTATCGACGCGAGAAGGTCTTCTGGCTACCGATAGCTACAGCGGAATAACGCTCCCCCTTCCCATAACGCGCTACGGTTGTGATTGTAGGGCTTGCGTCACAGTGGGGTGATTGAGCGTATTTACTCTAAGGCACTAGCAGAGGAGTATTACTCCCCTGCTATGTACCTAACAGGCTTTTAGCATCTCGGATACAGCGGCGGGACCGCGACGGAATCTCACCGTACTTCCCTGGCGCTCGCATCTCATGCACGTGTAGCAGGGCGCCCTGCTTGTGTCAATTCGAAACAGCTGGCCGCGTATGCGCAAAGAGCTCGTGTCGCACCACCGGATTACTGATATGCCAGATGCACCCATCGATAAAGTAGTGATGAATATTGATGACACAAGCCACGACGACCCAGATTGTATGAGATCCCTGACCTAGACCCTTCGAGATCGAGGGAACAAGTCCAAAGATAATCGCGCTGGTAAACGCTAACATAAGAAAGTAGCTAAAACCCCTCTTCATACGCTGCTCTCCACCCGCCGAGCTGTCTGTGCGATTTAACTCCACTCTGAGCGGAAAAGGGAGGTATTGCAGCGCGTGAAAGATCTGCACCCAGAAGATTGACTGCGGAAAACAGTACAAAAACCCGTACCAAACATGCAGCGCGACGAAGGGGACTATAACTCGTAGGGGCACAGAGCGACCACAGCGCTTACCGATCCGGTAGAAACAGCCCAATCCGGCAATTAATGATCCGCACGCTATTGTGTTCATAACGATATCAAGAGCTCGGACGTAGTTTGTAAACTCTACAGGTGGCGGCCACAAAAGCTTCATGCCCCAAACAACGTGCCAGAGGGCTAATAGTCTAAGCAAACGACGTAAAAGCTCGCGCTCTTTGGGCTCAAATCTAATACCTTCAAGATAGGCGAACGAGCTCACCATGCCCCATGCTTGGCCGGTGTAATGCAGCGCTAGATACAGGGTCGCTGTTGCAGCTAGTAAGTGCAACGGAAACATCCAGCTAGGGTTATATGAGCAGAGTGATATACCTAATATTGCCCAGCTCAGTAGGAAAGCTGGAACGTAATATGAAGCCCACGGGTACGTGGCTGCGAATGCACGCGAAGAGTACAACAACCTATACGAAGCCATAAAATGTGTACCGTTAACCAGTACGGTGAGAATAAGGAACTCTTGCAGGAGAAATTCACGTGAGCCAAGTAGCCCAAAGGCAGCCAAGATTAAAAGCACCACAACCGAGAGTCCACCACTCACCCAAATATCTGTTCGCGGGTTAAGAATCGCTGAAGTTGATGTGTGGTTCATAGTGGAGATGACGTATAGTAACACTTAAGGAAGCGAGGCAAAACCTAGCGTCAGCGAGATTTTCTCGCGTCCCCCTGATGCAATCGTGCACTTAGCGCAGATAAGGGAGGGGTGGGGTAGACTTATACCCAAAAAGATTAGTTAAGTTCGCCAAACAGGTTTTAGGTAAACCGCCTATGATATCCCGCAACATACTAAATTTACTGCTATCTTTTTCACTTCTCTGTCAGCTAAGCGCCTGCACTAAGAGCTCTTCAGATAGCTCTGATGAGCCCTCTGAGGACAGCTCAAGCGCTGAGGCATCGACCGAAGGCTTTCGTACCGAGTGCGGCACCGTACAAGGTGGGGAGGTATTTAATCCTGTGAATCCATCAGATGGCGACCGCGCACAGGCACGCGTTCTCGGACCAAATTTAGTGGCGATTAAGAGAAGTCGCGTTGAGGAGTTCGTCAAGCTCCACGGGCTAGATGTTCCGGGGTCAATCGAACCACGTAACGGCGCTGAGCTGCTCATGGAGAAATTAAGTTCAGAAGGTGAAGTATACTTCTACCAGACGGATAAAACCTGCACGACCGATCTCGATAGCGGAAGAGTTGGGTTAATAGGACAGATTTTTTCAGCATCAGGCAAAAGCTTCTCTGAGGAGCTAATCAAGGCTGGCTTTGCCGATGTCGGCACAGATGTTTGTAGTGGAGAGCTCATCGGTCCATGTTACAGAGCGCTACTTGAAGAATCGATTACGCCAACTCCAACACCGGAGCCTGAGTTCGAAGGCCCATCAACTCCTGCGGGCTTTATTCTCTGGAAGCCGGTGGCCGATAGTGATGGGCGACTTGCAATTCACTCAGTTCCGTACGGCACTACCGTGAGGGTCAATGGAGAAACAGGCACAAACCGTGGTCCAGGAAATGGTTATGGAAGCCTTGCGCGTTTTAGGAAGAATGGGTGCGGATACGGAAGAAATCCGAGAATTGAGCTGATTATGAGTGATGGATCAAAGTTCATGTTCGGCGACCAGGAATTTGCAAGAGTCCCGGACGGATGTCAGCGTTGGGTTATAGATCAAAAAGGCAAGGCCAAGCCGAATAAAAAGTAAGGGCTGAGTCACTCCGCAAGCACCCGCGATCCTGCACCATTTTGATCCTCCTTAACTGCCGAATTTAGGATAAAAGTCCTGAGAAACTCCTAACTATTCAGCGTAACTACTCATTGGTGAATAGCTACTAATCAGCTAACCTCCTGTAGCACACGCTCCCGTATGCGCACACAAACGTACCCTAGACCGATCAACGCGATTATAAAATGGATAGGCAGTCCAAATGGCGGAGACACAGCAAATTGTGAGATCACAATACAAGCGATAACTATCACGCGGTCAAACAATCTGCCGGGTCGAAACAGAGCGATTACTGCGCACGCAACGACTCCTAAATCGTAGAAATTCACCTGCGGCATCAGTACCACCAATAATGTAAGCACCAGGTATACGAGTAATTCGCCGTATTGTCGCGGAGATTTTAGCAATTCGCGTGCGGCCCTCGATCCAATAACGAGATACACGCCGCAAGCTAGTGCACCGTACGAGGCGATGGCTAGTATCCATCCCATCAACCCGAAGTTTCGCGTACCTCCATATATGGAATATATCTGCGCCCACAGATTAGGCATCTGGTGCGCATTAGTTTCAAGATTAATCTTTGCAAAACGTGCTGCAAATACACTCCATTCACTTAACCAGTTGCCTTTAAGAACCAACGTCGCACACTGCGCCCATCCGAGGGCAACTACACTAAAACTCGCAAAGGTAAGCCAGCGACGAGAAAGTATAGGTATTACAAGCGCACAGAGCGCATAGTAAGGCTTGCACAACAACGCACCCAGCACAGCTCCGAATAGTATATCCGCCAGCCAAGAGCGCCGCCGCTCAAAGGTAACACAGAGCGCGATGCAAAGAGCTACAATCGACACTAACTGACCACCTGCTATGCCACGTAACGTGGGGCTAAATATAAAAAGCGTTCCCCACACCATCCACGGTGCCCACGAGAGATGAGGATTAAGCCTCACTAGTAGTAGCACAGAGAGAAACGATGCAATAAGACTAATACCAGTCCACACCTGCCGCGCTACACGGTGGTCGAGGCGCGCAAGCGGCTGTAATACATAGGCCATATAAGGCGGATATGCTGCTGGCAGGACACTACCTGAAAGCGCTGGCCAAGCAGCATTCTGAACCTCACGCTGTAGCTCCAGATCATAGAGACGTTGCGGCTCAGCGCTCGCCGCTATCACTGCCATAGACCAAAACGCCGGAAAATCTCCCTGTCGCAACGCAGTAGTTTCCCGCGAATCATTCACCGCTAGCCACACTGACACCACAGATCCAAGAGCAAGAAAGGCCGCGAGAGCACGGCGCACAACTACCGGATTACTTAGCAGTTTAAGGAAGCGCGCAAGTTTAAACATAGCCCAGTCCGTGCGCTCTACAAGTCGGCGACACCGTTTACCAATCAGATCCGAATGAAACTATGCGCACAACAGGTTGGTAAGCAACGGTGTCCGAGGCCGGAAGAAGCTTTTCAAGGGTCAAACGAAACGGCTTTGTAGCCTGCGGGGCTAGGTCAAGGTTCTGCACCTCTACACGTTTCTCATTTTCAAGCGGATGATTCGGCAATCCCATTTTACTAGCTGGCGCAAATCCCGCCACGACAACTACATCGCGAATAGTTGCTTTACCAGCGTTAAAGAACTCACCCTTAATCGAAAAGGTCACTAGGCACTCCTCCGGTGATGAGCAGCTACCATCAGGCACCCTATGAACCTCCAGATTACGGAGCGCTAGGAACTCTGACGATGGCTTTTCCTGCTTAAGCGACGCTCGATCTTCTCCAAGATACGGTGCAGCATCTTTGCCCCATAAAACCTCGAGTTGGTAGTTAGTTATCCCTTGCGATGGCAGCGAGAGCGAAAATTGCGTTGGGATTGAAGGCATCATTTCTGCTCCGCTTGGAATCAGGTCTGACACTTTATGAATCGCTGTTTTCTCTGAGCCACTAGTATCGACCGCAGTAAGCCTAACTAGGACATCCTTTGATGCGCGTTGACTCTTAGCAACTAACTGTCCCTGGACAGTCAGGTTCTTGCCGTCATTGGTTTCCTGCAACACATCGAGTCGAAACGGTGTGACCGAGGGGTCTCCGCCTACTGCCGAACCAACGATTCGACCTGAGTCGGCACTGGGTGAGCGGTTAAACCAAGCGCATCCCGATAACGCCCCTCCACACACCAAAAGAGTCATCAGGAAAAGCCTTACATGCATCGTTTCACCCTTTAAACCTAACCTTCGCTGAGCACTGAGCGCTCAGTCATTAGCCATCCACTCCCCGGCGAGAACTCCCAGCGCTGCTGCTCCTTTTTAGTCTTTACAATCAGCTGTGACATCGTGAAGGACTCAACCTTCACTACCACCCGTGCTTTGCGCGCATCATCGCTCCATTCGATTTCGTCAACTTGAGACTTGACGATTCGTTCCTGCTCCGGCTTGTCCTGTAGTTGCTTTGAAATTTCACTTTGCGACTCCGAAGCTACTAAAGCCATCGCTAGAGATTTATTGCCAAATACACGGGCGTCAGAGAATTTCTTTAATTGTGGTGGCAAAAGCTCCATGCGGTCGCCTTCGGTAAGGCCGGTCTCTTTAAAGGCTTGAACAAATGGCACAAGAACACAACCACTCACCTGCAAGGAAACTAGAAGAACCACGATAAAGTTTCTAATGGCCCTCATCACTAATCTCCTTGCTCACGGTTGCTCCCCTCTTCTGATGCCGCAACGGAGCCACTCGACGACTCAGAATCGCCGTTTCCTATGAGGTTAGAGAGAAACTTTTTAATTTTCGCCAAATCATACTCTGGCAGTATGCTGCCGGGCCTACGATTGGGCTTTTCATGGGTTTGATCGTACTTAGCCTCAATACGGAAGAGCTCATCTCCTCGAAGCTGCTGTATCAGCTTTTTTGCTCTATCCATATCTACCGAACTAGGTGCTTTTAGCGCATTTCGTAAGTCACGAGCACCCATGACTACCATAGAACCCGAAAAGGCCGTGATACAGATAAAGGTTGCTAATTTATTGATCAGAGACATAGCACTGGCCGTTTGGTGGCAGCACCGACCCGGCAAAGGCCGATCGATACTCGACGGGGCTGCTCCAACGCTATACGCCCCAACACCAAACTACGTTACCCCAGGTCGTCAGAGCTGGAAAGTGGCTATCCAAGCCCTGCCAAGGCCGATGTCAGAGAGGACTGCTGACTCTGCAACTTACCCATAGTTGCCTCTAGGCGAGCATAGCGCGCCCGCAGCATATCAGTTTGGCGCTCTAACTGCGCTTCTGTTGTAGCTATGCGCTCGTTAAGGTCATCGATCGTTGTTTTATTGGCATCGATTGACACGTCAAGTAAGCCGTTATAGCGAGTATACTGGCTTATGACGCCGCTAGTCATCGACGTGGCATCAGCGAATTGCGACATAATTGACGATACACTGGTCACCTCTGATGAGATAGCTTCCTGCAGCTTGGCGCTATCAAACTTTAGCTTTCCGTCACGCTCGGTCGTTATGCCGAGATCAGAAAAGACCTTCACCGTCGACCCACCAGAGGAGATAACCTGCGCAAGCTCTGAGCGGAGCGCAAAGAGCACATTATCATCTAGACGCGAAGAAGCCAGAGGCGAAAAAACATTAGTGATCTCTTTTCCCTTCTGCTCTTCTGTGACCTTGTTGTTCTCTGTTATGAACGTGACTAAGTCATTATAAGCGTCAACAAACTGCTGCACCTTGGAGATCGTCGCTGGCGCATCCTCGGCGATCTTTACTGTTGATGTTCCAGTTGAACTCAGAGCAAGCGTCACTCCGGGGATAATATCCGAGATACTATTAGTGGCCCTCGTAATCGTCCCGATTCCAGTAATCGATAAAGAGGCGTTAGCTGCCGCACTCTCTGAGTAGCCACTAAGATTGGTCAGACTCGTTCCCAAGGTACTTCTTGTAACTGTGCCTTTCTCAGTTCCCTCATAGAGCGATGAGATTACGATCTTATACGATGGACTGGTAGCCGTACCGATATTTACCAACGAGGCTCGCGCTTTATTACTCGCGCCATTAAATGCCTCAACGTAGTTCTGTATTGAGAAGCTACCGTCCGTAACTACTACGCTCACCGTTTCCTGTTCACTTCCAACTCCAACAGTGAATGTAATGGTACGATCAGCCTCAAGCTCCCCACCAGTTAGGCTACTCTGAATACTATCAGTTGTATTCGTATAAGTCTGGTCGAAGCTGTAGGTATGATTGCTCGCTAACGCCGATACCGTCACTGCGTATGAACCGTTAGCAGCTGCGGCAGTTGCTGTCGCAGAGACAACCGATTCTTTGCTACTTGTTCCGGTCTTGCTTACTCCACCTCCTTCAAGGGTAGTGAAAGGATCAAGAGTTTCTTTGAGAGTATTAAGCTTTTTAGAGAGATCTTCGAGCGCTGAATTTGTGCCCTCAAGTTCAGTTACCCGATCTTGGTTTGGCTTAACGCGAGTTTGTCGTGACGCATTAATGGTTGCATCAATTAGTGCCTGGGTATCGAGTCCCGAGGCGATACCGCCAAAGGTTGTTGTTGCCATAGCGATCTCGTTTAGCCATCAGCTAGGCAGAAACTGCCTATAAAAGAGTTGGCAGCTATCCCTTTGCCGACAGCGATTCAGCTGTTTAGGCGATCCGTTGCGACTATTTCTGCCCAATCCGTGGACTCTCGGTAATTCGTTGCAAGTACAGTTCCACGTAACTACTCACCGGATTTTAAGATCGTCGCTGCAATTTCATCGCTAAATGAGGTTATTTTGGCGGATCTTTTTTCTTGCCACCCCCTAGTCGGGGGTGCCTTTTTTTGGTGAGTAGTTATTATCCTAAATTCGGCAGTTAAGGAGGATGAAAATGGTGCAGGTACTCGAAAGCACGAAGGATTTTGAATTTTTCGGAGGCGCAGCCCTGGCACCGTCAGGGTGAGCACCGAAAATTCAAAAGCCACAGTGATTTCGAGTAGATGCGCCATTTTCAGACCCGCAACTGCCGAATTTAGGGTTACAGCTCCACTACTCCACCACCTGCGGCGAGACTATGATAGCCGAGCACCTAGGGAAAGGCGGCAAAAACTCGCGTAGGGGCCAAGATTGCGCTCACCCTGCTAGTGCGAGTGAATTTTCTTTCAAAAATCACTCGCGCAGGGTTTATCTCGTCTTTGACTTCTCGATAGCTCTGTTACGGCACACTACGCCCACCGCGCACGCCCAGCTCTTTAGCTCGTTGGCTAATACCACTGGCTGCGCTGTAGCGGTCAGATGCACGGATGCCCTGAGAGCTTGCTGTCCAACTGCCGCCACGCTCACCACACCCTGGAGCTGTCGGCCAGTTACTTGTGTTTGCCGCCCCTGATGAATCTAGCGCTCCATCTCCGTGCTCTCCGGTGTAGCCACGCCCCGTAGAGTTACCAACCGTCACTGTTAACTCACTTGTGTTGCCGCTTAGCTCCATGGTGCCGTAGTAGCTTCCGCCAGATAGCTCACGTGAGGCTAATCCGTAATTAAGTGATGCAAATGACCCTATGCGCGCCTGCCCGGTAGTGTTACTGCCATAGGCGACATTGGCTCCTGAATTGCTCGGAACCTCTGTTACCTTTCCACCACTACTAAATCCTGTCGCCGCTGTGAGGTTAGTTGTGCCCCAGGCGTACTCGCCACTTACAGGGTTTGCCGTTCCACGACACGCCTTCTCGTACTCAAGCTCTGTTAGGGGCCTGAGGCCAGCCCAATCAAGATAGGCTAAGTGATCATCCCACGACACATAGCTCATCGGCACGTTGCAGTAGTTCTCTGCGTTGGGTGAATCGCGATCGGGTAGGACCGCTGAGCTACTATTTACACTAGAGTCCCAACTTAGGTTGTTTCGATCAACTACGTTATCTGAGCTCTTTGCGCTGTTACTTGAGCCGGTTATATCACGGTTAGCTCTTGCGCTACCGGTTGTCGGCAGTGAGTTAAAAAAGTCACGCCACTGCTCCTGGGTTAACTCGTAGCGCATCACATAAAACGAGTCATACCCTTTAGGGAACGCGGCGGGGATAGTAAACGCCGCTCCGCTAGCATCATCGTTAGAGCCGTTATCCGATGTGTAGTAGTACACAGCCGCTGTTGGGTCACTCCCGGTTCCGCCACTACTGCCGCTAGAGTTAGTGACGCTAAGTGCTCCTTCACCCCCTACGTACCATGGGTCGTTATCGCTACTGCCCTGCTTAAACGCTGAACTTGATATGGCGTTATCTCCGGCATAAAACGCCCCTTGGGGGACGTAGACCATGTGTATTGCGTGTAGTTGAATATCAAGCGGATCACCTTGCATGACACCGTCCTGGGCGTAGTTCCAGATTAGCTTTATGTCGTTAAAGGTGTTAGTTCCAAAGCCCGTGCTACTCTTGTAAATAAACGCCCCTAACCCTGGGTTGGTTGATATATTGTAGCCGCTCTTAGGGTCACGTAGTCCGATATCGATCGTTGATCCGGCCGGGGCTGTGTGTCCTGTATTCGCTAGTGTTGCGTGCTGCCACTCTCCGTGATCTCTTCTAAACTTTACAAATACCCACATAGCGTCCCAGTTAGAAGCTCCAGAGCTTAAGCGCCACGAATAGTTCCATGAGAGATCAAAGGAGACCGCCATCGTACCGGCTCCGGTATCAACATCTGTCAGGAGCGGCGAGTTAGCGCTCAGAGACGGCCCCTGTGGTCCACCACGGGTCGGGGTAGCTGTTGGGGTGTTAGTCGGGGTGGTAGTGGGGGTGATAGTGGGGGTGTCGGTTGGGGTATTGGTTGGAGTTATAGTTGGAGTGAGCGTCGGGGTGTTAGTTGGAGTGTTAGTTGGTGTGATAGTTGGAGTTATAGTTGGGGTGGTAGTGGGGGTGTTAGTTGGTGTGTAGGTGGGGATTGATAGGATACCGCTTGATTGATCAAAGGTTATATCGGCGTAGTTAGCGGGACTTGCTGGATCGCAGGTCCAGGTGTTGTTGCTTCGACTCACGGTAGTACAGGTATACCCTCCAGAAACCGAAACCGCGCTTAAGTTTCCGGTTGGCGTTGTAGAGGAATTGAGAACGTTAAAGCTCCCCGTTACCCCTGAATCGACATCAAAGGCTACCTTACCGCCTGGTGTATTACTCGCAGCGACTCCGTACTCAAGGCTATTCATACTAACTGAGTCGTACGAGGTGCCTTGCACGTTGCCACTTACTTTTATGTTGATAGTGCTGTGGTTAGAGCCTGAGCTTCTTGTGTTAAGTTTGCCTCTAAAGGTCAAGGTGCCGATAGTGCTAGCCCCTGCTCCTGGGTCAAGCGAGCCAAAGGAGTTTGAGGGTGAACCTGCGCTTAGCGTAGTGTCTCCAGTAATAGTTCCAGAGCCGCCTAAGGTTGCTCCAGGGGTTCCATAGACCGTGACGCCACCGACTGTGCCGGCAGCGTGCGTGCCGTTAACGTAGAGCGAACCCTCTCTCACCTCTGTGGTTCCGGTGTAGGTGTTGTTGCCGGAGAGAATCCAGGTGCCGGAGCCCCACTTGCGTAGGTTGGTAACAGGGGTTGGGGTACTAGCGCCAACTGCCGTAGTACTATTGATGATCTTACCAGCAAACTCACCTGTAGCTGCCGCTACTGAACCACCTAGATTAAAAGTTCGAGTATGAATTCCGGTCTGTACTGTATCGCTGGTAAATTTAAGTTTTCCTCCGCTGGCGGATTGGAAGATACCTGAATTGGTGCCGTTACCATTAGCATTAGGGTTTACCGATATGACCTTATCGGTGACCTCATCCAAGCCAGATGTGCTAGTATACTCTAGATAACCAGCATCACCTGCCCCTGAATTAAAGGTGATCGCACTGTTTTTTCCTAGCGGTGAGTTTTCACCTGCGTTTCCAATTTTAGGTACCTTTAAAGTGCACACCCCAGGGGTACCTCCCTGCGCATTAATGTTCACCGACCCCGTAAATGAGTTATTTGTGTTAGTTACGCTAACGCCGCAGGGAGCAACCATTCCGGGATCAATACCTAAAGATAACGCGCCTAATGACTTCTCAGATATGAGCCCAGAAAGAGCGAGGATATTGTACAAAGCTAAAGTTCTCACTGAGGCTGAGCTGCTATAAATATCCCCAGTGATGGTTAGTCTGTATGTGCCGTCAGTTTTGATTGTTGGGTTGGTACCGCTAACACCAGTTACAGAAAAGTCTCGCGTTGTAGTTTCATCTTGTGTGGCGGTGCTCCAGAGCGTACTGCTGGTGCTCAAAACAACTGTCTTATTAGTCCCCAGTGAATCATAGCTTCCAGTGGCAGCGTTAGGATCACCTAACTTTTTCACTTTAACCGTGCCAGTACCGATTGTATTTTGGCTCTGATAGGTGTTAGCACTACTTTGTAAATTCCATATACTTGCTGAGGTGCCGGTGAAGTTAATCTTACTAGCCGAGTTACCCCCAGAAATTACACCGGAGAGCGTCACTGCCTTACCGTTAGAATAAAACGTCTGATCGCTCGAAATAAGGGCGATACCAGAAGAGATAGTTACAGCTTCGTTGGTAGATATAGCACCAGAACTACCCGAGCTGGTTCCATTCAGAGTTATCGTTTTTGATGTGCTGCTTGATATCGTACACCCCGTTGCCCCGGTCCCGAGCACAATCCTTCCAATCGAAACATTCGCCGAAAGATCCGGCTGCTGCGTACAGGCGCTAGTAAAGTTAGCTATATCCGTACTTACGCTAGGCACTGTTGCGGGGGACCAGTTGCTACTTGTATTAAAATCAGTGCCGGTGTTTTGCCAGGTATAGGAGTTCTGCCCATACACCACACTAGGCGCTAGGGCTACTATGAGCGTTAAATACGCAAACAACACCAAACGCCACGACACGATTGTCGGTGTTGATCCGGTAGTTTGTATCTGCTCTACTCTTTGCACACCCACGCCTTATTTAGAACATAAAAACCCTACGGCCAACTACGCCCGCCGCGCACGCCCAGCTCTTTAGCTCGTTGGCTAATACCACTGGCTGCGCTGTAGCGGTCAGATGCACGGATGCCCTGAGAGCTTGCTGTCCAACTGCCGCCACGCTCACCACACCCTGGAGCTGTCGGCCAGTTACTTGTGTTTGCCGCCCCTGATGAATCTAGCGCTCCATCTCCGTGCTCTCCGGTGTAGCCACGCCCCGTAGAGTTACCAACCGTCACTGTTAACTCACTTGTGTTGCCGCTTAGCTCCATGGTGCCGTAGTAGCTTCCGCCAGATAGCTCACGTGAGGCTAATCCGTAATTAAGTGATGCAAATGACCCTATGCGCGCCTGCCCGGTAGTGTTACTGCCATAGGCGACATTGGCTCCTGAATTGCTCGGAACCTCTGTTACCTTTCCACCACTACTAAATCCTGTCGCCGCTGTGAGGTTAGTTGTGCCCCAGGCGTACTCGCCACTTACAGGGTTTGCCGTTCCACGACACGCCTTCTCGTACTCAAGCTCTGTTAGGGGCCTGAGGCCAGCCCAATCAAGATAGGCTAAGTGATCATCCCACGACACATAGCTCATCGGCACGTTGCAGTAGTTCTCTGCGTTGGGTGAATCGCGATCGGGTAGGACCGCTGAGCTACTATTTACACTAGAGTCCCAACTTAGGTTGTTTCGATCAACTACGTTATCTGAGCTCTTTGCGCTGTTACTTGAGCCGGTTATATCACGGTTAGCTCTTGCGCTACCGGTTGTCGGCAGTGAGTTAAAAAAGTCACGCCACTGCTCCTGGGTTAACTCGTAGCGCATCACATAAAACGAGTCATACCCTTTAGGGAACGCGGCGGGGATAGTAAACGCCGCTCCGCTAGCATCATCGTTAGAGCCGTTATCCGATGTGTAGTAGTACACAGCCGCTGTTGGGTCACTCCCGGTTCCGCCACTACTGCCGCTAGAGTTAGTGACGCTAAGTGCTCCTTCACCCCCTACGTACCATGGGTCGTTATCGCTACTGCCCTGCTTAAACGCTGAACTTGATATGGCGTTATCTCCGGCATAAAACGCCCCTTGGGGGACGTAGACCATGTGTATTGCGTGTAGTTGAATATCAAGCGGATCACCTTGCATGACACCGTCCTGGGCGTAGTTCCAGATTAGCTTTATGTCGTTAAAGGTGTTAGTTCCAAAGCCCGTGCTACTCTTGTAAATAAACGCCCCTAACCCTGGGTTGGTTGATATATTGTAGCCGCTCTTAGGGTCACGTAGTCCGATATCGATCGTTGATCCGGCCGGGGCTGTGTGTCCTGTATTCGCTAGTGTTGCGTGCTGCCACTCTCCGTGATCTCTTCTAAACTTTACAAATACCCACATAGCGTCCCAGTTAGAAGCTCCAGAGCTTAAGCGCCACGAATAGTTCCATGAGAGATCAAAGGAGACCGCCATCGTACCGGCTCCGGTATCAACATCTGTCAGGAGCGGCGAGTTAGCGCTCAGAGACGGCCCCTGTGGTCCACCACGGGTCGGGGTAGCTGTTGGGGTGTTAGTCGGGGTGGTAGTGGGGGTGATAGTGGGGGTGTCGGTTGGGGTATTGGTTGGAGTTATAGTTGGAGTGAGCGTCGGGGTGTTAGTTGGAGTGTTAGTTGGTGTGATAGTTGGAGTTATAGTTGGGGTGGTAGTGGGGGTGTTAGTTGGTGTGTAGGTGGGGATTGATAGGATACCGCTTGATTGATCAAAGGTTATATCGGCGTAGTTAGCGGGACTTGCTGGATCGCAGGTCCAGGTGTTGTTGCTTCGACTCACGGTAGTACAGGTATACCCTCCAGAAACCGAAACCGCGCTTAAGTTTCCGGTTGGCGTTGTAGAGGAATTGAGAACGTTAAAGCTCCCCGTTACCCCTGAATCGACATCAAAGGCTACCTTACCGCCTGGTGTATTACTCGCAGCGACTCCGTACTCAAGGCTATTCATACTAACTGAGTCGTACGAGGTGCCTTGCACGTTGCCACTTACTTTTATGTTGATAGTGCTGTGGTTAGAGCCTGAGCTTCTTGTGTTAAGTTTGCCTCTAAAGGTCAAGGTGCCGATAGTGCTAGCCCCTGCTCCTGGGTCAAGCGAGCCAAAGGAGTTTGAGGGTGAACCTGCGCTTAGCGTAGTGTCTCCAGTAATAGTTCCAGAGCCGCCTAAGGTTGCTCCAGGGGTTCCATAGACCGTGACGCCACCGACTGTGCCGGCAGCGTGCGTGCCGTTAACGTAGAGCGAACCCTCTCTCACCTCTGTGGTTCCGGTGTAGGTGTTGTTGCCGGAGAGAATCCAGGTGCCGGAGCCCCACTTGCGTAGGTTGGTAACAGGGGTTGGGGTACTAGCGCCAACTGCCGTAGTACTATTGATGATCTTACCAGCAAACTCACCTGTAGCTGCCGCTACTGAACCACCTAGATTAAAAGTTCGAGTATGAATTCCGGTCTGTACTGTATCGCTGGTAAATTTAAGTTTTCCTCCGCTGGCGGATTGGAAGATACCTGAATTGGTGCCGTTACCATTAGCATTAGGGTTTACCGATATGACCTTATCGGTGACCTCATCCAAGCCAGATGTGCTAGTATACTCTAGATAACCAGCATCACCTGCCCCTGAATTAAAGGTGATCGCACTGTTTTTTCCTAGCGGTGAGTTTTCACCTGCGTTTCCAATTTTAGGTACCTTTAAAGTGCACACCCCAGGGGTACCTCCCTGCGCATTAATGTTCACCGACCCCGTAAATGAGTTATTTGTGTTAGTTACGCTAACGCCGCAGGGAGCAACCATTCCGGGATCAATACCTAAAGATAACGCGCCTAATGACTTCTCAGATATGAGCCCAGAAAGAGCGAGGATATTGTACAAAGCTAAAGTTCTCACTGAGGCTGAGCTGCTATAAATATCCCCAGTGATGGTTAGTCTGTATGTGCCGTCAGTTTTGATTGTTGGGTTGGTACCGCTAACACCAGTTACAGAAAAGTCTCGCGTTGTAGTTTCATCTTGTGTGGCGGTGCTCCAGAGCGTACTGCTGGTGCTCAAAACAACTGTCTTATTAGTCCCCAGTGAATCATAGCTTCCAGTGGCAGCGTTAGGATCACCTAACTTTTTCACTTTAACCGTGCCAGTACCGATTGTATTTTGGCTCTGATAGGTGTTAGCACTACTTTGTAAATTCCATATACTTGCTGAGGTGCCGGTGAAGTTAATCTTACTAGCCGAGTTACCCCCAGAAATTACACCGGAGAGCGTCACTGCCTTACCGTTAGAATAAAACGTCTGATCGCTCGAAATAAGGGCGATACCAGAAGAGATAGTTACAGCTTCGTTGGTAGATATAGCACCAGAACTACCCGAGCTGGTTCCATTCAGAGTTATCGTTTTTGATGTGCTGCTTGATATCGTACACCCCGTTGCCCCGGTCCCGAGCACAATCCTTCCAATCGAAACATTCGCCGAAAGATCCGGCTGCTGCGTACAGGCGCTAGTAAAGTTAGCTATATCCGTACTTACGCTAGGCACTGTTGCGGGGGACCAGTTGCTACTTGTATTAAAATCAGTGCCGGTGTTTTGCCAGGTATAGGAGTTCTGCCCATACCCCCCCCTAACACCTACACAAAACGCGGCTAAAAAAACTACCGCTAATAAAAGGAGCTGGCGGGCTTTCATGTAATCTTTAACTTCTTAAGCATTTACTGCTTTACAAAACAACTCACCTGCCGTAACACAAAGTGCAGCCTGTGCTTATCGGCACGGTTTAGAATCCCAATCCTAGCCGCTAGCAGTCTTTACGGCCTATAGATACCACCCCTTATACCCTATCGACTTAAATAGTCTCAATATTAGATTCTGGGGTAAAAGTTATCCTAAATTCGGCAGTTAAGGAGGATGAAAATGGTGCAGATACTCGA
>JBBALZ010000054.1:0-17307 GCA_040402735.1 Bdellovibrionota bacterium
AATCCTTCGTGCTTTTGAGCATCTGCACCATTTTCATCCTCCTTAACTGCCGAACTTAGGATTATCTCCACCCCGCTTAACGTTATTGCGGCAGAATTTGCTGAATAGTTACCAATGCAGTAGGTTCAGCGCATTTTTGGCCTGATTGAAGAAGAGGCCCTATCTGATATTGAGGGGATTTGAAGCGCTTGTTCGGCCGTGCTAGGGTAGAGAGGTCTGATGAGACATTCGCCCGTGGTGCAATGGCAGCACGTCAGGTTCTGACCCTGAAAATCGAGGTTCGAGTCCTTGCGGGCGAACCATTACTAGCTTTGGTGCTGGAAGCGCTGATCTAAAGAGCTCAAGTGTTTAGTATGAAGTGTCTACACATCGAGCCATCCAATACCTCTGATATTCGCGCCGTTAAAAGAATTTTAGTAAAAAAGCCGCTTGCCGCTCTGTTTGCTAGTTACGCTCTATTTGTAACAGGCGCAGTTACCGGCTGTGCTCGTATCGGGTTGGCACCCCTTGGTGCGCGGGTTGAACAGGCCCCGTCGAATACAGTCGCGGTTGATGTGGCCAATGCGCAGCGCAGCGCTTTTGAAGCTGACACCGAGCGTGATTCTGAGGCGATGCACCACTTCCTTGTCGGCCAGTTATCCCTCGGTGAAGAGGATTTTGATGGGGCTCTCAATAATTTTGAAAAGGCACAGGAGCTGACGCATGAGTCAGCGGCGTTGATTAATTCAAAGCTAGCTGATCTTTATCTGCGCTTCGGAAAGCTTGATAAAGCTGAGGCAGCTGCTAAGAAGGCGCTCGATGAGAGTCCGTCGGAGCCTTATGTTCGGATGTTGTACGCTGGTGTGCTTGAGGCACTTGGCCGAGAGGGTGAAGCCCGGCCAATCTATAGCGCGCTTGTCACGGAGTTTCCGCAAAAAGTTGATGGATATCTTTTACTGTCGAATCTGCACGTGAAAGAAAAGCGTTACGATCTTGCGGTTGAGGTGCTCTTATCTTTGGTAAAAAATCAGCCTAATGAGCCAGCAGGGCATTTCTATCTAGGGCGACTCTATGAGCATCAGGAGATGTTCGATAAAGCAGAGGTTCAATATAGGTGGGTTTTTGAGCATGATCCGAACCTATCAAATGGTTCAACAGAGTTGCTCCGCGTGCTTGTTCGTCAGGGCAAGACCGCGAAGGTGAAGCAGGTGTGTGAGCGTATTATTAGCCAGGATCCAAACAACTCACTGGCGCGCAAAGTATTAAGCCACATCATGATCGGTGAGAGCAAACTCGATGATGCTCTCAAGCACTTAACAGCGTTAGAATCGCTTGAGGATGATCCATCAGATACTCGCTTCAAGGTAGCTTTAATTCAGATAGAGAAGCAGAACTACCGCGAGGCTGTTCGTGAGCTAAGCTTGGTGTTGGCTAAAAACCCAAAGCACGCCGAGGCCCGTTACTATCTAGCGTCTCTGTATGCAGGGTCGGGTAAGCGCAAAGAGGCGATAGAAGAGCTTGAAGAGATTGAGGCAGAGAGCCCGATGTATGTAAAGTCCCGAACATTTGCAGCGTTTATTCTACGGCAGGATGATCAGTTCAGTAAGGCGCTCGATGCCATCGACGAGGCTCTTAAGATCGATCCAAAGAACCTCAACCTGACTCTATATAGCGTGCTGGTCCTAAGGGATCAGGGTGAATATCGAGAGGCAGAAAGGAGATTAAGACAGGCTCTGCTCGATCATCCGAGTGATGAGCGAGTTCGGTTTAATATGGCTGTTGTTTTGCATGAACGGGGTAAGCGGCAAGAAGCGGTTGCTGAGATGGAGAAGTTAGTTCAGGGGAATACTAAAAACTCGGATGCCTTAAATTTTATCGCTTACGCATACGCAGAGGATGGTCGTGAGCTCGAACGGGCAGAGCAATTAGTGACCAAAGCTTTAGAGATAAAGCCCTCTGATGGATATTACCTCGATACGCTCGGCTTCGTTTATTTTAAGCGTGGAATGATGCAGAAGGCGGAGGATACGCTATACAGAGCCGTAGGTATTACTGGTCAGGATCCGGTGATAGTTGAGCACTACGTTCAGGTGTTAGTAGCCCAGCAAAAATGGCAACAAGCGGTCGGAGTGCTCAAATCAATTACGACTATTGAGCTCTCTCCTGATGAGCAGCGCGATAAAGATAAGGTGCAGTCGCTTGAGAGGTTAAAGCAGGCGCTAGGTGAGATTCTCAAAGCGCACCCGGAGCTCCAGGGAGTTCAGCGGAGCTACCTCCTGAAAAAACCAAGTCAGCGTGCCACATATCAGATGCCGGACCTGGGGCTAAGAACCGATGCCCTCGGCGCTCTTAGTGAGGGTGTGCGATGAGAGTAGCTTGTCGAGTCGGATTAGTTTCGGTGCTCGTGATTCTTGGGCTCTCAGGGTGTATGAGTGCCCCAAAACTCATTACCGGGGAGCTTCTTGCCCCAGTTGAGTCAGAGACACTGTGTAGCTCACTCAATGCAGCTAGGGATCGCAGCGCATCTTTTAGAGCTTTGCTCGATACCACAGTCACGTCACCAATGGCGGATCCTGTATCTTTTCGATATGCGATAGTAGGCAAGGACCCTGAGATGCTGAGAATTGACGTTCTACCTCCGGAGGGGGCCTATACTTTGGCTCTCATTACAGTGCGCGGCTCTCAGGCGCAGTTTCTTGATTCGCAGTCAAAGCGTGTTACGCAAGGATGCTCAGTAAATCAGGTTCTCGATAAATTTCTTGGATTGCGGGGAATGACACCGACAGCTATCGAGGCGATCGTAGTTGGACAGGTGCCCCGTCTTGAATGTGCGCGGGTTGTGGTCAACCGTCTCGGTGATAATCGATACCTGTTTATTGATATCTCAGAGCAGATCGCCTGGGAGATCGATGCTTCAACAGGAGAGCTTTTTAAAGCGCATTTTCTTGATTCTAACGGTGTAGCATTAACCGCGCTGGCATCGCGAGAGCTTCGTGGGGCAGATTCATTTATCGTCGTCTCGGTATACGATCCGGTAAAGGCGATTGCTGAGATGCGAATTGCCCGGCTTACTAGGAATCCTGAGGTGGCTGATAGTACGTTCTCTGTTGCCGTGCCTTCGGAGTATGAGCGGGAGGGGTGCTAGAGCCTCACTATTACCTAGCGAACTGGAGGGCTGGACTCTGGCCAGCCGCGTTAGTACCCGCGGAGATCATTGGCGGTTCCAAACGACAAGCCAGGAGATGACTCCCATAATACGTGCTAACGTTATTGCGGCGGCATTTGCTCAGTAGTTGCTTTTCAAGAATTAATTATGCGCAGCTTGAAATTGCTTACCTCGGAGGCTCATCAACCCGCTGCAGATGAAAATCCTTCGCGGGTGAGAGAACTAGCGGCACGATCTCCTTGGTGACGGCGCTCGTATCGAGTCCAAAGCTACTCTCTTCCGAGAGGCTCACTTTACGCAGTAAAAAGTAACCCTCCATAGTTAGCCGATCGGCCCAATGTAGATCGCTTTCATGTGAGAGCTCTTTGTGAAGAACTACAAATCTTACATCGCCACTGATGCCACCTGTACGCAGAGATTCATAGCGGCTTAGAGGATCGACTTCGCCATTCTTGGCTAAGTCTTCTACGACCTTGCGGAAGAATAGGTGAACTCGCGGCTCAACACGGAAGCCCAGATTAAAATCAATCCGAAAAACCTTGTTCGGCACCAGAGTTGTTACTTCGTACTCAGTGGTATACGGAACATCGAGAACGTTGACGTGGAGGAACCAGTATACGTCAGCTCGCTTAGGGTGGACGTGAAAAAGGGAGTAGACGATCTTACTCTCGATTAATTTCGGAAATGGAGCTCCGGTCATGTATACCAGGTGAGTAGAATACTTAGGAACAGTAGTGTCGTTACCAAGTGCTTCGAGAGCTGGCAGGTGCTGGGGAAGTGACTCGTAATCTGTGTAGGCCATTTTAAGCCTAGAGCCGGAGTTCCAAGTAAACATAACCCCCGCAACACCACTACCGATAAGCAGGGTAAACCAGCCACCGTGGGTGAACTTGAGTAAATTAGCCAGCAAAAAACTCCCTTCTATAGATAAGTAGAGCGCTAAGTAGCAGGTGATTAGGATCCATGGGGCACGCTTTTTAAGGAGATAATTAGAGAAGAGAACGGTAGTCATTAACATCGTTAGGGTTATGGCTAAGCCGTAGGCTGCCTCCATGTTGGATGACTCGCGAAAGTACAACACAACTATAAAGCAACCGATAAATAAGAGCAGATTAACCGCTGGCACATAAATCTGTCCCTTTAGTTCAGAGGGATAGACAACTTTAGCTTTAGGAATTATCGACAATCGCATCGCCTCAGTAGCTAAAGTAAAAGATCCGCTAATGAGGGCTTGGCTGGCTATAATCGTAGCTAACGTAGCGATAATGATCCCAGGGATCAGGAACCACTCCGGCATAACTTCGAAGAATGGATTGCGGTCACCGATAGTTTCGCCGATGTGAGTCAGCATCCAGGCGCCCTGTCCGAGATAATTCAGCACCAGTGAGGTCTTCACAAAGGCCCACGATACCTGAATATTGCCGCGTCCACAGTGACCGAGGTCTGAGTATAATGCCTCGGCTCCGGTGGTACATAGAAACACAGCGCCTAGTACCCAAAATCCGTTGTGGTGGAAAAACAGCAACTGGAGGGCATAAAGTGGGTTGAGCGCTTCGATAATTCGCGGATTGGAGGCTATCCACCACGCGCCTAAGATCGCCAACATAGAGAACCATCCGAACATCACAGGCCCAAACGACTTGCCAACGATACGCGTGCCAAAGTGCTGGACGGAGAAGAGCGCCGCGATGATAAAGAGAACGATCGGCACCGTTGGGATCGATGGATATATCATTCGAAGTCCCTCGACCGCTGATGAAACTGAGATCGGAGGGGTGATAATTCCATCGGCCAGCAAGGCACTGCCACCGATAATACCCGGGATAAGGAGCCAACGTGCGTTCTTTCGCACAAGAGCGTATAGCGCAAAGATTCCTCCTTCACCGCGGTTGTCAGCGCGTAGAGTAAGTAGTACGTACTTGATAGTAGTCAGGATCGTTAGTGTCCAGAAGATGCACGAGAGCCCTCCTAGGACTAGCTCTTCGGAGATGGCCTCATTTCCTGCAACTGCCTTGAGCACGTACAGCGGCGAGGTTCCGATGTCGCCGTATATGATCCCTAGAGCGACGAGGAGTCCGGCTGGTGAAATTGATTGTGAGTGAGTGCGCGAATTCATTGACCCAAATGTAACTACTCAGCTCAAAAAAGCGCAAATACTTTGTGTTTTTTAAATAACGGCATCATTTTTATCCTCCTTAACTGCTGAATTTAGGTTTAGCAGCTTGCCGGACAGCATATTAAAAACAGCAGCTCTTTGGAGGATTATGGATGAGTATAGCTCCTACTGAATATAGCGCCCCTCATCCCCGTTATCTTTATTGGTATTATCAACGATGGCCTGAGCTACTTTGGCTGAATCAACCTTGTATGTACCGTTAGAGAGCTCCTCCTTGATTTGAGTTGCGCGCCGTAGTTTCTCAGCTATCCATTGAAGTGTTAGTGAGGTTAATCCCTTCTTGCGAGGCGGTTTCTGATTGCCCGATTGATCCATATTTTTCCTATCTCTAACTCTTCCCAGTGTAGGTTTTATTAGGCGTCCCAGTACCAGTGTTATACTGTTCCCTATATAGCTTCTATACGGCTTGATGCGGCCAGATCTTTATGATTATCACCACTTTTTCGGACATATAGCTCTCAAAGTCGCGTCTCTGTGGCAGAAAGTACGGCTCTAGTCTCTTGCTATCTACTTGGAACTGCTTAATTATAACGTCGGTAAAACTTTAAGTAACTACGCACCGGATTTAAAGATCGTCGCTGCAATGTAGTCGCTCAATGAGCTGATTTTGGCGGATCTTTTTTCTTGCTACCCCCAAGGTAGGGGGTGCTTTTTTTGCTGAGTAGTTACAACTTTAATAAACCAGTCTCACTAGGGATTTATGGCGACTAACGGTGATAATCAAGCTAACTCCAAGAAGGAAGCCAACGCGATCTCGCCTCGCAGAGATCAAGACTATCCTGAGTGGTATCAGCAAGTGATCAAAGCCTCCGATATGGCTGAGATGTCGGTTGTGCGCGGGTGTATGGTTATTAAGCCTTGGGGATACGGGGTCTGGGAGAATATCCAGAAGCACCTCGACTCGATGATTAAGGCCACCGGCCACAGTAACGCCTATTTTCCGTTGTTTATCCCGCTTAGCTTTCTGGAGAAGGAGGCGGCGCACGTTGAGGGATTTGCCAAAGAGTGCGCTGTAGTTACTCATCACCGACTTGAGGCGCGTGATGGCAAGCTCGTTCCATCGGGAGAGCTTGATGAGCCGGTTGTTGTGCGCCCAACATCTGAGACGATTATCGGGGAGTCTTTTGCGCGTTGGGTGCAATCGTATCGTGACTTACCGCTGCTGATTAACCAATGGGCCAACGTGGTGCGGTGGGAGATGCGGACACGAATCTTTTTGCGCACAACTGAATTTCTCTGGCAGGAGGGTCACACAGCGCACGCATCGGAGAAGGAAGCGATCGAAGAGACCTTTACCATGCTTAATGTTTACGCCGACCTGGTCGAGAATTACCTAGCGATGCCGGTGATTAAGGGTGAGAAAATTCCGGAAGAACGTTTTCCTGGCGCGGTTGATACTTATTGTATAGAAGCGATGATGCAGGACCGCAAGGCGTTGCAGGCAGGAACTTCGCACTATCTAGGCCAAAATTTCGCTAAAGCATCTAATATCTCTTTCCTTAATCAATCCGGAGAGAGCGAGTTCGCCTACACCACATCGTGGGGAGTTTCAACGCGCCTGATCGGTGGAATGATTATGACGCACAGCGATGACGATGGTTTGCGTCTTCCGCCTAAGGTGGCTCCGAAACATGTGGTAATTATCCCGGTAGTGCCAAAGCCGGAGATGGAATCAGCGGTTTTTGAATATGCAGAGCAGATAGCAAAAGCGCTGCGAGAGCAGCGTTTTGCTGGAATGCCAGTTGAGGTTATCGTTGATAAGCGCGATATACGTGGCGGTGATAAGAGCTGGGAGTGGATCAAAAAGGGTATACCGGTGCGGATTGAGGTCGGACCTCGCGACATAGACTCTAAGCAAGTTGTTATGTACCGCCGCGATCAGGGGCCTCGTGATAAGGCATTCGTTGCAATGGCAGAGGCTGTCGCGGGTATTGCTGCTACGCTTCAAAGTATTCACGATGGATACTATGAGCAGGCTAAGAGCTTCTTAAATGAAAACATCCGTCGCGATATCTCGACGTTTGAAGAGTTTAAGGCCTTTTTTACTCCAAAGAACGAAGCAAAGCCGGAGATTCACGGAGGCTTTGTGCTGGCTAAGTGGAGCGGCGGAGCTGATGCACTTGAAAAGCTTTCGCAGCTAAAGGTCACGGTGCGGTGTTTGCCACTTGAGCAGAGTGGTACAGAGGGGCGCTGTATTATCACCGGAAGACCAGCGACTCGTGATGCCATATTTGCAAAAGCCTATTAAAAAGTATGAGAGAAGTAGTTGTTTCTGCCTTCTATAAATTTGTACCAGTAGCACCGGACCGCCTAGAGGGGTTGCGTGAGCAGCTTGAGCAGTTCGCCGAGGCCCGTTCTCTAAAGGGTTTAGTCGTGCTGGGGATAGAGGGAATTAACGCTACGGTGGCCGGTAGCGCTGAGACGATAGCTGCCTTTGAGAGTCTGCTTCCGGAATTATTTGGTACAGCTGATTTCACCTTTAAGCACTCTCAGGCTGATAAGGTTCCGTTTGCGCGTTTTAAGATAGATCTGCGGCCAGAGATAGTTACAATAGGTGATATCTCAATCTCCTCAACCGAATCAGCAGGAACGCATCTGTCACCGAAAGAGTGGCATGATGCGCTCTTAAACGATCCTGATGTGGTGTTAGTTGATACACGTAACGATTACGAGACCGATATCGGAGTTTTTGAGGGGGCGATCGACCCACGCATTCGCAGGTTTAGTGAGTTTGGAGAGTACGTAGAGAAGCAGGGGCTGCCTAAAGACAAAAAGCTCTTTCTCTATTGCACTGGAGGTATTCGCTGCGAAAAAGCTGTACCGGAGGTCAAGCGACTGGGGTACGACAACGTGTATCAACTTGAAGGCGGGATCCTAAAGTATCTGGAGGAGTTTCCAAACGGCCAGTTTAAGGGCGAGTGCTTTGTGTTCGACCACCGTGTGGCGGTAGATCAGAAATTGCAGCCGACGCAGACCTACAAGCTTTGCCCGCATTGCGGAAACCCATCAAAGGATAACCTCTCGTGTTCGTTGTGTGGAAAGGATGCTCCCGTATGTCATCGTTGTGCCGCGCGCCAGGATCTTCAAACGTGCTCAAAGAACTGTGCGCATCACGCACGGTTGCGAATGGGTAAGGGGCGATCGGCATAATCGACTGATCTCTTTCCCATCGCGGCTGGCCAGGAGGCCAGCCCAACAGGATCGCGGGGCTTGGCGACTTTTGTTGCTGTATGGTTGTCGCTTGAGCCCGACAGATCCCTACGCCGCCTCTGCCGCCTTGTGCAAAGCCTCTGGAGAATCAACGTTCACTCTGGTGGTGCCAGGGTTGATACGTTTGACCAGGCCGGTGAGAACGTTTCCGGCTCCAAACTCCCAGACTGCCGCGGCCTCGTGGGTGGCAAGCGCGTTCTGTACGCACTCTACCCAGCGGACTCGACCGCACACCTGAAGCGCGAGATTCTCACGGATAGTGTCAGGATTGCTTGTTGCCTGCGCAGTAAAGTTTTGAAACACAGGGAACTTAGGTGCCTTAATAGTGGTTTGAGCAAGCTCAACACGCAGATTCTCCTCGGCTGGCTTCATCAGATCGCAGTGGAATGGCGCGCTCACTGTGAGCTCAATTACCTTGGCAGCCCCGAGCTTTGTCACGAACTCTTGGATTCCAGCGACTGAGCCAGCAACAACTATCTGCCCAGGGGCGTTAATGTTGGCGATCTGTGCTACTTCTTCGCCAGCAGCAGGGAGCGCCGCCTCAATCTCTGCTACCTCTTTGCCGAGAACCGCCACCATACGCCCAGTTCCTACGGGTACTGCCTCTTGCATGTACTTGCCGCGCTTATTGACTAAGCGCACAGCGTCCTCAAATGCGAGCGCCTCGGCGGCCACAAGAGCTGAGTACTCACCGAGTGAGTGTCCAGCGGCGGCTACGAGTTTGTGAGAGGGGGCCTTCTGTGAGCTTTGAAATAACCGAAAACAGATCGTGCTAACGGTTAGGATGGCCGGCTGAGCTACCTCTGTGAGGGTAAGTTTGTCGAGGGGGCCCTCAAAGCAGATCTGTGAGAGCGAAAATCCCAGGGCTTCATCAGCTTGCTGGAAGAGCTCCCTTGCGAGTGGAAAAGCATCGTAGAGGTCCTTACCCATGCCGACCTTCTGGGAGCCCTGTCCGGGAAAGAGCGCAAAAATCGATGCCATACTGTGTACCTCTGTTTGTGTTTTTCGCGCAACACGTTAGCAGTTTGCAAAAACACGTGCACCTGCACCTGCACGTTCACGTGGAATGCCCAAAATGTCATGGGGGTTTCGGCCAGCTGCTAAAGTGTTGCTTCTTTTGTGCTCCGATGATTGTTTGGCTACGCTAATAAGTCAAGATAGGTCGGCAGCTCTTGTCACGTAAGAATTAGGTCAGTAATCTATAAGGGCGCTGAGGTTTCTGCTATAGAAAGGAATTCTAATTTGTTATCACATATTGTACGACGTAGATTCATCGCTAGATTCATCGCTGCGCTAATACCTAGTGTGCTCTTGGTTTGTGCTCAGATAACTCAACAAGCACACGCCAACGACTCATCGAGCGCCCTACAGGAGATGGTGTCAAAGGTCAAAACGTACACCCTCTCTAATGGCTTGAAAGTTATTTTTTATCGACGTGGCGACGCCCCGATCTTTGCAGGTGCGGTTGTCGTGCGAGTTGGAGGGAGCGATGAGCAGCCCGGTCAGACCGGTATCTCGCACCTCTTTGAGCATATGGCGTTTAAAGGTTCGCGTACCGTTGGAACTAAAGATTACGGAGCTGAGCGGAGGTTGCTTGAGCGGCTCGAAGAGTTGGCGCTTGAATCTAATTCTGGACAGAATCTTTCACCTGATCAAAAGCAGGAGTGGGACGAGATTCATCAGAAGCTTCGCGACCTGTGGATATCAGATGATTTTACCGTGCGTTACGAGAAGCACGGAGCAGTTGGTCAGAATGCTACAACTGATAAAGAGTTTACCAAATACTTTGTAAGCCTGCCGCGCTCAGCTTTTGAGTTCTGGTGTAAGATGGAGGCGGATCGGTTGATCGCCCCGGTTATGCGCCAATTCTATCAGGAGCGCGATGTGGTGCTCGAAGAGCGCCGTATGCGTTATGAAGATGACCCAGGTGGAAAGCTCTATGAACTGCTCTTGGGGACTGCGTATCAACGCCATCCATATCGTGATCCGGTGATCGGCTACGAGCGCGATATCCGCAGTCTTACTGCTCGGCAGCTTGAAGCGTTTCGCAAGCGCTACTACGTGCCGAGTAACATGGTTGTGGCAATCGTCGGGAGGGTCGATCCTGAGAGTGATATAAAGATAGTTGAAGAGTATTTCGGTGCTATACCATCGGGCGATCCTGTTCAGCGCTCAATTATGGAAGAGGGACCGCAAGAGGGGCAGCGTCGTAGCGATATCTCTATGGCGGCGTCGCCGGAGGTGCTTGTGGCGTACCGAAAGCCGAACTACCCGCATCCGGATGATCCACCAGTCTCTGTCATGGCGGAGATCTTAGCAGGTGGGCGCACGTCACCGCTCTATACAGAGCTTGTAAAACGAAAACAGATAGCAGCCAGTGTTGGTCACGATGAGGGGCCGGGAGTGGCTTATCCTAATCTGCTGATGTTTGCTGGCACAGTAAAGTCGCCACACAGCCCAGACACATTTATAAGCGCGTTTGATGCGGTGATAAACCGATTTCAAAGGAGTGGCCCAACAGCCGAGCAGCTAGAGATAGCCAAGCGCGCAATCGGTGTGGAGTATTTGGGACACCTGAGATCGAATCAATCGCTTGCTCTTGATTTCGCCACATCTCAATTGGCTTACGGGACGTGGAAGGCTTCGGTTGAGTGGTACGACAAGATGTTGCAGGTGTCACTTGCCGATATACAACGTGTAGCTAAGCAGTACCTTGTTCCAACGCAGCGAACAATCGGTGCAATTGAGCGTTCTCGGTGATAACAGATATGAGAAGAAAACGACTGATTACTTCCGCTATCGTAGCCGGCGCATGTTTCCTTGTTGGGTGTAGCTCGAACCCGAATACGATAGGGCCAGCGAATATCTCACCTGCTGATGAGGTGGCACAATATAAACCGGTGCAGCCGGATCGCTGGACGATGTCAAACGGCCTCACAGTTGTATATGTGAAGGATGCGGAGTTGCCGCTCGTGCAGGGGCAGTTAATGGTGCGTGGTGGATCGCTCTGGGCCGATCGATATCCGCTCGGCACTACGTCGGCGATGGGCGATACTATGCGCACCGGCGGGGCAGGGGCTCTTTCGGCGGATGCCCTCGACAGGGAGTTAGAGAAGCTGGCCGCAGGGGTTGGCAGTTCGTTCTCAAGTGAGTTTGGTTCTGTTTCGTTTTCATGCTTACAGTCAGATATCGACCGAGTGTTTCAGATCTTTTCGGATGTGGCGTTGCGCCCACGTTTTGAGAGCGATCGCTTGGCGCTTTGGAAGGGGCAATCGCTTGAAGCGATTCGGCGCCGAGCTGAGGATCCTAGTACAGTAGCATCGATAGCATTCACACAGCTTGTATACGGTGATTCTCCGTATGGGCGAGTGTCGCGCTCGCGGGATATCGCCTCGGTTTCACGGTCGCAGATCGCCGCTTTGCACAAAGAATTGATGCGGCCAGATGGTGCAATACTCGTTGTAACAGGAAGTGTTGAACGTGAGCGAGTGCGTGAGCTTGCAGAGCGATACTTTGGAAACTGGCAGGCGCGCGGGCGCTTGTTGCCACCTGCTCCCCCGGTGAACTACGAGCCTACTCCGGGAATCTATTTTGTGATGCTACCGTTTGCCCAAGCATCGGTGAAAGCTGGCCACCTCGGTGTCGCGCGACTTACACCGGATTATCCGGCGATAGATCTCTTTAATGAGGTTTTTGGTTCTGGTGGTTTCGGTTCGCGCCTGATGAAACGTGTTCGAACCGAGCTTGGTCTCTCGTACGGAATTTACGGTGGGATCGCACCTGCCGTGGTGAAAGGAACCAACTACATCTTTGTTCAGACGAAGGCGGAATCCACAGGGCTCGCGCTCGATGAGTCGATTGGGGTTCTTGAGAAGCTCCAGCGAGATGTACCGCCGCAGGATGAACTCAGCGAAAAGCGGCTGGCGATTGAGAACTCGTACGTGTTTAACTTTGCATCGGTTGGGGATATCGCCGGGCGTCTCGCTCGCCAAGAGCTACTTGGATACCCAAGTGACTACGACGCTACGTATCTGTCAAAGGTGGCGGCGGTCACGCCATCGGATATCAGCAAGGTTGCCGCAGAGCGCTGGCAGCCTAACAAGTTAGTCGCGGTGGTAGTGGGTAACGACGCAGCCTTCGCAGCACTCGAGCATGAGCGCAGCAAGCCAAATAGCAGGCTTAGTGGGTTTAGCCTCAAGAAGCTCGAATTTAGAGAGGCGCTAGAGTTGCATTAGGACCGCGGAGCTTTTGCCTCGCCTTCTTAAGCATTCATCTCATACAAATCCAGAAACTCCGCCAGCGGCTGCACAACGATATTTTCAGGAATGATGCCGCGAACACTCGGGCTTATCTCGTCGCGGGTAACAATGACAAGCCGCGCAGCCTTCTCTTCACGTTGTGCCGCGAGGAGAGCGCGCACCTCACGGGATATCGTCTCTGAGCTGTTGAGATCAAAACACACTTGAATCGCGGTCAGATCGCCTTGCCAATTCTCAACAAGAAAATCTACCTCATACCCATTCGACGACAACCAGAAGCCAAAGTGCTCTTTCCGCCGCTGAAGCTCAAGATGAACCATGCTCTCAAGCGCGTTTGTCCACCTCTGCCGTTGCGCGCTCACCTCGTCCGCCAAAACTGAGTCGATACAGTAAAACTTCGATAGCCCTCGTAACTGCTTGCGACGCGAACGAGAGTATCTGCGAACTCGAAAAAAGAGGTACGCATCCTGGAAGTAGCTAAGGTACTTGGCCAAAGTACGAGGATCTTCCAGATTAATCAGCGCTGTTGTCGTTGTGGCGTTAAACAGGCGCGTATTATCACGGGCTAAAAGTGATCCTAGCTCGATAAGAGGGATGGGCCTTCTTATCTTTCTCCGCTTGACGATGTCGCCGGCGACGATATCCTGGAAGAGATGTGGATAGATAATTCTCGATCCCTCAAGGAACGGTTTTGGAAAGAGTCCGTACTCCAATCCCTGGTTGATGATTGAGCTTACTTCTCTGAGGACCTCAGCTGTAGGAGGCGACTTGTTTGAGTTATAAACACCCTGTGAGCCAAGACGGTGAGCTACGATCTCTTTAAACGAGAATGGAAAGAGCTCTATGGTAACGTAACGCCCTCCAAGTGCTGTCCCCAACTCTGAGCTTAACATCTCTGAATTGGAACCCGTGACGAACACCTTATAGCGCCGTTTCTCAGCGAAATATCTAACCCAGCGTTCCCAACCCGCAACATTCTGGACCTCATCGATAGCGAGCGCTACAGGTCGGGCTTCCTTTGAGTCACTCAGCTCACACCAGATCTGGTCACAAAGCTCAAAGTCATCCAGAGTAAAGGCCGCAAGTCGTGGTGATTCGAGATCAAGATACAGCCACCGATACTCAGGAGCGCTCTCCATAATCTGTCGGAGCAGGGTTGACTTGCCACAGCGGCGAACTCCAGTCACCACAGTAACATCTGACGACCTAAGGTGCGGGACGATCGCGACATCGCGCTGGATTACAGCCTTGTGAGAAAGGAAGAGCTCTTGGTCGTCTGCTAGAATGCGCCGGAGACTAGGTTTATCCATAAGTTGCACTAATTAGCGTCTAATGCGCTTATTCTACGTTTTTATAGCATTAGGTGCAAGGGTGTTGATATACTTGACATCACTCGGAGTTTTGGGGGAAAATTCCGAGTATGCTCAGGAGATTTATTAACCTATCGACGGAACAGAGTTTTTTTCTATTTGGAGCTCGCGGAACAGGTAAAACTAGCCTGGTTAAGAGTCATTTTGGTGTTGATCAGCGGGCAAGAGATGTTCTGTATCTTGATCTACTTAACTTGGACCTGGAGGCCAAATACCAACTTGATCCAGAGCTGCTGTATAAGGAGTTATCGGCCCTATCGCCCGAGGTAAAGACCATCATTATCGATGAGATCCAGAAGGTGCCTAAGTTGCTCGATGTTGTTCACCGCAAAATAGAGGAGTCAAGCCTGCGATTTGTTTTAACCGGCTCAAGCGCTCGTAAACTAAAATTAGGCAGCGCTAACTTACTCGCTGGAAGAGCGGCTGTGTTGCACCTTTTCCCACTGCTTGCAGGCGAGCTCGGTGAACACTTAGATCTGCACAGCGCGCTTAGTTTTGGCACTCTGCCCCGTATCGTTAATTTGAAAGATCCTGCGGAAAAAAGGCGCAGTCTGAAGGCCTATGCAAATGCCTACTTGAAAGAGGAGGTGTGGGGTGAACAATTAGTGCGTAAAATAGAGCCATTTCGTCGATTTCTGCAGGTCGCCGCTCAAACTCATGGACAGCCCGTAAGCTACAGTAAAATATCGCGTGACGTGGGTGTGGATGATAGTACCGTACGGTCATATTACTCGATACTTGAGGATACTTTGGTAGGGTTCTTCCTCCCGGCATACGCTGGTTCTGAGAGGCAAAAATTAAGAAAGACGCCCAAGTTTTATCTCTTTGATAATGGAGTTAGGCGCGCTCTTGATGGCAGCATTGATTTTGCCCTCCAGCAGGGCTCATTTGAGTACGGAAACTTGTTTGAGCAATTTGTAATCGCCGAGATCTTGCGACGGATCTCTTATCTTGAACTATCAGTTTTTGCATCGTTCTTAGCGACTGAAGGCGGTGTCGAGATCGATCTAGCTCTTGAACGCGCCGGTAGAGTTGAGGCGTTGATAGAGATTAAATCTGGTAGCAGGGTTGATAGTCAAGATTTAAGACATCTTAACTCATTGAGGTCTAAGTTTTCTGGTGCAGCGTGTTTCTTTCTATATGGGGGCGATAGTGCATACCTTGAAGGTCATGTAAGAGTTTGCCCGTGGCTCGAAGGGATTGAGCAGGTGATTGGGCAGCTGAATAGGAGTGTTTAGATGGTAGGTGTGAGTAGTGTCTTTACCCACCTTTTTAGCCGCTTTTAGGTTTATACACTAGGCCAAGCTTCTTAATAATTGCTGTTAACACCGACCAAGATCCGCATTTAAACGCCGACTTAGCATAACCAGCAGTACCCCGCTCCCCCGCCCGGTTCATCTGAACCGTACCCCGCCATACCCCGCGGCGGTTGACTGGGTAGGGGATGGGAATAGTAGTTATTTGGAATGGAATCTTTCGAGCCGTAAGATCGGCGACCTGGAGGGCTGGACTCTGGCCAGCCGGGTATGCACCCGCGAGGATCGTACTGGGTTCAAGTATGTGGGATTCGACACCAGCTCTTTCACGCCTTAAAAAGTGTCTGTTGCTCACGAGTTATCCACAGGGGGCTACGCTGCGGGATTGACTTTGGAATCCCTTCGCTTCGCCCCCTATGGATAACCCTACTTTTGGTAGAGGTAGATAGCGGGAGAATTGCGATGCCCTATTCACCCAATTCATCCCCCTTTACGACCACTTACTGTTATATTAGCATACATTCTTAATATCGCTGCGATTTTAAGAATATGTTCAGACGTCACCTTAACCCATTAAAATCTCATAGTTTCTTTATGTTTGGAGCTCGCGGTACAGGTAAAACATCGCTCCTTAAAGAGACTTTTGCAAACACCAAGACCCTCTGGATAGACCTCCTAAGGGGCCAGTCAGAGCTTCAGTACTCAGAGGATCCAGACAGTCTTTCCAGCATAATTGATAAGCAAGTTCCGGAATGGGTCATTATCGATGAGGTTCAGAAGATTCCCAAGCTGCTTGATATCGTTCATTTAGAGATCGAAAGACGAAACACTAAGTTCGCTCTGACGGGCTCAAGCGCACGCAAACTAAAACGGGGCGCGGCGAACCTGCTCGCGGGCCGAGCCTTTGTTTATCAGCTATATCCATTCACCCATCTTGAACTGGGAGAGGCTTTTGATCTAGCTCTCGCGCTTCAGTGGGGAGCGCTTCCTCGGATATTGAGCTGTTCGAGTGACGAAGAGCGCAGGTTGTTCCTCGAAAGTTATGTCGAGAGCTATCTAAAGGAGGAGATCTTCCAAGAGCAGCTTACACGAAAGATAATTCCTTTCAGGAAATTCCTAAAAATAGCGGCGCAGGCAAACGGCACGATTGTTAACTTCTCTAACATCGCAAAGGATATAGCTATTGATAGCAATACGGTTAAGACATATTTCGATATACTCGAAGATACCCTAGTGGGGTTCTATCTTCCGGCGACTGATGCCAGCTTTAGAAAGCAGCAGATTAAATCCCCAAAGTTTTATCTCTTCGACACCGGCGTCAAGCGCGCGATTGAGGGGGTGAGTCATCTTCCTATAATCTCGGCGCAGGAGTTCGGGATCAACTTTGAGCATTGGTTGATTACTGAACTATATAAGTTAAATACTTACACTCGTGGGGGATATGAGTTTTCGTACCTACGTACCCGTGGAGGCCTAGAGATTGATCTTATACTAACAAAGCCCAGGGAGAAGGATATCTTTATAGAGATTAAATCTACCTCTCGGGCCAGGAGCGAGCATCTTACGCATTTAGTCTCTGTAAAGAGAGAACACCCCTCAGCACGGTGTATCTGCTTATCACAAGAAGTTGAGGCGAGGATCGTAGACGGGGTCGAGGTTTTGCCGTGGCAGATGGGCTTTAGGGAGTTGGGGTTGGTTTTTTAATCCCCAATCCTCCAAACCCCCTGCTCAATAAAAGCCTCGATGGTTTGTCGCTTGGCTTTATTGTTCAGATGTAACTACTCACCGGATTTTAAGATCGTCGCTGTAATTTCGTCGCTAAATGAGCCGATTTTAGGGGATCTTTTTTCTTGCCACCCCCTAGTCGGGGGTGCCTTTTTTTGGTGAGTAG
>JBBALZ010000055.1:0-16752 GCA_040402735.1 Bdellovibrionota bacterium
CATTTAGCGACGAAATTACAGCGACGATCTTAAAATCCGGTGAGTAGTTACAATTTTTTTTCACAAAGAGCTCAGCGAGAACGGCGAGGGAGGCAAGGAGAGGTGAATCACAAACTTAAAGAAGATATCGCCTTATTCACAGTGGAATAGAGATAAAGGCCCGAATGTTCTCCACACGACAACCCCTCTCATTACTACTTGCGGGTAATAGTGAGGGCAGTGATAGGGGTGAAGATACTCGACAGTCAGCAGATACGCGCATGTAAGCCTGGTGTATTAGACACGTAACGTAGGAAACGGTTAACCGAATTCCAGTCGCAATTCCTCTTCGGGTACGGTTGCGTTCACGAGCACGCGCACAGTTGTGTAGTTCGATAAGCTGCTAAGATGCTATAATTACGAGCTTTTTTGGTGTTGCGACCACTTTCGGGATGATCTAGGTTTCGATCTTACCCTGGCTCGTAGTAGAACAGCCTTGGCGCGTTGCTCGATATCAGCCACACATACGTGGCTGTACGAGCCGTTTTAAAAAGTCGTTTGTCAGGAGTTGTAAAGATCTCGATGGCCACTCAGACCACTAGCTTAAAACAGGAATCTCGTGATCGGTATCTCACCTACGCTCTAAGCGTGGTGTCTGGCCGTGCTTTACCTGATGTTCGTGACGGACTCAAACCGGTGCAGCGCCGCATTCTCTACGCGATGTTGCAGAACCTCAACTTAAAGCCCACTGGTACGCATCGCAAATCGGCCGCTGTTGTTGGAGAGGTGCTAGCTCGCTTTCATCCGCACGGGGATATCGCTTGCTACGAGGCGATGGTGCGCATGGCGCAAGATTTTTCGCTGCGGTATCCGCTTGTTGATGGTCAAGGTAACTTCGGTTCGCTCGATGGTGATAACGCCGCTGCGTATCGATACACAGAGGCCAAGCTGCGAGAGCTTGCACTTGAGGTGATCGGTGAAATCGATCAAGAGACTGTTCCTTTCCGCGATAACTTTGATGCAACGGTAGTTGAGCCGATGGTGCTGCCGAGTCGCGTGCCGAATCTTCTCGTTAACGGCGCGACAGGTATCGCCGTGGGTATGGCGACAAGCATTCCGCCGCACAATTTAAAAGATACCATCAAAGCTCTGATAGAGCTCTCCAAGGATCCTGAGCTCTCAACCTCAAAGCTAACAGGAATTATTAAAGGCCCGGATTTTCCGACAGGATGTAACATCCTAAACTCACAGAAGGAGCTTGTGGAGATGTATGAAACTGGCCGCGGCTCGGTACGTATGCGCGGTGAGTGGGAGGTTGAGGAGCAGGCACGCGGCAAGCAGGTTATCGTAGTGACCTCGATACCGTACGCGGTGAATAAGGCGACATTGGTTGAGCGAATCGCCGGATTGATCGTTGATCGTAAGGTTCCGCAGCTCATTGATGTGCGCGATGAATCAACTAACGAAGTACGGGTGGTGCTGGAACTCGCTTCGGGAGCGGATCCTGATGTGGCGATGGCGTACCTGTTTAAAAATACGCCGCTAGAGTCTAATTTCGCGGTGAACCTCACGGCGCTAGTGCCAACTTCAGATGGCCCCTCAACCCGACCTGAACTACTTTCACTAAAAGGGTGCTTGCAGCAGTTCCTAGGCTTTAGAGAGGAGGTGACTGAGAAACGTTTGGTCTTCGAGCGCAAACAGCTCCTTGAGCGCATTCACATATTGGAAGGATTGGTGACGATCTATGATGCGCTCGATGAAGCGATTAAGATCGTCAGAAAGAGCGAGGGGCGCAGTGATGCCGCAGAGCGCTTGCGTGAACGGTTTAAGCTCTCTGAGATTCAGTCGTTTGCCGTGGTTGATATGCGCATTTATCAACTGTCCCGAACGAATATCGACGAAATTCGGGCTGAATTAGGTGAGAAGGAGAAGCGAGTAAAGGAGATCGAGCGGATTCTAAAGAGTAAAGAGGCGATTCAAGAGATCGTCAGAAAGGATTTAGAGGCTATCTCTGAGAGGTTTGGAGATAAACGCCGCTCAAAGCTTATTAAAGATAACGTCGATGTAGAGTTTGACGAGACTGCCTACGTAGTGCAGGAAGATGTGCACGTTGTTGTTTCGGTCGATGGGTGGGTCAAGCGCATTCGCCGCTCAAACGACCTCTCGTCAACACGTATGCGTGAGGGTGATTCTATTCTCTCTGCGCATGCACTAACGACACTTGATTCGTTTGCGCTCTTTACAAACTTTGGCACGCTTTTTGTGCTCAAGGTCTCAGATGTGCCAGCTTCGAGTGGTTATGGCACTCCGATTCAGAAGATCCTTAAGTTTAAGGACGGAGAGCGCATCGTGTCATCGTACGGGGTTCCAGTGGATGGTGTCGCACAAGCTCCGCAACAGACCGGGAAGCAGGGAGAGCTAGCACTTGGTGGTGCTGTAGGAGCTACGGGTGGAGCTGAACGTGTAATAAAGGTAGGAGACACTCTCGTCTTGGTTGGCACTCAGGGCACCGGATATGCGCTAACACTAACAGAGGTTTCGGAAACAAAACGTATAGGCCGCCGAGTAATGAAGCTCCGCGAAGGTGAGTTCATGGCCGCTGCAGAGCCTCTTGCTGCGATGATGGTGTTTATTACACGAGATGGATCTGGTTTGGCGATTAGTCAGAGTGAGATCCCAGTACGAGATAGCGCTGCGGTGGGTGTTGCTCTGATCGGTGTGCGTGAGGACGATGAGCTAGTGGCATGCTGTGGAGTGAAGTCTTCGAGGATGAAGGGCACGCTAAATCTCACATTGAAGTCGGGTAAAATTAAAGATGTACCCTTGTCTGAGGTCACTAAGGGACATAGGGCACTTAAAGGAACAAAGGTCTACTCACGTGAGGATATCGTGGGTGCAACGGTTGTAGAAGGATAGCAAAGGAGTAGGCAGCGATGGGCAAGGAAGCGTCTTATAGCGCGGTAGATATTGAGGTTCTTGAGGGTTTAGAGCCGGTGAGAAAACGGCCCGGTATGTATATCGGTGGCACTGATGGTCCTGCTGGGTTGCACCACCTCGTAAAAGAGATTCTCGACAATTCTGTTGATGAGGCGATGAACGGTCACGCCAATACGATTACCATCACGCTGCATAAGGACGGTGAGAGTGTAACGATTGAGGATAATGGGCGGGGAATCCCTGTTGATATACATCCAAAGTTTAAGAAGCCAGCTTTGGAGATTATCCTGACAACGCTGCATGCCGGAGGTAAGTTTAGTGATCATAACTATGTAACCGCTGGCGGGTTACACGGTGTGGGTGCGTCTGTAGTAAATGCTCTCTCAGAGAAGCTTGAGGCCACGGTGTACCGTGATGGGTTTGAGTGGCGCCAGAGTTTTACCCGCGGGAAAACTGACGCAGCGATTAAGAAGGGGCCAGCAACTCGCAAAAAGGGTACGCGTATCTTCTTTAAACCGGATACCGAGATCTTCCGCTCTATTGAGTTCTCAACTGAGCGTGTTGAAAAGATCATTGAAGAGAAGGCTTTTCTCTACAAGGGCTTAAAGCTCGTCTTTAAGAACGAACGAGAGGATACAGAGAAGATTTTTCTGTACCCAGAGGGCATTAAATCGTATCTCACTTCAATGCTTGAGATCGCTAACACACCGCCCATTGGTGGTGAAGCGTTTGATCTCGATCGAGCAAATGGAATTAAGATCGAGGTCGCATTCTGTTGGACCGAGTCAACGAGTGAGAAGGTCTACTCGTATGTGAACGGTATTCACACTCGTGGTGGCGGTACGCACGAAGATGGTTTTAAGTCAGGCCTCAGCAAGGCTATTCGTAATTACATCTCTGTGCACAATTTGATGCCCAAGGGCCTCAAGCTCACTGGAGAGGACATCCGAGAAGGTTTAGTTGCCGTGCTGTCGGTCAGTGTGCCGGGTGCTGTGAGCCAGCTCCAGTTTCAGGGACAGACAAAGGATCGCCTCAATAATCCAGAGATTGAGACCCCCGTAGATACCCTCGTAAAGAGCTTTGAAAATGTGCTCAACTCAAAGCCATCTGTAGCGCAAGCGATAGTAGAGCGGATCACCTTAGCCGCTAAGGCGCGTGCCGCGGCTCGTTCTGCTTCGCAGAGTGTGAGTCGCAAGGTTGGGGTGAGCCATAGGCTCAATCTTCCGGGTAAACTAGCGGATTGTTCTTCAACCAAGCCTGAAAACTCAGAGGTGTTTATTGTAGAGGGAGATTCTGCGGGTGGGAGTGCCAAGCAGGGTCGCGATCGCGCGATTCAGGCGGTGCTGCCGCTCCGTGGTAAAATACTCAATTCAGTCGCGACAACGCAGGCCAAGTTGACCGAGAATAAAGAGCTGCTCGATCTCGTTTCTGCACTTGGCTGTGGAATGGGTAAAGATATCCGGTTAGAGAAGTTACGCTACGCAAAGGTGATTATCCTCACTGACGCGGATGCCGATGGAATGCATATTTCAGCGTTGTTGATGGCGTTTTTCTTTAAGTTTATGCGCCCACTTGTTGAGGCGGGAAATCTCTACATCGGTATCTCGCCGCTTTATCGACTCAAATTCGGCAGTGGTGCCAAAGAAGACATCGTTTGGGTTTACTCAGACGAAGAGAAGGAGCGGGTACTCAAAGAGCGCGGAGCGCGAGCCAAGGTTCATATCACCCGGTTTAAGGGGTTAGGGGAGATGAATCCTGACACACTGTGGGAGACAACGCTCAATCCTCGGACTAGGAAGCTTTTGCAGGTTACAATTGATGAAGTTAGCGAGGTTGAGGCGATGCTTGAGAGCTTACTCGGCAAGGATTCTTCCGACCGTTACCGACTGATCCAAGAGAACGCGCACCGGCTTGAGGTCGATATCTAACACCGCGGGCTAGAACCGCGGGCTTGCTTGATCGCCACGACGGGAGTGAGAGTTCTCTGTTCTCTCTCTCGAAGGTTAATTTTACAAAGAGGTCAGCGAGGACAGGTGAACCTAAGAACGGCAGTTGCGGGTTTGGAAACGGCGCATCCGCCGTTTTCAGGTTGAATAAAGACTGAGAGAGGAGTTTGTATAACCCTCTGTGAGCGCTGCGGCACAGAAATATCCATTAATTTGAGTTGGTTGGGTTTTATATGAAGGGCGCCAGTGGGTCTTGAGCCGACGGCTGTTACACGAGCTAATAGCTGCATTTCGCTATGTATTTACACCACGCCTGCTTATAGGATATGTATCGATAAGCGAGATTTATAATTACGGAGTCACCCCGATTTGGTCCGTCCATGGTTCGCGCAAGCAGGAACTCCCATAGCGGGACTCCGAGCAGCAGAGCGAGCCGCCCGGATGCGGTAGGGTTTTAGCATCGCGTAGTTTGGAGTATCCGGTCCGCGTATCGCGAAGTTTCATGTCTAAAAAGCTATTTTCCTTCGTTAAAAATTCAATCACGAAGATCGGTTCAGACGATCCCCTTTGGCTTAAGCAGGAGCGTGAGCCTGAGTTTAAGACGGTGGAGCTCGGCTCAAGTGGTCCCGATATGGTACTGCTGCACGGGCTGTTCGGCGCACTGTCGAATTGGGATTCAGTTCAGCCTTTGATGGCCCAGTACTCAAAGCCGATCGCGCTCAGTCTTCCACTGCTCTCCGGGCACCGTTCGGAGGTTAAGGTAAAGTCGCTAGCTGTCTACACTGAATACTTTGTCCGGTCGCGTGGCTTCGCTCCGGTGACGTTATGCGGTAACTCGCTCGGCGGCCATGTGGCGTTGCGTCTCTGTCTCGCAGCGCCAGAGCTAGTGGATTGCTTGATTCTGACGGCAACGAGCGGGCTCTACGAGCATTCGGTTGATTCGTTGCCGGTGCGACCAGGATACGAGTTCGTTCAGGAGCACATGTCTAAGGTGTTCTTTAACCAAAAGTTCGTCACCGAAGATGCGATCGGCGAGATAGTCACTATCCTTGAGGATAGAGCGCATGTTCTCAACTTGATCCACGCAGCGCGGAGCGCTAAAAAAGATAATTTGAAGGACGTTCTTGGGCAGATAAAGGTGCCTACACTACTGTTGTGGGGTGAAGATGACTTGGTTACAACGATGCAGGTCGCAGAGATGTTTCACAAGTTGATTCCGAATTCACAGCTAGTATCGATTAAGAACTGCGGTCATGCACCGATGATTGAACATCCAGAGTGGTTTTCGGAAGAGGTGAAAAAGTTTCTTGCTAAGCACTCACGCCATAAATTGCCGGCTGAGTAGTTGGGAGAGCTGTGCATCAAGTGGGGTCAGCAGGTTAATCTGACTTAGCAGGCGCACAACGATAAAGATACTAGGAGGGGATTATGCAGAGAACATCTGAAAGTGCGGCTTTTGCTCTGGGTAGTCCAATGCCCAGATTCGATTTGCCTAATGTTGATGGCGCTCATATTGGCAGTGATTATTTTCAGGGAGCAAAAGCCTGCCTAGTAGGCTTTCTATGCAATCACTGCCCGTATGTGAAGGGAAGTGAGCAGATGCTGATTGATATCGTCAAGCGCTTCCAAAGCGAGGGTCTCAAAACTATTACCATCAGTAGCAACGACGCTGCGCAGTATCCGGAGGATAGTTTTGAGAAGATGCAAGAGAAGGCTAGCCAAATGAACTTGCCGTATCCGTACCTCTACGATGAGTCGCAGGAGGTAGCAAAGATCTTCGATGCAGCGTGCACCCCTGAATTCTACCTGTTTGATCGTAATCGTGTCTTGGTTTACCACGGTACGATTAACGATAGTCCACGAGATGCTTCAAAGGTAACTAAGGACTACCTGTCGGATGCCATTATGAGCGTGCTTGAGGGTCGTATCCCGGAACCACAGTTTGTGCATCCGCTTGGATGCTCGATTAAGTGGAAGTAGAGTTTACATAGACCGGCATTGAGTTGAGTAGGGGGAGATTTTCGATGAAACTTGATACAGATAAACTGACGAGGTTGGCAGCAACAGCTCGGACTCTTTCGATCGACGCGGTACAGAAAGCAAATAGCGGCCATCCCGGCTTACCGCTCGGCGCGGCTGATTTTACATCGGTCGTGTGGGCGCAGTATCTCAGATGTAATCCCAAGGATCCCTCGTGGATGAACCGTGACCGCTTCGTTCTCTCGGCAGGACACGGATGCATGATCCTGTACTCGATGCTTAATCTCTTTGGGTACGATCTTCCGATGAGTCAGCTTGAGCAGTTTAGGCAGTGGGAGAGTCTTACTCCTGGGCATCCGGAATACGGGATTACTCCGGGAGTCGAGTGCACTACTGGCCCTTTGGGTCAGGGGGCCGCAAATAGTGTCGGTCTGGCGCTCTCTGGAAAGATGCTCGCTGCGCGGTATGGTGAGGACCTCTTCAACTACAAGGTATACGCGCTTGTCAGCGATGGCGACCTTATGGAAGGTGTTGCAGCGGAGGCGGGATCACTCGCTGGCCACTTGAAGCTCGATAACCTGGTGTACCTCTACGATGACAACAAGATATCGCTCGCTGGCGAGACAGAGATCTGCTTTACCGAATCGGTAGCGCAGCGTTATGAGGCCTACGGCTGGTACGTGCAGACGTGCGATGGTCACAACATGCAGGAGGTAGCGGCGTGTCTCGATAAGGCGCTCGCTCAGAAAGGTAAACCGAGCCTGATCTGCTGTAAAACGGTGCTAGGCTTCGGCAGCCCGAATAAAAAGAACACCCATGAGGCCCACGGAGCGCCACTTGGACCGGATGAGGTCAAGGCCACCAAGCGCAACCTCGGATGGCCAGAAGATGCGCAGTTCTTCGTGCCAGACGATGTAAAGGGTTTCATCGCTGAACAACTTGAAAGGAAGCAGCTAGACTACTCAAGCTGGCAAGGCAGGTACTCGGTGTGGCGAGCCTCGCAGCCTGCGCTCGCTGCTCAACTTGATGCTCAGGTTTCTTGCACAATTCCTACCGCATTAAAGGATGATCTTTTAGCGGCGTTTAAGGAGCCAAAGAAGGACGCCACACGCAATCTCTCAGGTAAGGCGATACAGGTTATCGCTAAGCATATCCCAGGTTTTGTAGGAGGCTCAGCTGATCTCGATCCATCAACCAAGACCGCCATCACCGGTGGTGGCCGAGTAGGAGACGAAGGCTATATTGGCAAGAATATTCATTTCGGAGTGCGTGAGCACGCCATGGGTTCGATAGCTAACGGGTTAGCCTATACACGGTCTTGGATTCCATACACCGCGACGTTCCTTGTTTTCTCGGATTACATGCGACCAGCGATGCGAGTAGGGGCGATATCTCATCTGCAATCTCTGTATATCTTTACCCACGATAGTTTCTGGGTTGGTGAGGATGGACCGACACACGAACCTATAGAGCACGTGATGAGTTTGCGAATTATTCCGAACCTGCATGTGTACCGGCCAGCAGATGGGGTTGAGGTTGCTATGTGTTACTACGCAGCGCTCCAAAGACATAATGGCCCGAGTTCCCTGATTTTTAGCAGACAGAACCTTGCGCCGATTGCGCGCCCAAGTGGTTTCTCACCTGATGTTGTACTCAAAGGTGGTTACGTCGTTAAGGAGTGTGAAAAGCCAGCGCTAGTAGTTGTTGCAACTGGCTCTGAGGTGGCAACAACGATTGAGGCTGCGGCTATCCTAGACGCGGCTGGGATATCTACTCGCGTTGTATCTATGCCGTGTGTAGAGGCGTTTAAGACACAACCTGCGGCGTATCGTGAGCAGCTGTTACCGAGGGGTGTAAAGATTGCTGTAGTTGAGGCTGGAACAACGGTGGGCTGGAGCTCGCTGCTTGACCGTGAAGTGATCGCTATCGGTATCGATCATTACGGCGCATCTGCGCCAGGTGAGGTATTAGCTGAGAAGTTTGGATTTACACCGGAAGCTATAGCCGCAAAGCTGCGGTAAGGAGTTATCTGATTACGCTACCTGTACCCGAATAGTCAGAAACTCAAGCTCGCCACACACACCTGTGATCACCAGTGGCTTGAGCTTTAGTTGTTTTGAAGAGACGTTGATTGTATAGGGTGTTCCCAAGGGGATGTTGCCAAAGATAAATCGCCCGTGTAGGTCTGTGTAACACCTGCCAAATTCTGAGCAGTCGACTTCAACGTGTGCAAGTGGTTCTCCAGAGTGCGACGATACTACTATTCCGGCTAGGTCAACAACGAATCCATGCTCGCCAATAGTGGCGAGTTCAGCAGTGGTGAACTCGTCAAGATCGCTAATAAGCTTTTGCTCAAGTCTCTCTTGGTCCTCTTCTAGATTGGCATCTTGCTCGGGCTCCTTTTCATCTCCAATTGATGCAAGGGTATGTAGTGCTACGAGAGTGCTTGCGCGGTACAAGATCTCAAGCCCTAGGTATCCTAAAGCAGCACCTGTAACGATAGTGAGGCAGGCTTTTTCAAGTGAAGTATCCATCTTGTTGAGTAGCGAAAAGTTAACGCTACGCTGAGAAAAGCGTTTCAGTAGATCGATTAGTCTAGAAAGCTTGTCTGGTTCTTGGGGCACGCGACTAAGAGGTTTTGCGGTCAGTGTTGCGCGCGAGCCCAGAAGTGGTGATGTCGAGTGCGTATGGCGGATAGTGACACGATCTAGTGTTGTGGCACTTGTTGAGCTGGTATGGGTGTCACGCATTGTGCGAGTATCGTTTTGATTCTCGTGTAAGCGCTCAGCAAGCTTGATTTCCAACGATGGCTTGGCATCGTGGTAGACCGGATCTGAACGTGTCAGGGTATCACGTCCCTGAATGTGCATATCGCTAGGGCTTCGGGCTTCTTCGATGCGCTGTCGCTCGGTGGAGGCTGTTTCGATACGGCTCTGAATGTCTGTAAGTTTATCCAGGATGCTCTCGCGCAGCTGCTCTATTACTGCACTGGTTTGCTCTTGTCTTGTTGAGGACTGAGGGGCGTTATCTTGAGATATATTATCAGCTATTGGCTCTGAGGGGCCGCGCTCAGCAGCGACGATCTGCTGTATGTCACGTAGCTGATCAACGCGCTGTTGTTGTTGCAGATCAGTATTCTGCTCGACTCGCTGAGATCTTAGTAATGCGACGGGATCAGTGGGTGTTTCGATAAGGTTGGCCTGAGCCTGGGATATCGGATTCCGTTGATTCATAGATGCTAAAACGTTCTGTATGTGACCAGCAAAGCTGCCGCTTTGTAAGCTACCGCTCGGTGGCGTTATTAGAGGGGTCATCGGTGAAGGTGCTGAAAATTCAGAGGATGTCGTGTTGGTAGTGTAAGGTTGTTGTGCGACCTGAGCTTCTGGCTTGCTAGATAAGGGAAGAGGCGCATTGTGAGGCGCTGTTGAAGGGGGAGTTGGTATGATCGGTTGGTTGGCTGTTAGTTGAAGATTGGAATGAGGATGATCGCCAGGCACTTGGGCATTTGGATTGAGGGTAACTTCGGGAGGTAGGTTAATTGGGCCATGCAAAGTGCCCTCTGTTGGCGGGGCCTTGACCTGGTGTTCATGTGTGCCTTGGTGTCCATTCAGCAGATGTATGGCGATTGCAGCTTTTACATCGTCTAGGGCGACTGTTGTGTTGTGAATATTAGCACCGCCGATTGGGTTTTGAGGTTGGGCGGTTTGGGCTGGTTCCGCGCCTGTTAATCTGGCCGTAGTGGTACTTGGCGCAGAGTTCGGTGTAGTGCTTTGAAATTGTTCTGCCATTACTACTCGTAATTAATGGGTGCCGCACTCTAGATGGAACCCTTCGTAAGGGTTATGAAAGGGTGCAGCTTTGAAGTAAAGTAAATACTCAGCAAATTCTGCCGCAATAACGTTAGCCCCTATTAAGGGGCGGCTTTGCGGAGCAAAGCGGGGTGGAGATAATAACTACTCACCAAAAAAAAGGCACCCCCGACTAGGGGGTGGCAAGAAAAAAGACCCGCCAAAATCACCTCATTTAGCGACGAAATTGCAGCGACGATCTTAAAATCCGGTGAGTAGTTGCGTTTTATTTATTAACCTATAACTTCGTTGTTACCTGATCTCTCACCAACAATCAATCTGATCTTATTGAACAGTACCGTGGCGCACACACTTATACCCGCTTCTTTGTCAGCAAGGCGATTCGCAAGCAAGTGTGCTGTCTGCTCGACACTGAAGGCATTAACGTTACCGAATCCGGCGGCTTCGGCCATAGCTGCCTGCAAATCTGCATCGACAGGGTGGATTAGGTTACTTCTGTACGGATCTTTGACGGCCTCCTGCTCCTGTCGGTGTTCTCCAGCTAACAAGGGTCTATACATAGGGGTATAGTCACTCACAATAGCCATTCCTCCCTGCGCTAAAATTCGGTGCATATCTCTCCAAACCTTAAGGTAATCAGGAGAGAATGCGTAAAATGCCTTGTTTCTACCCTGACCATTATGCTCGTCATGGGGAATTTTTCCTACATGCTCTTCGATTAGTGCGTCTCTATCTATAGGTTTAAAAACAAGTTTTAGATCCTTGCCTCTTCTGGGCCCCGACAGCTGTACAAAAGCCTTTTTTTCTATTTTTTTACGTCCTCGTCCGTCTCTCTTTACTTCGTATAGGTCATAGGGTAGCGCATTCAAAAGCTTCCCCGCAATCACTACATCCGCTTGACCCTCATTAAGGGGAATCTGCTGCGCCTCACCAATCATACCGTTAACACCACTTTTTCTGAGTGTCTCGATGAGTTTTTCATTTGGGTCTACTGCGGTGTACGAGATTGTTCTTAACGGGCTCTTTTCTCGCGTGAGAAAGTCTCCAGCATCGCCTAAGCATATTTGCAGATCTTGATAGAAATCCACCCCACCTGGCCCAATATCAACTATGCGAACATCACTCTTATCACGGGCTGTAGCGACCTTAGAGGCAACTCCTAACACTAGCGCAGCGCACGAAACGCGATACGCAGGGCAATAATTCATAGGAGTAGGAAAAATATGACCTTCTAAAAAGTCATAGTCTCGATTCATCAGGAGCTCTTTTGAAAAATCAAAAAACGAAACGGATCCGCCTGCGCTTTCAACAAAATTGACCATCTCTTCTTTTGTTCCACCACGCTGTATCATAAACTAACACCTCAACAACTACAAACTAGCGTCATCGTCACATCATCTTCTGCATCACAGAGGCAATTCTTTAGGCCAGCAGTCCTCTGCGCTACGTTTCATCGGCTATACTGGCTAATCTAGTCGCACTCTAGCGGCTAATCAAGAAAAGGTTCGGGAGACATAGGGCTTCGCAATTCTCCCGCTATCTACTGGAAAGGACTGGCATCCCTGATAGGCATAAAAATGCGCGGCTAAATCCCGTTAAACTCATTAAATACTGTATGTTCCGCGCATTTTTGGCCCCATTTTAGAGAAGAGAATTGCCATGCCCTACTGGGGACACCATCAACTCAGATAACCTAGCAGAAACCTCAACTAACCATCCTAAACCCTTAGCTATCCACCCTAAACACTGCCCAGCCAGAAACCATCTCTAGCCTGCATAACCCAGCAATATAACCCAGCAGAAGCTCCGCCTTGCTGGCTCCGTTGGGTGGCACCATGCGCCGTGATGCTCCTGAGCTCTTAGAGCCCCTCAACCGTTTGGCGGATAGCCTGGTGCATCCAACGACTTCTCACAGCCCTTGGTTCCTCGGCGGTTAATTGCGAAGACTAGCTGTCCCAGAGCTGTTGAGCCTCCTCCATGCTGAATTCATATTCTTCGCGTGCACGAGTTGCTGCAAGCGGCGACTTAGTTCTCCCAAAAGATAGTCGGCACAAGCATAACAATCTCTTAAATTTGCATCTACTTTTGCTGAGCAAAGATCTTCATTCCCACCCGCTGATTCGGTTGGATTGTTATGTATAATCCTCGCTTCACACGCAGAAAAACACATGCCGCTAAAAGCCATGCAAATCTCTGCTGCCAAGCACTGCTCCACGGATAAGGTAAGCGTCCCCCCCTGGTGTTGGCTATCTCCATCTGTACTTGACTCTGGATAAAAATCTATCTCAGCATTATCACTATCCGAGTAGTAATTAAGGCCCGCGATCCTCGTGCTTGTTGGTAATTTAACCTGCCCGATGCTCAGCTCGGTCGTTTGTATTCCTTTCAGATCCACACGACCGCCTTGATCGATAACAATTTTTTGGTATGCACTCTCATAGTCGTCTGGTAAGTATTGTCTGATGTTTGAATGAGGTATGCTACAGGCGGTACCGGAAATATGCTCTAAGCCTTCCAGAGAGCCATACTTTCGTATATGCCTAACGATTGCTTGTTTCAGTGCTTGAATTATCGTTTGAACATCTAAAGAAGCATAGAAGTCTATGGCGTCTTGAATTTTTTGTGGTACTTGATTACAATTAGCGACACCGCCGGGCCTATTTCCCCGATTGATTAATTGCGTGCCTATCATATCAATCCCCACATCGCCCAATTACCACACCATGGCAAAGCATGATCAAAGGCTAACCAATCCCTAAAGCCTAGTCAAAATTCTTCTCGCTATGCTAGGGCTTCGCGGTTCTGGCGCTAACCACTTGAAACGACCAGAAGTATCAATCAGGCTACACATGCGCGAGCCAGCGCGCAGAAGCTAAAACCAACAGCTATTCCCGCTCACTTGTGGCCTTCCAAATTAAGCGAGAACTGCAATGCCCTACCTCGCAGAACCCTTAGCTATCCACCCTAAACACTGCCCAGCCAGAAACCATCTCTAGCCCGCATAACCCAGCAATATAACCCAGCAGAAGCTCCGCCTTGCTGGCTCCGTTGGGTGGCACCATGCGCCATGATGCTCCTGAGCTCTTACACCCCCTCAACCGCTTCATTAATAGCCTTAAGCATCTTCTTAACTATATGATCGATTACATCTTTTACCGAGATGATTCCTATCGGCATACTATCTTGGTCAATTATCGGAACATGCCTAAATCCTCCGTTGGACATCAAATTGAGCGCAAAGGCGAGCGATGCCTCTGGCCTCTCACAGATCGGATGTTCGGTCATGTAATCACTCACGGGCAGAGAGAGATCCTGCACCTGTCCAAGCACCTTCATCAAGCAATCACGCTCGGTAAAAATCCCCTGTATCTTACCTAACTCATCAACGATAAGGAGACTGCCGATGCGCTTCTCGCGCATGCGCTCGATGCACACCGAGAGCGGTGTGGACGCGGTCACCGCACACGGCTCCTTAAGGCCAATTGTAGCTATGCTGTCGCAGAGCAGTTTAGGCGATATGAGTTCTACGCCGATGATGCAAGCTGTCTGAATCGTATGCATAAGGTCTGTTTTTTCCATAACTCTTATCCCCTCTTTACACTCTGAAACTTCTCCATAATCCACTCAGCCTGCTGATCAGGACGACGGAAACTTATTGGGCCTTTGATGTCTTCCTTAATCTCGAAACGCACATCGCTCGAGGTCAAAACTACCCCTGCGTGCACAATACCTGAGATACTTACCCGAGCATCTGTCTGTATCGGCTTCGACTCACGCATCTCGCGCTCTTTATTTCGAAGACGCTCTAATGATTGCACAACCGAGTCATACTTCTCTAACAACCCAGAGATCTTGACGCGGAATTCCTTTTTAAGCAGTGGTACTCGTCGTCGATTCTTTAAGTAAGGGCCGATATGCAACTCAAGAGCTGCGATCGCCGTTTCGTGCTTTTTTATCGACGTCGCTAAAGCACGGTACTCTTTGGTAACCTCTAGCTCATTCTTAAGCTCAATAATCGTTGTGATCCCTGCGTCATTTCCGAGAAACTTTGCCTCTAATCCGTGCACACACCAGACGCTGCCTCCAACTATCGTCGCCTTTGGAGCAATTACAGATAGGCCTGCATTAAATGAACAATCGCGTGCTTCCCGCTCTATAAATATCGTTCCTCCAACGTTAGCTGATACACTTTGAGCGATACCTACTGAATAATCTCCCGCAGCAGTAACCGGAAAAGCCTCAGTTCCAACATGGCAGCCTTTAACGATTATCGACTTTTGACTCGAAATAATACTCTCGCCTAATACCCCACCCTTTATCTCGATCTCTCCCCGAGCTTTGATGTGGAACCCCTTCTGTACATCTCCTCCGATCCTGACATTCCCCACAAAATCGATGTGACCGAATGCCCAATCAAGGTTACCAGGGACATTCAGGGTGTCACGAATCGCAACCGAGGCGCCCTCGTCATGGATATATCCAGCGACCAGAGCAATCGCTGTAGTGTAGTTGTCATTTGCCGGATCCACGCGGATCTCAATAGACCTATCCCACCTTATCGCAGCAGGTTTTCCTGGCTTGGATGGGATCTCGTTACCCTGAGCATCGACTCCGCTCTCTCCACTAGCAGGTTTATAAATACGCGCGATTTCGGCTCCCACCTCAATGTTTTCAAACAGCCCCATAGTAAAGAAGTCCGCAAATTCACGCTCTTCGGAGATATGGTTGCCTGGAGTAAATCGTCTAGCCAGCCAAACCACTTTGCCATCGCGCCCATTTGCTGCTAGCCGTCCTTGCGCGACTCGACGGCTATCGCACCCCTTTCCTATGCGTAGCTCTTCTACGATATCTCGTACCACATCTTTCTCGATCAGATCTGCACGGCTCACTGAAACGATTGCTGCGACTATCTCATCAAGCGATACCTCCTGATGCTTTGGCCTAGCCTCTACACGAGCAAACAACTTCTGCTTGTCGTCAGATATCGACAACTCAAGTAGCTTTACCTCATCCTCTACTCGGTGAATGACTCGCATAGCGTGGGAATTCCTCTTCGTTAGGTAAATCGGCTCGCTCCGCTGATTGCATGAACTCGACTCTCTGCTGACACACGGCAATAATAGTCGATCCAATATCTTAGCCGGCCCAGCGCGACCGCTCGGCCCCCTTTATCTGTCAAACGTCGTGTTGTACTCTGGTGGTATGCCCGAGCTCCCTGAAGTTGAAACAACTGCTCGCTACCTCCGTGAAAGGATCGTCAAGCAACGAGTCCTCCGGTCTCAGGTGCATTGGCCTCGAACCGTTGCTACCCATTCTGTGAAGGATTTCTCTATCTGCCTGCAAGGTGCGCTCGTCACCTCAGTCGTACGACGAGGCAAATTTGTTGGGATAGTCCTCCAGAGTGACCGCCCCCTTTACCTCTTTATTCATCTGCGCATGAGTGGATCGCTCGATGTGATTGCAGGAGATAGTGAAGTGGCTCCACACGATCGTGTAATTCTCTTTTTTGAGAATGGGAAGAGCTTACGATTTAACGATACCCGCAAGTTTGGTCGCATGTATCTCTGTGATTCACCAGAGCTCGTCGTTGGCATGCTCGGTGTTGAACCGCTTTCCGATGATTTTTCGCCAGAAGTTCTCTACGCCCTTACAAGAGATAGAAAAACACGGATCAAGGCCCTCCTTCTCGATCAGACGGTGATTGCAGGTCTTGGTAACATTTACGTTGACGAATCACTCTGGAAATCGCGAATCCATCCGTGCGCGCCAGCGCATTCCCTCAAGCACACTCAATGCCAAAGACTTTACGAGGCGATCACCTCTACACTCGACGAGGCGATCACCCTAGCTGGAACTGACTTTGGTGATGGTGTTGTTGATGATGGGATGTATTCTCCCGTAGTGTATGGCCGCGATGATCAGCCGTGCTCGCGGTGCCAGGCGAAAATCAAAAAAACAAGGGTGCAACAACGCGGCACGCATTTCTGTCCCCGCTGTCAACGGCTGCCAAGGCTCTGATGGTTCTTTACAGGGCTTCGCAATATATATAAACCCTGCGCGAGTGATTTTTGAAAGAAAATCACTCGCAATAGCAGGGCGAG
>JBBALZ010000056.1:0-16596 GCA_040402735.1 Bdellovibrionota bacterium
CGAGCGGGATTTTTTTGTCGCGATATTGACAAGTCTCATAGCAGGAAAACCAATCTCTTTTCTGTAAGTAGCTGACCTCTGGTAGCTGTCTGAAGATCTGTCGATTACAGTGATGATCCTAAATTCGGCAGTTGCGGGTCTGAAAATTGCGCATCTACTCGAAATCACTTCGGCTTTTGAATTTGCGGTGCTCACCCTGACGGTGCCAGGGTTGCGCCTCCGAAAAATTCAAAATCCTTCGCGCTTTTGAGTACCTGCGCCATTTTCATCCTCCTTAACTGCCGAATTTAGGATAATTTTTAAGTATTTCTCTTAGGAACAAGACCTACATAGATCTGCATTTTCAGAGCGATCGATTGTATGCAATTTCGGAACGATGCTGACAGAGGGTCGGCTAACTTCGACTTGCTTGGTGTTAACCTAGGGAAGCGAGATAAAACATAGCAAAAGCGAGGTTTGCCGCTCTTCCTTAAAGGCGCTTACAACCTACCTTCCAAAACCCCCATCACCCGACACACCCCCACGGTACGACTCGCATCCGGTCGCTAAGCTTATATCCCTCTGTTACCGGCGCTACAAATATCCCTTTTGCACGGGGGTGCTTATTTAGAAACGACTTCATGCCACGCTGACGATACTCGGAAACATCAGCTGATAGGACGCACTCAATTCCAAGCATCATCCTTCCTGTCTCTAAAACTAGATCTAGCTCAGCTCCTCCTCGCTCTCGGTAGTGAAATATTCGGGCCTTCTCGTTCCCGGCGTACTCATGTTGAGCCAGTATCTCATTCAAAACAAAACTAACTAGAGCTGAATGCTGGACCTCTCTCTCTTCCAGATTATGCGTCAGAAACGAGATGACTCCTGAATCAAATATTCGGAACGATGGCCTGGCGCGTTGGTTAGAAACCGAGGGTAAACGATAGATCAGAAGAAGGTCCTCAAGCGAATTTAGATGGCGCTCTACGACTTTGCTGGTAACCGAGTGCTCTTGCGCGAAGCTACTCACAACGAGCGATGAGTTTCTCGCAATCGCTTTGAGGATATCCATCGCGAGATCCCCGTCGTATGCGCCGTCTTTAAACTGATATAGATCTCGGTAGCAAATAGCTTCCAGCCAGCTACTGATCGCGTTATGTCGCTCTGCGGTGTTCTGAAATTTACAAAAAAGAGGCATCCCTCCCCGCTCAAGCCAAACTTTCACCGCTGATGATGGATATTTCGAGATTTTTTTGAAGTCACCCTTTATGAAAGGAGGATCCTGGGCGCCGTCGTAGAGCTCCGAGAGAGTCATTGGAAACAGTCGCGTGACCCCAAGCCTGCCGGCGAGCGATTCCCTTACCCCACTTTTCCGCGAAAAATTTACAGAACCAGTCACTGTGAATTTTCCCACTCCCGGACGCTCATCTACGACCGCTTTTATTGAATCGAATAGGTGCGGGACCTTTTGGATCTCATCAATGACTAAATGTTGTTTGCCGTCAGAGCTACTAGAAAGGATGAGTTGGTCAGGCGCTCGGCGGGCTCTCGTTGCGACCTCAAGCTTATCAAGGGTCAGATACTGCGCATGATGTATCGGACACCACTGCTTCATTAAGAAGGAGCTCTTACCCACCTGCCTCGGGCCGACTATGCCCAAAACCGGAAATATCTTCATTCTCTTTAGTAAGATAGCCTCTATATGACGCCTTCTAAAGTGCATAAAGTACCTGATATTTTTAACTTATAAGGAGAATATTGCAGGCACTTTTCACGACTGTCAATGGATAGAGGATAATGCCCTGCGGAATCGTCCAACTAGGCTAAGAATCTACCGGGTGCAAGAGTATCCGGGGCTTATTTGCACCGCTTATAGTCGCTCTTTTAGGTTGCTGCCGCGTTCTTACCGAACAGCACCCCCTTCAAGCGTGACCAGAATTGCTTAACACCCTCTCTCGCTAACTGTTGTCGATCGAGCTCAAATGGAAACTCGCCTGGGTGCTCACGGTGCACGGCACCGACGATTGCGATGACTGAAGGCATATTAGCGAGACAATTCATAACAAATAGCACCCGCATCATCATACCTCTGGTCCAGGGCGCCTTAGTGAGAGCTTTTTGAAATCCAAAATATGCGCTTTCGGCGACCACGCCCTCTGCGAATATGTGATAGCAAACGAGTGCGGCGGTTATTAAAGGGGCCAAAAATGCGCGGAACCTACTGTATTTAATGAGTTTATCGGTATTAAGCCGCACATTTTTATCCCTATCAGGAATCCCAGCCTTTTCAAGTAGATAGCTGGACAATTGCGATATCCTAGCTGCAGCAGCCATTGCCTTGTAAAAAATCAATGTCAAACCTATAATTGCCTTGTAAAAAGTCCAATAGTAGGAAAAGTATAATGATTTCAATACCACGGATGGCGTACGGCTCCTTGGTGGCCTGGGCCGAATCGCCGAATCGAAAGCCTCTACTACTCCGCGGCGCTCGTCAGGTTGGTAAGACCTACTTGGCCCGCAAGATCAGTGAAAAGTTCCCACAATTTATTGAGGTCAACTTCTTGGCCGAAAAGCGCATTCACCAGCTCTTTAAAGGAGATATCTCGGTCGATCGTATCCTTGAGAGCTTAGCGACGATCTATGGAAGGCCGATTGTCGACGGCCAAACACTTCTGTTCTTCGACGAAATTCAGGAGTGTCCGGAGGCAATAACAGCTCTCAGATTCTTCTACGAAAAGCGCCCAATGCTGCACGTAGTATCGGCAGGCTCGTTGTTGGAATTTGCGCTCGCAGAAATTCCGTCTTATGGGGTAGGAAGGGTCGAGTCGCTCTTTATGTATCCTGTATCTTTTGACGAATACCTTGCAGCTCGCGCAGAGCACTCGTTACTGGAGTATCTCCACAATGCGTCACCTTCAAAGAGCGATCCGATTGTTCACGAAAAATTACTCGTGATTTTTAAAGAATTTCTCTTTCATGGCGGACTCCCAGAGGTAGCTGCCTCGTTCATTGAGCGCCGCGATTACCAGGCGACAGCATATTTACTAGACGATCTACGTCTGTCTTTCGAGGATGACTTTGCTAAATATCGCAAACGGGTCCCTGAGGTGCGCCTGAGAGAGGTAGTGCGCTCTGTATCGCTGCAGGCCGGAAAGAAATTTGTGTGCAGCCACGCATATCAAGATGCTAAGGCGGGGCAGGTGCAACAAGCTCTTAATCTTCTCGTTCAGGCAGGAATAGTTCACACCATTCATCACTCTTCTGCGAACGGTGTGCCACTAGGTGGAGAGATGAATGCAAAGAAATTTAAAGCGATTCCATTTGATCACGGAGTCTATCAACGCTCCATCGGCGTTACTCCTTCAGAGCTTCTCCTTAAGGAATTTGATCCCATTAATAAGGGCGCCATGGCTGAAGTATATGCCGGTTGTGCTCTGCTGGCGCATTCATCAGCGAAAAGAAAGGGAGAGCTCTTTTACTGGCATCGCGAGCAGAAAAGCAGCTCTGCTGAGGTTGATTTTGTGTTGCAGATCGATGAAAAGATCGTTCCACTCGAGATCAAATCAGGAAGCAAAGGCTCGATGCAAAGTATTTTTTCGTTTCTCAACGAAAAGAGGGCCTCACCACATACCAATATTGGTGTGCGCGCTTCAATGGAAAACTTCGGAGAGATACATAACATCTTGATCATCCCTCTTTATGCCTTATCTCAGCTTTCGAGACTGACAAAGACCGACTAGAATCGTGCCCGCTCCCTCCCCGCATTATCGCGCTATCGTAGCTCGCAGAGCCTCGCCTGCATGGTATTTTTGAGAGGGCTTCTAGGCAATCGAAAGACATTTACCGATAAACCTTCCAGCAGAAATATGCTATGCTGAGCAACCTATGTCGCTAGCGCGCCAACCCCTTTTAGTGCAGACATCTTCCGGGCTTTACTGCCCTGCTGCCGATATCTACCTAGATCCCTGGCGGCCAGTTGCGCGAGCGCTCATTACTCACGCGCACTCGGATCATGCACGGGCTGGTACAGCTGCCTATATCACTCATCGCACATCGGTCGCACTTCTGCACCAGCGTCTTGGAACAACACCGAGTCAAGTAGCGGGGCTCGAATACGGCGAGGTGATTACCGTTCGAGGAGTGCAATTCTCTCTGCATCCCGCCGGACATGTGCCGGGTTCAGCCCAGATACTTGTTGAGTCGCAAGGTGAGCGTTGGGTCTTTAGCGGTGACTACAAGACTGAGGACGACCACTGCAGCGAGCCTTTAGAGGTGGTGCGCTGTGATACGTTTATCTCTGAGTGCACCTTTGGCTTACCGATCTTTTCATGGCAGCCTCAAGCGCTCGTCTTTGATGAGATTCACAATTGGTGGCGCAGCAATCGGAGCGTTGGAGTGGTGAGTGTTATCTCGGCATATTCCCTCGGCAAAGCGCAACGTGTGCTCAAACACCTCGATCGCTTGGTGGGTCCGATAGTACTTCACCCAGCGATTCGGCGGATAAATCAAGCGCTCAGCCTAGAGCTGCCAAGAACTGATGATTTAAGTAGTATTCATAAGGATGACAGCCCGATTGTATTAGTGCCCCCAGCCGTGATTGAAACCCCCTGGCTTAGACGTTTTGGCGAGTATCGCACAGCGGCAGTTTCTGGTTGGATGGCGGTCGGAGGTATGAAGCGACGTCGGGGAGTCGATAAGGGATTCATATTATCAGACCATGCAGATTTCTGCGGGTTGCACGAGGTAATTAAAGCTACTGGGGCCTCGCAGGTGCTGTTAACTCACGGATACACGGCGCAATTTGGTCGCTACTTGTCTGAGCAGCACCCAACGCTACGAGTGGCTGAGCTGGGAGCTGAGTTTGAGTCAGAGATTGAGGAATAGGGGGATATACCCTGTATATACCTCACCGCCCCAGCCAGGTCATCAAAGATGCCGTCTAACTGCTGGCGCAACGATTCGGGTGGTATCTTCAGGTCGGGCACCATCACACAGCGCATGCCGGATTCAAGGGCAGCTCGAGCGCCGTACTCGGAGTCCTCAATCACGATACATTGCTCCGGTAGAAGTTCAAGTCGCTTTGCCGCAAGGATAAAGATATCCGGCGCAGGTTTCCCGCGAGTCACTTCATCGCCGCAGGTAATCGACTCAAAATAGTGTCTGATCTTTGCCGATTCGAGACGTTGCTCGGCAAGGTGGCGCGCGGTAGAGGTGGCTACACACCGCCTCAGCCCCCAGGTAACTATTTGGTTCAGCGACTCTGCAACCCCCGCTTTGAGGGGCCAACCGGTACTAGAAAGAAGACTAGAGAGCTTAGCGTCAACGATCGCTCGAGCCTGGTCGTGAGGGAAGTCATGACTAACATGCTCTTTAATAATCTCTTCGCTATCCTGCCTGTTTCGCCCGACGCACATTAGGTACACCTCATTACTGATCGAGTAACCAAGCTGGGCTCCCGCTGCAATAAATAGGTCACGTATAAGCCCCTCTGAATCGATAAGCACTCCGTCCATATCGAAGATGCAGGCTTGTAACGATCGTTTGGCTCCAGGTAGGATCATATTGGAGAGACGGTAGCATCTTCTATCACGACCCGGATAGAGCGCAGTAGATAAAAAGTATGGCCGATAGCATAACCAAAAACTGGCTCTAACCCCAGTTGACTAAAGCATAAATGACGCCATGCCGAAACTTAAAGTGACCAGCAAAAACACCGCTAAGTGTTCTGAGATGAGTAGAGTGCTCGAGGTCTCACGGCGTTTTGTGACTGTGCTCGGTGCTGATGGCGCAGCAATTACAGGAACCGCCTCTTCAAAGAATGTAGATGTCGTAGTTGGGGACCTCGTGACCTGTGAAAACCGCGATGGTGAACTTTTCATCACCGATGTAGCTCCCGCCAAGCGCAGCCTATACCGAACTTTCCACGGTACGCTCAAACGTATGGGTGCCAACATCGACGCGCTCTGTGTAATAACTGCCGCGGGGCCTACGTGGAATCCAGTAGCGATCGATCGGATGCTTGCAGCAGGGCGGGTACAGTCGATTCCAACAACTTTGATTGTCAACAAAATCGACCTCGGTGTTGGAGAGATCTCAGAGATGATTGATACCTACGCCTCGGTAGGTGTGTCGGTTATTCAATGTAGTGCTAAGTGCGGAGATGGTATCGATGCAGTGCGAGCGATAGTAGAGTCACCGCGAGTGCAGATCGCGGCATTGTGCGGAGTTTCAGGTGTTGGCAAGAGTAGTATCCTCAATGCGCTTATTCCTGGCGCGCGAACTCGCACTGGTGAAGTTAGTGAGCGCACTGGTCAGGGTAGGCAAACAACGACGCAGCCACGCGGATTTCTCTATTCGGCGTCTGGCCGGGCTCCGAGTGTCGTTATCGATCTACCAGGCGTGCAGTTTTTTGGTCTCTCACACCTGACACCACACGATGTTGCGTCAGCTTTCCAGGAAATAACGCACGCAGCACTAGGCTGTAAATTTCGTGATTGCGCGCATGTCAAAGAGCGCTCCTGCGCAGTAAGAGATGCCGTCGAGAGTGGGGCGATCGCCCGTTGGCGTTATCAGTCGTACCTGCAGATACTTGAAGAGATCGAGGAGGCGCGGGAGTACTAGAGTGGAGTCTATCTTAGAGTCTGGTGAAACTACTGGAGCAGATGAGATCGGGTGGAGCGATGTGCTCCGAGAAGAGCGCGAGCGACCGTATTTCAAAGAGCTCCTTGCGTTTGTAGAGTCTGAGCGTGCTGCAGGGAAAACGATTTATCCTAAGAGCTCTGAGGTTTTTAACGCATTAACGCATACCCCATTTTATAGTGTTGAGGTGGTGATCCTTGGGCAGGATCCCTACCACGGAGTGAATCAGGCGCACGGACTCTCTTTTTCAGTCAAACGATCTGTTCCACCTCCACCCTCGCTCGTTAACATATTCACAGAGCTGCACCGTGATCTTTGTCTGTGGAACGACCTGCCTAAGCACCGTCCGGATCACGGGTGCCTTGAAGGTTGGGCTGAGCAGGGGGTGTTGTTGTTGAATGCAGTTCTCACTGTAGAGGCCGGCAAACCCGGTTCTCACGCCAATAAGGGCTGGGAGCGCTTTACCGACTGCGTGATTCAACAGCTCAATTCAAAGCGTAGCGGGCTGGTTTTTCTTCTCTGGGGCTCTTACGCCCAGAAAAAGGCAGCTTTTGTCGATCGAACAAGGCACCTGGTACTTGAAGCGCCGCACCCTTCACCGCTTTCAGCGTATCGAGGATTTATCGGCTGTGGCCACTTTTCGGAGGCCAACGCCTATCTACAGGCCCATGGAAAGCCGCTGATTGATTGGGGCCGAATTTAGTTCCTTTGGTCTGGCACGTTCAATGCATTGGACTCTCTTTAAGGAAAGGAAACCTTTAAGAGACAGTATGAGAATAGACTTTGCCGGACGTTACAAGGAAGTTGCTAATCTACTCCAAGCTTCAACCAAAAGCGCAAATGCTGTTAGTGATCCTGCATTTGAGCAAGACTTGGGGCTTTTGTTGCTACAAGAGCCTGAAAAGACTGCAAAATCGACTGAATCGCCCAAACCAAAAAGAGAGATATATCTTCCGCGTCAATCACTAAAAGATCCGATGGATGATATAAGAGCTAGTTTCAAGTTTCCCGATCCCGAGCTCCAAATGACTCCGATAGAGCCGCGCGAGCCCCAAGGAGGGGTGTCGGGACCGGTAACACCCGGCGTGTCACAGGTCAAAACTCCGACAGTCCTGGAGGTAAAGCGCGTTGAGGTTCCAGTTAAGACAGAGATAAGTAGTGTACCACAACTAGAACGACAAGAGATCCTGAGTCGGCTAATAACAGCATCTCGCAAAGTGGGGATCGATCCAGCATTGGCTCAATCCGTAGTCAATGCTGAGTCGAGTTTTAATATCAAGGCGGTTAGCAGTGATGGACACGCATCAAAGGGTTTGTTTCAACTTCTCGATTCAACAGGTAAATTTCTGATGACGCAGAATGAAACCGGAGTGAATAAGTATGAGCCCTTTAATCCGGATCTTAACATAAAATTAGGAACCAATTACCTGCGCTACTTGCACGATATTTTCTCGACACCAACTGATTTGCCGAATAATCTCCGTACCACGGCAGCCGCAGATTCTGGATCGCTCGAGCGATTCGCGGTAGCTGCATTTAACGCAGGCGAGGGTCGTGTGGCGTCGGCCCAAAGTCGATCAGAAAAGCTGGGTAAAGATCCGTCGCTTTATGATCACGTTTCTTCGCTCCTTCCCCGATCTACTCGTGAATACGTGCGACGAGTCGTCGATGGCAAGAAAAACTTTGAGTAAATAGGGCATCGCAATTCTCCCGCTATCTACTCTAAAGGACTGGCATTATTGACAGGGATAAAAATGCGCGGCTAAACACCGTTAAACTTATTAAATACAGTAGGTTCCGCGCATTTTTGGCCCTTTTTAAGAGAAGAGAATTGCGAAGCCCTGTTGAGTAAAAATGATGTGTCGCCAGAAGTCATCAGGTGTCGGTCTTCCTGAAAACAGCGCGGGGGATTGTTCGGAAAGCAGTAACACCCAGGGAAAGCCGGCAAAACCTCGCTTACGCGATGTTTTGTTAAGAGACGCACTCTGCTCGCCTCCCTAGGTAACACTATCTAGGTTTAAGTGTTACCTAACTTTCAGGTAAGCAGTTAACCGTTGGCAAGCTATTTGCTCCTACCCAGTCATACATCGGAAAACGGCAAAGTTTGCCGTTAGGGTCTCAGGGATGTGGCCTAATTTTAAAGGAAAGCTCACGGGCTACCCCGTTGTCTGGAGGGTCCGAGCCAAGGAGAAAAAGATATGGGAATTAATATCCGCACAAACCTTCCAGCACTAGTTGCACAGCGTAACGTGGGCACTACTAGTGATAGATTAAACCAATCCTATCAGCGATTAGCTAGTGGCTTGAGGATCAATAAGGCTAGCGACGATGCTGCTGGCTTGGCGATTGCCGAAGGCCTTAAAGCTGATTCCACTCTTGCAACGGTGGCTATCCGAAATGCTAATGATGGTATCTCGGTAATATCGATAGCTGAGCAGGCCAATGGTCAGATCGGGAACATACTTAACCGACTATCAGAGCTGGCACAGCAGAGCGCTAACGGTGTGTACGATTCTACTCAGCGTTCGGCGTTGCAAAATGAGTTTACGGCTCTAACGAGTGAAATAGAACGAATCGCGGTTACAACTCAGTTTAACGGTATTAACCTGATTAGTAACGGCCAGAACCTCGTATTTCAAGTCGGTTTTGATGGGTCGTCGCTCTCTCAGTTGGGATATAGCGGTATCAATGCAACTCTTCAAGCAATTGGACTTGCTGATGCCGGCAGCTCAGCGTCAACTTACTCAATTTCTGGAGCGACTGATGTAGAGGCCCAGAGCGCCTCTCGTGCCGCGCTTGAGGCGATAAATAGCGCCATCTCATCTGTATCGAGAAATCGCGGTAACTTGGGGGCGTTAGAGAGTCGCTTATCGGCATCGATTAGCAACTTGCAGGTAGCTCGTGAGAACTTCAAGGCAGCAGAGAGTCAGATCCGAGACCTCGACGTTGCAACAGAAGCCTCAGAGTTAACTCGGCTAAATATCCTCCAGCAGGCAGGAGCAGCGGTACTGGCACAGGCGAACCAACAGCCAGCGATAGCTCTGCAGTTGCTAGGTAGATAGTTAACGGGTAGCGAATGAGGGTGTAGGATTATGGGGCTGGGCCTTAGAACAAACCTAATCTCACTCGATGCCCAGCGTAACCTAAAGGCTACAACCGGCCGCCTTAATCAAAGCTTTGAGAGGCTTAGTAGTGGACTAAGAATCAATAAAAGCTTGGATGATGCGGCCGGTTTAGGCATTGCTAAGGGCTTAATCAGCGATGCTCGCGTGGCTAGTGTTTCCATCAGAAATGCCAACTCAGGGATATCCATTCTGTCGATAGCTGACGGCGCTCTTGAACAGATCAATAACATACTCAACAGATTGTTGGAGTTATCTCAACAATCGGCAAATGCAACGTACGGAAATCAGCAGCGCTCAGCGATTGCAGCTGAATACGATGCCCTGAGCTCTGAGATGCAGCGCATAGCAACCGTTACACAATACGATGGAGCCCCGCTTTTAAATGGTGGAAATACAATAGCGTTTCAAGTTGGTTTCGATGGTTCTAGCCTATCATGGTTTGCGATGTCGAATGTCCAGGCTACGTTGTCGGACCTCGGATTGGCTGATTCTGGAAGCGCTATTCCTACGTACTCTCTGATTGCGACTACCGAATTGGAATCTCAGGAGGCCTCACGAAGTGCGGTGGATGCAATTACGGCGGCCATAAATCGTATTAGCCGCAGTCGTGGCTCAATTGGTGCACTACAGAGTCGACTCCAGACAACAATTGAGAATCTGGTCGTCGCTCGCGAGAGCTTTCAGCAGAGTGAGAGCGGTATCATGGATGCTGATATAGCTGAGGAATCGGCGGAAATGACTAAGGCTTCAATTCAGCAGCAGGCCGGCACAGCTCTTCTAGCTCAGGCTAATTTACAACCGCGAATGGTTCTTGAGCTTTTGCGGGATTGAGGCCAATAAACTCCTAAGTGCTCAAGTCTGTGAAAGTTAAGGGTCATGAGACACTTTAGCTCTCAAACGATACTTTTTGATGTTCCCAAACAAGCTTCGAAAATCACCCGCACAGGGTGTATATTGCCGCAAGCCCCTTGCTCATTGATTGAGCTATCTCCTATAGTTTAGTGATAACTTAGGAGATGCAACATGAACTTTTCTCAGATCCAAGAACTACTCGGAGGCGAAGCCCAAGGTCTACTGTCTCATAGCTGTAAGGGGATCCCAGCGGCGTCGCTATCTTTGCCAGGACCAGACTTTGTTGATCGAATCTGGGCTCAAAGTGACCGCAGTGTTCAGGTGTTGCGATCACTTCAAGCGCTATTTGATACCGGGCGGCTACGGGGAACTGGATACCTCTCGATCCTTCCAGTAGATCAGGGGATAGAGCACTCAGCAGGAGCATCGTTCGCCAAGAATCCGCAGTACTTTGATCCGGAGAATATCATCCGATTGGCTATCGAGGGTGGATGCAATGCTGTAGCCACAACCTTTGGCGGTCTTGGTCTTATGGCGCGCAAGTATGCTCACAAGATCCCATTTATTCTTAAAATCAATCACAACGAGCTGTTGACGTATCCTAATAAGAGCGATCAGGTGATGTTTGCTCAGGTTCGTGACGCTTGGAATCAAGGCTGTGTTGCTGTTGGAGCAACGATATACTTTGGTTCGCCAGAGTCAGGGCGGCAGATAGTAGAGGTATCAAAAGCGTTTTCAGAAGCCCACTCACTGGGTATGGCAACGATCCTCTGGTGCTACCTGCGTAACAGCGCATTCAAAGTAGATGGAGTGAACCATGAGGTGTCGGCTGACCTGACAGGACAGGGCAATCATCTCGGAGCTACAATTGAAGCTGATATCGTTAAACAAAAACTACCCGAGTGTAACGGCGGTTATAAGGCGCTCAATACGGGTTCCTCTTCGTATGGAAAGTTAGACGAGCGCATGTATAAAGAGCTTACAACCGATCACGTTATTGATCGTACTCGCTATCAGGTAGCTAATGGCTATATGGGTCGTGTTGGTTTAATTAACTCAGGGGGTGGTTCCGGCTCAAATGATCTGCAGGATGCTATCAAGACCGCAGTTATCAACAAGCGTGCTGGAGGCATGGGGCTTATCTCCGGGCGCAAGGCGTTTCAGAAGCCGATGAAAGAGGGTGTGGCTATCCTCAATGCAATTCAGGATGTGTATCTCTGTAAAGAGGTCACAGTTGCTTAGTCATAGGCTGATTACTCGTGCTCAGATGCGCTTGAGGGCCTGATGAAAAAGCAGCGCATAGTGGTGCTTTCAGGGGCTGGCATAAGTGCTGAGAGCGGTCTCGGAACCTTTCGCGGAGGTGGGGGACTATGGGAGGGGCTCTCTGTTAAGGATGTGGCGACACCAGAAGCTTGGGAGCGTGATGCAGCTAAAGTTCTGCGCTTCTACAACCAACGGCGTCGGGATGTTCAACGGGCTGAGCCGAATGAGGCGCACTACGCTCTAAAAGAGTTGGAAGATATATTTACTGTTTCTATTATCACCCAGAACATCGATGATCTACATGAACGTGCAGGAAGTTCAAATGTGTTGCACCTGCACGGTGAGATTATGAAGTCCCGTAGCTCGGTTGATGAGAGGCTTCTTTATTCGTGCCTAGCTGATATTAACTTAGGAGACCGGTGTGAGAAGGGCTCTCAGCTAAGACCGCATGTAGTTTGGTTTGGAGAGTCAGTGCCGATGATGGAGCGGGCGATTGCGCTAGCAAAGACGGCTGATTTCTTTATCGTAGTTGGAACTTCGCTTGAGGTATATCCAGCCGCCAGTCTAGTAGACTATGTGCCATACGAAGCGATCAAGTTTGTGGTTGATCCAAATCCCAGCGGTCTTGCTGATGAGTCCTTTCAGGTGATTTCGGCTACTGCTACAGAAGGGATCCCACGGATTGTTGCGCAGCTTAGAGCTTTAATGGCGTAGGATACGGTTCGCTACCTAGTCTTGATAGACTTTTTAGACTTTGTTTTCTTGGGCGCACTTTTTTTCTTTGCGGGAGCCTTTTTTTTCGCTGCTTTAAACTTTTTCGAGCGATAATGTGAGGACTTAATAAAGCGCTTATGTTTTGAGGTGACCCGACTCTTTGCAGGCTCTAACGTCTCTGGCCCCGGCTCTATGTTGAAGTACCTCTGCATAACAAGCCTACCAAGCCGAGATGCTTTAGCAGAGTGGTTTGCATCGACTGTTATCACTGCTACGGCTAATTCAGGGTTCTGTATAGGTGCCGTGCCGATAAACCAGTTGTTAAGCCCAGGTGGATTAGAGCCGCTTAGAGTTCCTGTCTTGCCTGCCACCTCGATATCTCCGAGAGCTGGACGGCCACCACGCATAAATTCACGCCTCGAGGTGCCTACGGTTGTAGTGTAGCGCATCATCTCAAGGAGTGAGCGGGCAGTCTCTGGTTGGATGATCCGTTGCAGTGCTTCGGGCTCCGTCTTTTCTAGGGTTACTCCATCTGCATCCGCTACCCTTTCAATCAAGTAAGGTCGCGGTAGGAGTCCGCCATTTCCAATACCAGCCACCAGTGCTGCTGCGTGCACAGGGCTTATGCGCACCTCTCCGAAACCTGCCGAAGTTCTGCTAAGTTCAAAGCGATCCTGCGTTGGGATCTGCGCTGCGCTCGATCGCATCGGGACTTCGAATTTAAGTGAGCGGTTGAAACCAAATTTTTGAGCGTAGCGCTCAAGAATTGAGCCGTTTAGGTATGTAGTGCCGAGGCGACCAAAGACTGGATTACAAGAGCGACCAAGCGCTTCGCCAACACTCATAATACGCCGGTCTGTGTTCTGGTTTGGAATATAGTTTCCTTGGTTTAGAGTGTAGGTTCCGCCGCGAAATTGAATAAGTGACTCTGGTTCAATGCCCGCCTCTTCAACCGCAGCAGCGGCAGTCACGACTTTAAAGAGTGACGCCGCCGGAAAATCAGCATGGTACTCGATTCCAGGGATTGATTCTGAGCGTCCGGCAATAGCCAGGATAGCTCCGGTTTTAGGATTAAGAGCCACTACCGCTACATGAGGTGCATTGGCTTGATTTACAGTTCGAGATACAAACTCTTGCAGATCCGGGTCTAGTGTATAGAAGACGATGTTGTTTCGCGGAGTCACGCTGGCGTGTCTAGCGCCGATTTTGCCGTTAAAAGATGGAGCACGTGAGAGACGAAAGCCCCCATCGGAACTTCCAGAGAGATCCACTAAGTCGAGCTGCGCTGTACCAGTATCACGGGATCTAATGCGAGATCTGTCATCGAACGCCATCTGGTCTGACCCCCGCACGTTGAATGAGCGTGCTACAGCGGCATCATTGATCAGCATATCCGAGGTAGCTTGGAGCGGATCTGAAGGTGAGTCTGCGCCATTGGCGCTTTGCACCGTCGAGAAGCTGGAAGCCGTAAGCAAAGCTGCTAAGCATCGCACCAGCAGGTTAAAGCGCTTAGGAAGAGAGGCTGTCTTTTTATTTAATCGCTTTAGTTGACCCATGTATCCTGTTTTGAAACTCGCTAAAACCGATGATAAAAACTGTGACAAAACAACTGGACAAGATGAAACCAAGCTCAAGCTAGATTCCACAAGCAGCAGAGGTACCGCCTAAAAGCGAACTCCCCTTATATGATGCCAGAAACCTGGGCTTTGGGAGTAGCCCCTTTTTAATAAAGCGAGGAAAAAGTCGCTCGGAATTCCAATCGGGCCATAAAGCACTAGATCTCATTGTTCTTGCTGAAAGTAGATCAATTGAGGTAAACCCAAGGGTATGGTTTGGCGAAAGAAAAGACAGCATGCAACAGAAGGTGGTGGTGACCATAGGGGGGCGGTCAGGCAGCATACAACTCAAGGGTCAGGCCGATCGGATGGCGCTGCTTACGTCAGTTCAACAGGTTTAGAGGGGGCTCTAGTTCCGCAGGACAAACTAAGTCCGCAAAATCAGGATGTGCTAAAGGGCACTTGGCAGTCAGATACTCGCGAATTCTCTCTGCCTGTTGCTCACAGTCAATCGCGCCGAGCCTATGTTATTCCGCGTAACTACCGAATATCGGGAAATCTCTCTTCTGCGCGGCAGATTTTAGTTTACGGAGATTTCGCTACTGGGGTGCTGGAAGCTCCGACTGTAACCGTTGCGCCAAGTGGTAGTGTTCGGGGCAGGGTTGCAACTAATAACCTACAGGTGTCTGGCACAGTTGATGCTCAGGTGTACGCCAGGGTGGGGGTCGAGGTGTCCGGACGCGGGAGGCTATCCGGAGAGATTCACTCTCCAGCGCTAAAGGTATGGCCGGGTGCTGCGCTGCATGCTTCTAGGTTGAAAGTTGGCTTAAACGCTTACCCGCAACTACTGAATTTAGGTTAAATGACTGGGTGGTAGTGCGCCGCGGATCTTTCTAGAGGAGAGGCGGAAAACTCCCCTTGCACCAGCATCCTGTCACGGAGGTAGCTATCTTTTGGAGGTAGACAGTTAGCAAGGTTCTAAAGCTGCTTCCAACGGAGCGAGCCAGGATTTGCGTACCAGCTAGAGCCGTAGTACCCGCGACCTGGAGGGCTGGACTCTGGCCAGCCGCGTTCGTACCCGCGAGGATCGTTGGTGATTCTAATGCAGCGCGCAAAGAGGTGCGCCCCTTCGAGGCTGGAGTTTTAAAGATGATTTTGGCAAAGAGCTAAAGAGTTACCTCTTTCACGCCTTTAAGAGTGTCTGTTGCTGACGAGTTATCCACAGTGGGCTACGCTGCGGGATTGATTTTGGAATCCCTCATCCAGGTCGCGGAACTTCTGGCGTACGGAGGGCCCTGATTCCTAGCGCGCCTTGTTGCAATCGACTCGCTTCGCCCCCTATGGATAACTCTACTTTTGGTAGATGCTGTGGTTGGATTAATGCTCTAGGCTCCGGATTCCAGCCCTGCCGGGACGGGAATTAATTCCGGAGCTGTTGTTAGCCCCTGCGGGGCTGCAGTTTTTAACCTAAATTCAGCAGTTGCGGGTCTAAAAACGGCGCATCTGCTCGAAATCGCTGCGGCTGGCCAAAGTCCAGCCCTCCAGGTCGCGGAACTTCTGGCGTACGGAGGGCCCTGATTCCTAGCGCGCCTTGTTGCAATCGACGATGCTTTTTGCGGTAGTAAGACCGGTTGTCCGAAGGCCAACGTTGTAATGCAGAAAATCTGCAGAAACTCTTCTGGTCTCTGGACTGGCGGGCAGAAATGTTAGCCTAGCAACAGCTTAGGCAGCCTGGTTGGGAGTGCTATCTTTAGTTGAGCTCTCGCCGAATAGGGTCTTCATTCTAGCCGACTTGCCACGGAGTGGACGTAGGTAGAACAGACGAGCACGACGAACCTTAGCTCGTGACACCACCTCTATCTTGTCAATACGTGGGCTATGGAGTGGGAATGTTCGCTCTACTCCGACATTATACGAGATCTTGCGAACCGTGAAAGTTGCATCGAATTGAGTGCCCTTGCTACGTTTAAGGATAATGCCCTCAAAAATCTGAATACGCTCCTTTGCTCCCTCGACGATCTTTGCATGAACACGAACCGTATCTCCGATGTTAAACGTCGGGATGTCGGTCTTTAGTGCTGAGGCGTTAATAGCTGTGAGTGCCTGTGCGAGAGTGGTTGGATCACGTCTAGTGGGTCTTTGCGCAGTTTCGTTCTGCGTTGCCTGGCTCTCAACTTGAGTCTCGTTTTGAGTCTCTGCGTTTTCGGCGTTTGTTGGTTGTGTTGTCGTATCGTCAGCGCCTGTCATAATTACCCCTTATGCCCTTTCATCTACTTATGCCCTTTCATCTAGCGTCAAGGCCGAAAGCCTAGCATAGCAGCCGCTATTGTTCAATAAAGCTAGAATTCAATAAACAGGGCGCAGGAATGCATTAACCTAAATTCGGCAGTTAAGGAGGATGAATTTCAGTTTAAATCATCCTAAATTCGGCAGTTAAGGAGGATGAAAATGGTGCAGATACTCGAAAG
>JBBALZ010000057.1:0-16483 GCA_040402735.1 Bdellovibrionota bacterium
AAGTGATTTTGAGTAGATGCGCCATTTTCAGACCCGCAACTGCCGAATTTAGGATGATTGGCGCAAGAAGCCAAGTTGCGCCGTAGAAGACAACAAACTCCTAAGTGCTCAAGTGTGTGAAAGTTAGGGCCCAAGATTGGGATTATTAGCGCCTGCGCTTAATTCGACTCTGCTCGTCGCAAACATTCCAGGGGCCGCTCATGCAATTCATCGAGTTTATCTCATTAGCTGTTACAGCTTTGCGAAAGGTGTGTTTACGCACCCGCACCCAAGAGCTATCGACCGGAGGATAGTGCACAAGGAGGATCAAAAAACAGATGCTGACAAATCCTGCTGAGGCGGTAATGACGGCGTTTTTTGGCACTAGAAGCCACCCTATTATCTTGTCTAACTGCATATATCTGCGGGGCTCCTTACAAAACCTTGCGTAACGAATTTCAATTAGTTACCCGTAACCGCAAGGAATTAGCGCAACCTCTTCCAGTGCTGATTGTGTCGAATATAAGCCGAGCAATATCCGTTCCAGCTCAGTGACAAGTACGAGTTTCACCCATCACCTTGCAGCATTTACGTGCGGCTCCCGTACGAGCGCACTCCGTCCATGAATAATCGAAGCTAGTCTGTCAAGCGAGCGATACGAAACCGCCTCTGCCACAGCATCTTCGGTTATCATGTCAGACCCCGAAAGATCGGCTATCGTCACCGCTACACGCAGCACCCGAGTAAAACCACGTGCGCTGATCCCCATTCGACGCACAGCTTCTGTAAGTAGTCGCCGAGCACCGTCGGCGATCGCCACCTGACTACGCAGCGCTCCATCGCCTATTTGGCTGTTTAACACTCCCTGCCTTACAATCTGGCGCTCTCGCGCGGCTAACACTGCTGAGACGATCTTCTGAGAGCGCTGCTCAGTAGCTGGCCTAGCCCAAACAAGTTCATCAACATTCACCGCCTCTAACTCAACGTGTAGATCGATACGATCTAGAATTGGTTGCGATAACTTGGCCAGATAATCCCGCACAGCATGGTGCGAACACCGGCAAACACCCACTCCTGATCCGAACCGACCACACGGACACGGATTCATCGCGGCTATAAGTTGAAACCGCGCAGGAAACTGCACAGAGGCTTTGGCACGCGCTATCTGCACCCACCCGGTCTCCATCGGAGAACGCAGGGCCTCAATGCCACTCCTCTTAAATTCAGGAAACTCATCGAGAAAGAGCACTCCGCGATGCGCTAAGCTAACCTCTCCGGGGCGCGGCCCCATACCACCTCCGACAAGTCCCGCATCACTAACTACGTAGTGCGGCGTGCGTACAGGTCGCACGCCAGCCAGGATTTCATCAGTCGGTTGCGCTGCGACACTGTGGATCTGCAACACCTCAAGCATCTCATCTGAGCTAAGCGGTGGCAGAAGAGTCGACATCCGCTCTGCGAGCATACTCTTGCCGCATCCTGGAGGGCCAATCATCAAAAGATTGTGGCCTCCAGCCGCCGCTATCGCCAGCGCCCGCTTGGCCACATGCTGACCGAATACATCATCTAAGCTCTTAATCTGCCTCTGAGCGTCGGAACTTCGGCGTACCTTCTGCTCTGGCACCTCTATCCCTTTAAGGATCCTTATCGCCTGCGCTAGAGAGCGTACACCTATAACGGTTACACCCTGCACAACTGCGGCCTCAGCACCATCTTCATCGGGAACCAGAATCGTGGCGACCCCCTGACGCACTGCCGAAAGGGCATGAGCCGCTATGCCTGCTGTGTGTTTGACCTCACCTGACAGAGATAGTTCACCACAAGCCGACACGTTCCAAAGCGACTCTTGAGGAAGCGCGCCGATAGCACAGGCGAGCGCAAGGGCGATCGGCAGATCAAAGCAGGCACTATCCTTGCGAACCTCAGCTGGGGCGAGATTCACCAGGATCACCGGCGGAACATCGAGGCCAGACATCTCTAGCGCAGAGACGATCCGCTCGCGCGACTCGCGCACGGCGGCGCCCCCCAGACCGAGGATCGAGAACTTTTTATCGCCCTCTTTCATACTGACCTCAACCTGTACAGGGACAGCTTCAAGACCAACGATGCAACTTGTTTTTGATGTGGCAAACATAACTCATTACTTATCGAGTTTCAGAGAATAGAAGTTGCGTACAAGCATTCGGTACAACTCGTGCTATTACCCCTACGCGTAGTCAAAGAGCCTAAAAAAACATTCACTAATTCAGTAAGTTAGTTATGCCCTGAGGCAAGTTTTGCCGAGCTGCCATGAGTGACAAAGTTCAACCCGACCAACAATTTGAGAAGATATGGCAAAAGGTGCCTCAGGAAGAACGAAACGAGATATTAGTTCAGGCACAAAGTAAGGCAGCGGAGATCTGCACCCTAGTAGCAATATTTAGCTCAGCTGCCACTTTTGGCCTTCATATTCCTGCAATCGCCCTGGGAGCGGCTGCCGTGCTTCCACTTCTCTATCAAGTAGTTGTTTCGCGCGCTGTGATTGAGCTTAAACCTCAAATCGTTGCGCGCTATTTTATCGCCAACCGAACAGCGAGGCTATACGCTCTGACCCTACATTCGGCGGAACCCACACCTAAAGCGCTCTTTCGTGGTAGCCTCCTGCCGATTTTAGAACAAGCTGCGGATAGCGACCCGGAATTAACTAATGAGTACACCGATGAGCGTTTAGACTTCGCAGCGAATCAAAAAGAGGTTTGGATCTCGCTATTCCCTGATCGCCTTATAATGTTCTCAGAAAACAAGGAAGGGTCGCGACTTGAATTTAGTAGCTCAATCTCAAATGGTTTTTCCATGACCTTAGAGAGCCCCGAAGATCTATCGGGTAACCCCTTGCCACAACAACTTATCATTGAAACTACGCATCCGACTGGCACTAAAAAGAGCTGGATCCTTAACAGCCGCCACACCTCCTCGCTTTTGATGTGCGAGCGCAAAGTGCGTTTATTTTCGCAACTGGCCACGCAACGAGCCCAGGAATCTTCCAGCCGTAAGCCCCTTCCTGATTCTAAAAGAAGCTCTCATTCCCTCTTTGCATCCAAGCAGTTAGGCGCTACCCTAGAGGCTGTATCTCACGGATAAAGCTTTACTGAGAGTAACTGCCGATGTGTTTTATAACGACCCACTTATCACCTCTAAAGAGTAAGCTAGCGCGTGTCATCAGCGCATCTGTCATAACGCTTCTTCTGGCAATTACCTCTGATTGCCTAGCTCAGGGCAAGAAATCAGCTTTTGCCGATGGCCCCCGAACGATAGCTTCTAGAGAGCGGGTTACTGTGCTGATTGACCGCGAAATAACTGATGGCAAAAAGTTTATCGTCCTAAAGATCTCCGTACCAACTGATTCTGAGGTCAAAGCATTCCTGCTACCTGATCCACCGCGAGTCGTGGTGGATTTCGAGGGTGCATCAATCAAAAAAAGTGAGGAATTCGCCGCTCCGGAGAACGATGTCATCAAGCAGGTCAGGCTCGGTTCGCACCCATCTAAAATCCGCTTCGTGTTGGATATGAAGCGCAGCACTCCCCCTGAATACGAATGGAAAGCCGGCAAGAGACAGGCCATATTTAAGTTCGTTGAAGGACAGGCAGAGGTGGCAGCTCCGGCAGCAACCTCTGTGACTAAAGCGCCAGGCACATCAACTACTCCTGTAAGCGCACCACCAAGTGCAGTTCTGCCTAGCCAGACCACACCGGTCGCCCCAACAACGGTACCAAGTGTTGCACCTACAACAACAGCTGCGCACACACCAACGCAAGTCCCTACAGCGCAACCTACGGCGCCCCCCTCGGCCACTCCTAAAACTACACTCTCGGATATCGAACCCAAGGCTGGGCCTGATTCAAAGGCCGCTGTACCTGCCATCGGTGCAGCGGCGGTTCAAGCAATACCAGCGGATCAGGGCAAGCAAACTGCTCCTGACCTAGGAGATACGCAAAACGGAGCCGCCCAACAAAAGGTGCCAACCACATTCAGCATTAAAGGATACAAGTTCGAGCACACGCCCGAGAAGGTTCCCGTACTCAAGATACTACTCAATAAGCCTCAAGCTCAGGCTCAGATCAGTAAAGTTGACGAAGAGACCTACAAAATTGAGATCAAGGACTGCGGCATTGAAAATGAGGATCTCGAACTACCGCAGTTTCCACCCCACGATTTTGTTGGATTTGTTATGGTCGTTGCAGAAACTGTCGGTAAAAACACCGAAATTAGTATTAGCATCGAAGAAGATATCGTTCTCGGCACAGTGGTTAACGGAAACGAGATCTGGGTTAAGAAGCCTTAGACCTAGCCCTAACACTAAAGCCTCTCAATCTTAAGAGACTCGCCTACTATTTTCAGCAAACTGGCCTTGCCGTTGATAATCGTCTCAAGTACCACCTCACGCTCCCAGAGCTGCGCTACATGCTTTAAGGTGTGGTCGGCATACTCAAGCTGCAAATCACGCCCATCGTGATAGTGCTTAAGGTACAAGGTGCGATTTCGTCCAAAGTCAGCATCCTCCACCTTGATTATCGGTAGTGAGCCAGCTCCTACGTTCTTAATAAGATTGTCGCGAACCTCTTTCCAGCTCTCCTCATCTGGAACTTTGGTGACGACCCGCTCCTTGCCCCTACGCTCGTGTTGAAAGAGGTTCAGATCCTCCATCACCTCCCTAGTCAGAAAGCGTCGCAGAAACGACTGATCGCGATCAGCTTCGCGGATCTCAAAGATCTTCTTCCTGCCAGGAGTGTCATTCTCATCGAGGGTCGATACATCAACCTTGGGCGAATCATCAGTCCACTCACGGCCGGTATCTCCAGCATTCCAACGCCGCTCGATATCGTGCCACAAAACAAATCCGAGGTGATACGGATTTAACCCACCTGGATGCGGCCGTAGCACCTGATTGTGGCGCACTAAAAACTCTAGATGCATTCCTTGCGGGAGCTTTAGCTCATTAAGGATGCGGTGGTGCCAGTAACTAGCCCACCCCTCGTTCATAATTTTGGTCTCCATCTGTGGCATAAAATATTGCGCTTGCTTGTCAACGATCTCTAATATGTCGCGCTTCCACTCGGGCAGATACGGATTATACTGAGCTATAAATTGCAGTAAGTTCTCTTGCGGCTCCACCGGTGTTCGCGATAGGTCCGGCTGCGTGTAATCAGGTGTCGGATGGATCTCACGCCACGGATCTGGCACCGGCTGTGAACGCTCCCAAGCACGCATACGCTGCTCATTCTCCGATAGCTGCTTGATAGCTAAGTTACGCGACCGCTGGTAACTGATAGCGTGGGCGTGGTCGATGATTCGCTCGACTTCATCTATACCGATCGATGGATCTTCGTGATAGCTGGCGATCCTATTTGCACAATTCTTAAAGGTTTCAAGAACGTGTCTGGCATCAGTGCCGCTGGTAAAGGTGAAGTTGTTGGCGAAAAAATCATTGTGTCCGTAGACGTGCGCAATCGTTAGCACCTGCAAGAGCAGTGTATTATCGCGCATCAGGTATGCCAGGCACGGATTAGAGTTAATTACCATCTCGTACGGCAGACCCGATACGCCGTAATCGTACATCGTCTTCTGACGCTCATACGACTTTCCGTATGACCAGTGCGGATAGTGCGATGGCATTCCGGTGTAGGCCATATAGCCTAGCATCTCGTTGTGATCACAGATTTCAAACTCTTGCGGATAGCACTTTAGACCAAAACGATCTACAAGCTCCTTTATTCGGTCATCCCAGGAGGCTAACTCTTCAACGTTAAATGACATAGCTCCTCAAAGTACCTATAGCCCTCTACGGTGCAGCCGTTGACGCCCCTTCGCTCTGGTTAAAGACCTTGCCATGCGCTGAGACACCACTCGCTTTATCCTTCATCAAGAAGCTCCGGAACCCCTCCCAGAGGTCCTCCTTCTTCTCTATCGTTATCATATGAAAGTTCTCTGCCTGAATCTGTCCGAACACCTCAAGCATGCTGCCACTGTAGTAGGCGCTTCCCGATGGTTTTATCTCTCCGTATCCAAATAGATTACACACCTGACATAGCTCTTCAGCAGCCTGCAGCGCGCGCTCATTATCCGAGTAAAAGTTATCTCCATCCGAGCAGTGAAAAGCGTAAATGTTCCACAGCGATGGATGGTATCGACTGTGGATAATATCGAGCGCTTTGCGATAGCCCGATGAAATATAAGTCCCGCCCGACTCTACCTTGTGAAAGAAATCACTCTCTGAAACCTCTTTTGCCTCAGTGTGGTGGGCGATAAATACCACCTCAACATTAGCATACTTTTGCCTAACAAACTGATAGAGCAAGAAGTAAAAGCTCCTTGCGAGATACTTCTTTACTGTGCCCATAGATCCTGACGTATCCATGATACAGAAGATAACAGCATTCGACGCCTCTCGGGTTGTCGGCGCTATATGAAAGTAGCTCATATCGTCTTCATGGAATGGAAAGCGCCTCTCTTCGCCATTCTGATCGACCTCTTCACCACGACTGCCCTTGACCGAAAGCTTTCTTCGGATTCGATTTCTCGCAGTTGCACGCTTATCCAGTCGTGGCCGAATACCAGCTTTGCGATGTCCTTTTCTCTTGCGCGCATCCTCAGACACCACCTCTTTGAGCGCCTTGCGTTCAAGCTCAGGCAGCTCAAGGTCATCGAACATAATCGCTATCAACTCTTCAAGGGTGATATCAGTCTCAAAGGCGTCAACGCCACCCTGACTTCCAGCTTGTCCCTGCCCCTGATTATCCTGCCCTGGATCAACAACATCACCCGGCTTCTGCTCGCCATTACCTTGGGCTACACCGGGCGAATTCTCACCATAGATAAAGCGATACTCCTTTACTGACCGGATCGGCACCTTAATAATTTTGTCCTTATCGCGGCCGATAATCGACTCTTCGGCGAGGATATCGCCGATATTATCTCGTATTGAGTCCTTAATCTTCTGGCGATGCCTCATCCGGTCACGAGCGCTCCGGTCAGAGCGCTGTGATGATGATGTATAGGGTCTAAAAATAGTCGACATGAAGTCGGTTACCCTCTCTTTTGCCGATTAAACTACTAGTCCTTCCAGAGATTGTTCGCCGCATACTTCAAGATTACATCCACGCAACTCGCTGGATAACCATTTCGAATAAGCTGCTCAACCATACGGCCATACTTCTTGCGCTGATCGTCATCACGTGTACGGGCCTTGGTGATAATTCGCGACAGGTCGCGAACGCTGGCCATTAGCTTCTTTTCTATCGCCTCTTTTAGCGGCTCATAGCTTTCGTAATTAACCTTCTCTCCACGTCTGCCAGCCGACCAAAGGAACGCGATTACTTCCTGCCTAAAGCCGTCACACGCTGTGCCGATAATCGCTATCTGCTCCTCAATCGACTTCATAAAGCCCTCGTCAGGTTCAAGCACCTCTCCGGTGCTGCGATCCTTGAACTTCTTCTTGGTGACGTACGATTCAGCGTGGTCGAGGTAGTTCTGGAACAACGACTCGGCCTGTTCCTGATACGAGTAGACGAATGCTTTTGTAATCTCTTTCTCAAGAACCTCTAGGTACTCCTTATGCAGGGTATCCTGGAGGAACTCTAAGTAGCGCTTCTTAACGTCATCAGCAAAATCCGATTCTTTAACCATCTGCACGAGCGCCTCGCGCACTGAGATAGGATGAATCGCGTTCTGTTCAATATTATCTGAGAGCGCGTTATCTAGAGCCTTCATAATGAAACGGGTAGATATACCGTTCATTCCCTCGCTCTTAGCTTCTTCACGTAGCTCAACTACGTCGATGCGCTTGGTCTTGCCCTTCTCCACAACCTCTTCTCCGTTGTAGAGTTTAAGCTTAGTGAGCAGATCGCATTTGTTGGTTGCTTCAAGTCGCGACAGAATCGCAAACATCGACGCCATTTCAATGGTGTGCGGAGCAACGTCTGCTGTGAACTGCGACTGACGGATGATCTTTTTGTAGATCTTTACCTCTTCTGAGAGCCGCATGTTGTACGGCACTCTGACTGTAACGATACGGTCGAGGATCGCCTCATTAGTGTGGTCGCTCTTAAACTTCTTCCACTCGGCCTCGTTCGAGTGAGCCACGATACACGTATCAACGTAGATCATTCCGTGGCGACCAGGAGCTGGAATCGACTTCTCCTGCGTCGCAGTAATCATCGCGTGCAGATACTCGGTCTCGTTTTTGAATACCTCAATAAACTCAACCATTCCGCGGTTACCGACGTTAAGCGCACCAGTAAGGTCGAGCACCCGTGGGTCACCCTCTGAATAGAGATCGAGCTTAGAGATATCCTCACCTCCTATCAGCACACTTGTGTCTTGGTTGTTCGGGTCAACGGGAGGCACAACTCCTACTCCGCGTTTTGCGCGGATACTGAAATCGTACGTGCGGACAGGAACATCCTCCCACTTGCCTTGGAATTCCTCTTTGAGCCGGTATCGACACACGGGGCAGAGATCGCCCTCGATCTCAACTCCGAGCATCTTGGAGAACTCCTTGCGAAGATGTCGCGGCACGAGATGCAGCGGCTCTTCAAACATCGGGCAGTTTTCAATAGCGTGAATCGGCGGAAGCTGCTCAAGCCCCTTCTTGAGACGTTCGACAAGCGAACTCTTTCCTGAGCCCACTGGCCCGACCAGATAAAGTACCTGGCGACTCTCCTCTCCTTTAAGCGATGCAGAGTGAAAATAGCGCACGATCTGGTTGATCGTTTTCTCCATGCCGAAGAACTCATCAGCGAAGAAATTATGAACTTTGAGCTTCTCACCTTTAAAGATGCGCTTCATGCGCGGATTCTGCTCGAGATCAACTTCAACCGTCCCCTGGTCGTTGATCATGTCGTAGAGCCGTTTGTGCGCTAATTTATGGATCGCTGGATTAGCTCGAATAATCTCGAGATATTCGATCATCGTCCCCTTCCAGGAAGACTTTTTACGGGTCTCTCGATCTTCTTCGATTAGCTTACGAAAATCATCGCTCATGGAACCTTCTCCTTACGCAATAGTGCCGCTGTCGAATGAACCTCTCCTTAAAAAGGTAAACGACAAGCAATAGACCCACAACATCCAAAGACCGCCCGACCACACGATCGATAGATTCCGTCCCCTTACAGGTAAGATGTCAGATTACTCCTAATTGATTGAGTCCACCCGCCTATTGTGGACATCGGCCAGCGAACAAGGGCTCTTTACAAACGGCGCTTAAATAGAAAACAGCTCATAAGAAGTTCCCCTACTCTTGAGCTTAGTTAGAGCCGGTAGCCACTAAAAAAGTGCAAAAAATAACACTACATCAGCCCGCCACTAAGCTTCCATAAAAATCGAAATAATACAATAGCTTAAGCTAGTTATGGGCGTTCGGATCTAAGCAACTTTAGTCCTACTTCAAGGATCCCTTTAATGCCAAGAGATCAAAACACCACTCTGCCCCCTATAAGCCATCACAACTAGAGTGTTTTTGTGCCTTAAATCGATCAGAGAAAAAAAACAACCACCTTGTTATTTTCATCAATCCGCACTGCTCGTCGGATTGAGAGTAATTCGTACACGTTATACACTACCGCCTGTCCCGCAGAGCTGTCGTAATCCAAATCATTTTTTATTCCCAGAAAAAGGGGTTCACCAAGGAGACAACGGTATGACGAATTCCCCGGCGGCAGCCGCAAACGCACAGGCCTCAAACGCAGATGGCAACTCAAGCTGCTCAAGCACGACACCCTGGATGCGCATAGCAACTGAAGGAGATGCGCGCACGCACGGACTAAAGCCCGCTGAGTTTGACGCGATAGTCAAAGCGCTCGGTCGCCCAATCAACATTGTGGAGCTCGGGATCTCCTCAGCTCTCTTCTCAGAGCACTGCTCGTACAAGAGCACCAAGGTTCATCTCCGCACCCTTCCCACAAAGGGGCCACGGGTTTTAGTGGGGCCAGGTGAGAACGCCTGTGTGGTGGATATCGGTGATAACCAAGCCGTTGTGTTCAAGGTAGAGAGCCACAATCACCCTTCGTTTATTGAACCATTTCAAGGCGCCGCAACGGGTGTCGGAGGAATCCTGCGCGATGTATTCACGATGGGAGCCCGCCCGATTGCGCTTCTTAACTCGCTAAGATTTGGCGATCCTAAACTACCCAAGAGTCGCTATCTACTGCGACGTGCTGTGAATGGAATCGGTTTTTACGGTAACTGTATGGGTATTCCTACCGTTGGCGGTGAGCTCTCATTTCATCGGTCATTTAACGGAAACTGCCTCGTTAACGCTTTTGCGCTCGGTATTGTAAACCAAGACGAGGTCTTTTTGGGAACCGCAAGCGGCGTGGGTAACGTAGTACTCTACGTGGGCTCTAAGACTGGCCGTGACGGTATTCATGGAGCGAGCATGTCGTCGGAGGAATTCGATGACAACTCAGAGGCCAAGCGTCCCACAGTTCAGGTCGGCGATCCGTTCCAAGAGAAACTACTCCTTGAGGCGTGCCTTGAGGCGTTCCGTACTGGGTGTGTCGTTGGTGTGCAAGACATGGGCGCGGCTGGCCTAACCAGCTCGTCATTTGAGATGGCCGACCGGGGCAACAACGGCGTAAAGATACACCTCGACCGCGTACCACAACGCGAAACAGGAATGAATCCGTACGAGATTATGCTCTCTGAGTCTCAGGAACGGATGCTGTTTATCGTTAAGGCTGGTGAGGAACAGAAGCTGATTGAGACTTTTAAGCGCTGGGAGCTAGACGCTGTCGCTATCGGAGAGGTTATCGCTGGTGGTAACGTTGAGCTATACTGGCACGGAGAACTCGTTTCACAGATGCCGGCTAAGCTGCTGACAAGTGCCGTTCCTGAATACAATTGGCCAACTAAGGCTCCAAACGATCCTGCACTAAGCGCGCCGATTGAATTGGCACAGATTCCACTGCCAAAGGATTTGGGTGCATCGTGGCTAGCTCTGCTTGCCTCACCGAATAACTGCTCACGGCACGCCGTCTACAATCAGTACGACTCAACGGTTCGCTGCAACACGGTAGTTCACCCTGGAGGGGACTCAGGAGTTGTGCGTGTTGCTGCCCCAGATGGTCGTGAGAAAGGTATAGCGATCGCTCTAGACTGCAACTCGCGGTTCTGCGCAATCGACGCTCACAACGGCACAGCGCACTCGCTCGCTGAGAGCTGTCGTAATATCGCCGCTACGGGCGCTACACCTGTAGGGATCTCTGATTGCCTGAATATGCCCAGCCCTGAGGACCCTCAGACTATGTGGCAGATAGCTGGCAGCATCGCCGGCCTCGGGGAAGCTGCGCGCGCTTTCGGCATCCCTGTTGTGAGCGGTAATGTGAGTCTCTACAACCAGACCCAGGGTCAGGGGATTCAGCCAACTCCAACGCTGGCGGTAGTTGGATTGCTCGAAGATGCGTCTTTAGCTGTTTCGTCGGGATTTAAGGGTGCTGACGATGTGGTGTTGGTCATCGGTGAAACCAAATCGAGCGATTTAGGCGGCAGCGCCTACCTCGCAGAGATTCACGGTATCGAGCGTGGGGCCCTTCCTGAGCTTAACTACGAGCGCGAAAAAAGGAGCTGTGATGCAGTTCGCGAGCTCATCGCTGCAAGGCTGCTTTGCTCATGCCACGATGTTTCGCAAGGCGGTCTCGCGGTAGCTCTCGCAGAATGCTGCTTCTCTGATTATTCAGCCCCTCTTGGAGCTCAAGTGAAACTAACAGATAACTCCCTACGTGGCGATGTAGCGCTGTTTTCAGAGAGCGGTGCCAGATTTGTAATAAGCTGTAGCGCGAGCAACGTAGATCGCGTAAAGAGCATTCTGAGCAAGCATGCTATCGCGGTTGCTGGTGAGGGACGCGTTGGTGGAGACACTATCACGGTCTCTAACGTAGCTCAGATAACAGCAAAAGATGCCTTCAGCGCCTGGTTCAATGGCCTAGATCAGATTTTTAGTGAATAGGAGCACCATGGAGTTTTCCATCGACACGTCCAGCGATAAATTTCACGACGAATGCGGCCTGATGGCGGTGTGGAAACACGCTGAAGCTTCCAACCTCACCTATCTCGGACTCTATGCTCAACAGCACCGAGGTCAGGAGGGTGCCGGAGTTGTTTCGTGCAAAGGAAACGGCGGCGATCGCCCCCACTTTCACGTTCACAAGGGACTTGGGCTCGTGGCCGATGTTTTTAGTGGCTACGATTTCGCCAAGCTTCCCGGAGATGTCGCCATCGGCCATGTACGCTATACAACTGCTGGAGGAAACAAGCTCGCCAACGTTCAACCGTTTGTGGCTGACATAGCGCTTGGTTGCGTAGCAGTAGCGCATAACGGCAACCTGACCAACACCGATCAACTCCGTAAGGAGCTGATCGATCAGGGTTCAATCTTCGGCTCGACATCGGACACCGAGATCGTGCTGCATCTCTTAGCGCATGCCGACAAGGATGCTCCGCGTGTCGAGAGTGTTATCGGAGCGCTCTCAAGACTCCAGGGTGCCTTTTCGCTCCTTATTCTCTTTGAAGATCGTCTGATAGCTGCGCGCGACAGACACGGGCTACGCCCACTCGCTATCGGAACACTCGATGGAGCGACTGTATTTGCATCAGAAACCTGCGCTTTTGACCTGATCGGCGCAAAGTATGTGCGGGACGTCGATGTCGGTGAGATTGTTGAAGTGCTGCCAGACGGCTCAATGCGTAGCTTTTATCCATTTGGCTTTTCAAAGGCCGCTCCATGTATCTTTGAGTACGTCTATTTTGCGCGTCCTGATTCGAACGTGTTTGGTAAGAACGTCTATCAGCTTCGCAAGAATATGGGGGCCGAGCTATCGCGTGAAAGTCCGGTCAAAGCCGATGTTGTGATCGCCGTACCGGATTCCGGCGTTGCAGCGGCTATCGGCTATGCCGAGGCAGCGCAGATTCCCTTTGAGATGGGGCTTGTTCGTAATCACTACGTTGGGAGAACCTTTATTGAACCTAAGCAGTCCATACGCGATTTTGGTGTGAAAATTAAGTTAAATCCTAATCCTGCTGTTCTAAAAGACAGGTCAGTTGTCGTAGTGGATGACTCGATTGTCCGTGGAACGACGAGTAGAAAACTCGTAGCGATGCTGCGTCAAGCTGGAGCCAAGGAGATTCACATGCGGATATCTTCTCCACCGACGACCGATCCGTGTTACTACGGAATCGATACCCCTGATAAGCAGGAGCTTATAGCATCGCGCAGTACAGTAGAGCAGATAGCCCAGTTTATCGGAGTTGACTCGCTCGCGTATCTATCGATTGAGGGGCTCTATCGGGCGGTTGGTTCAGAGCCCGGCAAGTTCTGCGATGCGTGCTTTACAGGCTCGTATCCAGCAGGAACGCCCGTAGCTATTACAAACAAAAGACAGCAGCTTTTGTTTGAGGGGGATTAGGGTCGGCGCGCTGACTTTGCGGATTGTCGCGACCGCAGTAGGCCCCGCGACATCTGATAGGGGTGCGCTCCTGCGCAACCGCCGATCGCCTACCTCGGGTAGCTTTGAGGTTCGATGGGCCGCTTGGCTGGCAGAGAAGCGTGACTTCCGTGCGCTGCACAGGTGCAAAAATATTACCGCTCTCATTTATAAATCAGCCTAGAAGCCATTTCAAAAATACCATGCAGGCGAGGGGCTGCGAGCTACGAGAGCGCGAGAATGCAGGGAGAAAACGCGTGCAGGTGTATCCGCTGCGATACAGCGAGCACGTTTTCTCCCGAAGACGACGCGATCTCGTAGCGCAGCGAACCGTAGCCCAGGGGATTTTTGAAATGGCTTCTAGTGATGATAACCCCTTAGTCGCTTCAATCGGTGCTGCCTTGCTGACTCGCAGCCGTCGATTTTTGAAAAATATCATCATAGGAGCTTAAGTGTTTCGAGCTTTCCGACGAAACAACTCTTAGTTAAATGCTGGGGGAGCACTATGCCTATAAAAACTAGACTTTTTACCTCGCTTTCTTGCTGTCTTGCTCTTGTGTGGGCGGTGGTGGTTTGTTTGGGTGTGCCAGAGGCGTTTGGAGATAACGATCCCCTCTATCGCTTGCATCGATATGAGAAAGGGGTCTCAAGTGTAACAATTTGGTTTCGTGGCAGTGATTCTTTGAGTCAGATACAGAGCCGTCGGAGATTACGATTACCGGTCAAATTGGCGCGACGACAGACGCTGGTCGACGGTATCATATCAGGTAAAAAGTGCATCCTGGCGGCCATGCGTGATGGCAACGCCTCCATCTTTGAGCTCACTGCAGGCACAAATTGGAATAGGCTGCTCAGTGTCAAAGAACGACCACCAACAAAGGAGGACCAGAGCCTCTTTGAGGAATTATTCGCCGCTGGGAAAAATGGGGATGGCGTTAGGACGATGGCAGTTCCTTCGTGTGAAATTACTATTTGGTTGGCGAACTTCAATTGCACACCGTGCAACACTTTAAAGACAGCCTACCCAGCAAATTCCTTCGCCTGCCCCCAGATAAAGCATGTCAAGGGCGGGTCGGGTCCTTGGCCAATGGTTAGCTGGCCTGCCGGTGGACCTACTCCGAACGAAGATGGAAGACGAGAGACGCCGACAGCAATGTCACTGGCCCTGAACTACTGTAGCCACGTATGCAATGCGGCTGTAGTGCCGCCAGGGGTGCAGCCACCCGCCAATCCTCCAACCATTCCCGATTCCTCCAAGCTCTGCCCTGGCCGTTACGGTCCAGGCCATACTTTCCTTTGCGGAACTGCATCCGGAGGTTATCAATGCTGCAACCCGGAAACACAGAATTGTGTGCGGCCCAGTGGCCAGTCCTTCGGCTACTGCACGGATAAACCGACACCTTCCCAGCCCCCGGTCAGCCCACCCGCTGATCCCGACGCTCCAACCAAGCCCCAACCAACTTGCCCATCAGGTAAGACAGCTAAGTGGAACCCGCCAGTGTGCGATAAGCAAGCTGGAACTTGCCATTCGGGCTATTGGGAATGTGTGTCTGCCGAGCAGCCAGAGCCACCTATCGAACAACCTTCCCAGCCCCGGGAGAATCAACCCGTTCATCTACCGCCACCAGCGCCTCCTCAAACCTGCGAAGGTCAAGGCAAAAAGACATGCTCCAAGGGTGACGCTAAGTGGTGTTGCGAAAGAAGTGAATCTTGCGGCACCAATGTCTATGATTGCAGACCCGCGGCACCGGACCTACCTGCCACCCCACCCAGCCCACCAAGCGGCCCCTGCTCAGTAACCTACTCGTGCAGGTATACCGATGATAGTACAGGCTCAGGAACTGTTACTTGCTCTCCTCAAGCGACCTCTGTATCGGGCCACTGGGGATCGATGGACTGCAAGACCTGCAAAACCAGTTTCAATCCGCACTGTGGAATTGGGACTACTCGGCGCTCCGGGCCTAAAGGTAATCCTCCGCCAAGCGTTGGCAGCCCCGGCGCACGGCAGAGACCCATTTTAAGGCGAGGAGGAGTTGCTCACCCGCGCGGCCCCATAGTTTGCAATCAGGTGATTTGTAGGAAAGATGTACGGACACCTAAAATCCGCGGTAATGATCGCTCGCAATAATAGCGCATCCATAAAATACCTACGTCTATGAAAGCACTTCTCAAGGTGCCTCATGGGCGTAGGTTTTCCATATCTCCGACACCGATCCCGTTATGTACACTCTGCGATGCGCGACTCAGGTGCCCGAGAGGAAAAATCCCATCCCCCCCTCACCAAAACCGCTACCGCCCCCCCGCCACCTAAGTTATACTCCTAAAACCTATGTCCAAACCCAAACTATCAATCATCGGCACCAAGATGAACCGCCTGACGGGGGTGCGCGAGATCATGAAGGATATCGTCCGCGCCTTGCGCTCGGATCCCTCGAAAACATGGCTAAACTTAAGTCCGGGAAATCCGCTCGTGCTGCATCATTTTACCTACACTCCACATCATTTTACCTACACTCCACCGGCTCCGTCACAGTGGAAGCGGAATTTAAAAGTCATCAGGCGCGGGTTCAAAGGAGTCGTAAGAGGGTAGTTCATCGATAGCCTCGGTAGTGTCGATGAACTTCAGAGTCGGTGTAGGCGCTCTAAAGTCAGCGATCCCCTGCGACTTCATGATGTCCTTGATTGAGTGTTCGTCTTGAATGAAGGCAATGATACGCATCTGTGCTTTGCATTTGGGGCACTCTAAGGGGATCGATTTCATAGATGCGTTTTATGCACGCGGCTCAACTACTCCGACGGAACTCTCGCCTGTAGTCGCTCTCTGTCTCTTGCTCTGAAGGAGGAATAAGTTTAGCCCGTTCACCTCGACGTCTACAGGAGTACCTTCCATAGTAGACTCGTAGGTTTTTGAGAATATGGGCTGACAACTCAGCGAGAAACTCTAGAGTATCGAACTCATGCGCGGCCCCGTCTTTGGTTGTGTAGGTGACGATATCGTCTTGGATTGAGAGTTTCTCCAAAGAGAGGGGAGCTCGTTCGATGTAGCGTG
>JBBALZ010000058.1:0-16437 GCA_040402735.1 Bdellovibrionota bacterium
AGTAGGTTCCGCGCATTTTTGGCCCTATTTAAGAAGAGAGAATTGCGAAGCCCTGGCCCTATTATTTATATGTAACAGATCTAACAGAACACACCATAACCCCTTTAGAGTCTTTGTGGGAGATCGTCCATGGCTAAACGCTGCCGCATCAAAACCTCTGCTATCGGAGCATGTTGGCTGGCGTTTACATTAAACGTTGTGGCTGAAGACCTAAAACCCAAACCGGCACCGAGCGCCGCACTACAAGCCCAAGAAGCTCAACAACAGTCGGTGCAGCAACAACAGCTAAAACCAAGCCAACTCGGAGCAACGCAAGCTAAAGCCACTACGCAGGATATGGCCAAGATAGCCGAGATACTCGGAGATATGCCGGGTGGTCATCCAGCACAGCTGCAGATAGAACGGGCAGCTCAATCGATGATAAATGAGCTTAATGCTGAATAGAATCGCTAGTAAAAAGAGCCGTAATTACTCACTGGATTTTAGGATCGTCGCTTCAAAAGAGCTGATTTTGGCGGATCTTTTTTCTTGCTACCCCCTATTCGGGGGTGTCCTTTTTTGCTGAGTAGTTACTCTCCCGTTATCTAGGTTGAAACTCAATTCGGCAGCTCAAGCTCTGAAAATGGTGCAGCTACTCACAATCACTTTAGGTTTCTAATTTGCGGTGCTCATTTGCCGTGCCTTCCTGGGGCTACCAAAGAGCTTTTCAGAGACCCAGGGATGAAAAATTCCCCGGCCGGTTTGTCCGCTAGAATAATTCTTCAACGCATTGTAGCCCGTATCAAACCTAAAAGAGCGTCCCAGACGGCGTATCCTGTACGGCACGCAGGGAACCTGATGTAACTCCTGCCAGATATCTCCCGCCCTGCCAGTCTTTGGGCCATAAGGATATAGTGACACAGACGCTCCGTAGACCTCATCTGGATCAAGCGGCACAAGATCCTCATGTAAAAAAAGGAGTTCGTACAACAGCTCATGCGCTTCTAAACTTCCAGAAAGCTCCTCTACTCGGGTCTCATTTCTTTCGCATCTCCCGGGTTTCTGCCACGGTGTAGCAGTGTGAGCTGGCGTAGGAGTGGGCGTAATGCCGGCAACAGTTGGCGATGGTTCTAATACCACCAGTGTTGGTACTGGAAACGGAATCCCCTCCTCTCCCTGTACCACTATCGGCGTAGGTGATGCTGTTTGCGCAACTACTTCCGTATGGGTTTGAACAGCGCCTCGTGGCGTCTCTGTCAGATTCGGTAGCGCAAATGGAGTTAAATAAGTGAGACTCCCGATGTCGGCAGAGAATGTGCCACTAAACAAAACATTCCTGTCGGATGCATGCACCTCCCAGACCGGGGAAACAAGCCCACTAAGATGTTGAGGTACGGCCGGTAACGCGGCTAAAAATATACCATCCTGCTGCAAAGTAGCCTTTTGTGTTAAGGTGATGTTTCTATAATCACCAACATGAAACACAACAGAAATGCGTACCTTCCCCGCCGCCTTAGCCTTAAGCACTGCGTTAACCAACCGATTAAAGTGCTCTCTGTCGCTTGAGTTAGCATAAACGATAGCGACAACAAGATCTGACCTGTTCTGATCCGTTTTATGCTCTTGGGAAGTATCACCATCATCCGTCTTGTCACCCTCTTTTTTTGGTGACTCGACAGACCAAGCAGCACCATCCTCAAATTCATCCCGTAAGCTGCGATCCGTTTTTAAGTCGCTATTTGGACGGAAAATTGGCAGGGCCTTGGTCGGCTTTGGTAACGGAGTGTCGCGCGGCAAAGCTTGGTTGACGTAATCGCGGGGATAGATATTTCTCGGATCTGGGAGCTGTTCTTGGTTGGGTAGGACTTGGGCCCACACGCACCTTAAACCCAAGCCGATAATACCAGCCGAAATCGCTAGGATTAATCTAAGACCAGCAACTGTCAAAGGCAGACTCAAAGTTTTCTTGGGATCTCGATATCTCTCTACCTGCACAGAGCAGCTCTCCAAACTTGATCTACGGTGCTACATGCAATCGCGGACTGCCAAAGTTCTCTTCTCGGCACAGTAAATTTAGGTTAGCGTTAAGGTTTGCATTATCCGCATCTGGAAAAGGCCGCCACCTAGTATACCCCTCCGGGCAGACAGCTACTATCCTAGAGGTTGATAAATAGTTTAAGACCTTACGATCAGATGATTCCGCCGATAAATTCCCCCCGTCCTTATCGATTTCACGTTTAGCTATCTTATTCTGGCTCTCAAAGTCATCATTTGCCCATTCCTGAACATACAAATTAGTGCCCTTTCTACCCTTAGACGGGTCGATATTATTATTATCTGGCGAACCTACCTCCAAAAGGATATTTTGAGTAAAAGGCTGGTGGGTATAATCACTTACATAAACCTGGTCAGAACGATTTTGCATGTAATAATCATTACCTGAAACCGGATCACAAAACTCACCCAATTCATTTGTTCCGCCACCTTTAAAAGCCTTTCCTATATTAGTCCAGTTAGCGAAATCTGGCGGCTCTGGTCCAACAACCGAGTAAGGTCTCGGCTCAAACCCTTTAAGGTACGACTTAATCGGACTCCCAGCTATCGCCATGGCTGGCGTCCGCGCCAAGCTTCCAGCTATAATAAAATACAAAAGCTTATTAAATTTAGTCCGCCACTCAACATCCTTGTTGCGATTAAAAGTAAGTGGCACCCCACCGGTAGCCAACTTTCCCTTCTCAAGACATGTATAACCTACTGCTTGAGCGCTTTTAATCGCCCGCCCACCCTGACTCGCCTCAAGAACCTCCTCAAAGCCTAGCGCTCTTAGGTTCTGATTCTGAGTAGCATGGATCCTTTGGCAGTAAAGTGGATCTTCGCGCCAAGCCCGCATCCCTTTTTCAAAATCTGTGGCTGTTCGGTGCAAATTAGAGATATTACTGAGATCGGGGTCGGTCATTAAAGTAGCGCCGTTGGGGCAATAGTTTGTCCACAACATTTTTTTATCCTGCTTTCCAACTTCCATTAAATCGTTCCAATCTGGCCCTCCCTCTAATTGCAAGGGATCATAGAGTGGATTCATTAATTTTAAATACTGCTCCGCACGAAAACAGTGGTGCCTAGCAAGCTGCTTACGCTCTTCACGATCCATAGTTGCTGCATTTGGCCTTACGGTGAATATATCGGCCCCGACAGCATCTGAAAAACGCAACTTCTTATTCTCCCCTGACGGCCTAACCTTAGCTATATCTTCCCGCACCTTAGCTAGGACATCGCCAACACCGCCACCAGCAGCAGGAGCAGGAGCACCGGCTGCTCCGCCGCCTGCTTTATCGGCCCATTCAGCATTTCGAGTGATAGCTTTAGCGATCCATTCCTGAGCCTTTGGACCCTCCATAATAGCCTCTGTTTTTTCTAAGCACTGAGTCACCTCATCTTTAGTAGCGAGCATAGTAGTACCGCGTGCGCTCTCCAAACCGGCAGCAGTCATAAAAAAATCCACCTCAGTCATGCCAGCCCAACCATCGCCGCGAACTGGATTAAAAGCATGAGCAGGGTTAAAGAGCGGGTTTTTACTCTTACAAGCGATCAACTCTTCCGAATCAATTACCTGATCCTTGCGTACACAGCAGGCCTTGAAGTTTGAATCCTCGGTGAATCTTTCGTAGACGCTGGTGTTGACAGGGAAGGCATTTCCATCAGGAATCCCACAGCACTCTCTGTAGATGTGTTCGTCAGGCCAAACAACATTCCATGGGCAAGGTAATATGTTACATAAGTCGCACGCTGTTTGCGTTATCGGAGCGGTTCCGCCATTAGCACACTCATAACAAAAGAAAGGAAACCCGACCCAGTTAGTAATCACCGCACCAGCCTTCGCTCGCATATCAGCCATCTTGCGTCTGTTACCTGAACTAAACATCGCATCTCTTAGGTGCGGATTATATGCCTTATCTACCTCACCACCGGATACCGAAACGAGCAGCTTACCGTATAGCTTGCGCATATTTGCTTTGACCTGCTGGATACTGGGTACGGCATCTCCTAAATGAAAAACGTTATCCTCAGCCTCAGGATTGTCGATTGAACGCTGTAATCTCTCAGCAACCTGTTGGCCGGTAGCCGCTGGCGAGTTTTGTGCCCATGTCGTATTCAAAAAGAGCCTAGAGAGCCCCCACCCACCAAGCACAAGCGAGACAATAAAGGCAAGTGATACTCTGCCAAACCTGTACAGGCCACCGCGAAAAGGCGTCACCGCGGGCAGAGATGGCCCGCCGATAGAAGATATAACCCAACCAATCAAACGACCAAACATACCACTAAGAATCCCCACCAAAAGCGACTCCCTCTGCAACTATCGCCCCCCCACTTAACCACCTTACCCCACCAGGTTAGAACACAAAAGAAGGGGTGGTGAGGGTTTGGAGAGGGGGATAGTTTGAGCAATTTATACGATTGTAAGCTTCTTTTAAGATGCCTATACCGAAAAGGAGATGTCATAGCCAAATAAAGTTCCTATGTGCATAGCTCAACAACCTATGCCCCTCCCGCTACATGCGCGCTAATAGCCATCATAAAAATCTTAAGAGTTCCAATCCCCTCCGTTTTGATGGTTATTATGGGGATGAATTCTTATGCTTATCTAAAATCTGAATAATTTTTTTAACGTCTACTGGTTGGTTAGGACCTGGATGCGCCTCTATAACTGTATTACCTTGCATAACTCTGATGTGGGGAACCAATCCAGTTGGACTACCCGGAAGAACCATATACTTGCCTTGCAAATCAGCTCGTCCTTGGAGTAACTTATGAAGGTCGTCGCATGGTCGGCACCCTTGACCGAAACCGCGCGTGTACAACTCAACCCTTATACCTACTTGTCCTGTAGGTACCGCAGGTGAAGTACCTGTCGCAGCGGGTGGTTTAGTGGTGTTTTGTTGGTTTGAGCAGTAACGACTCCAAAAAACTTGAAAATCTGTTATCGGGGCTTCGCAACCCCTTAGACCACATACCATAGACTCAAAACTATCCTTTGAAATACTCACTTTCAATACACTCTTACCACTAATTGCGTGAAGGTTACCAACGCCATCCCTTCTAAAGCATACGGCGCTAGGTGTGGCATTTTCTAGTGGAAATTCAAATTTCGGATCAATATTTATTAGGTCAGAGTCTTTTGCATTTTTAGCATTTCTAACCGTTTTACAAAAATATTGTAAAGCCTTTCCACTATTGTTTAATTGATCGCCAGCAAAACAAATCATAGCGGGTTCACTCTTTGTTCCTTTTGACCAATCTGTGCAACTACTTAATGCACATTCCATTTGCTGTGGCAACGAACTGGAACCACCAGGCGACTGGGAGTCTACTATTACTGAATGGTATGTTGAGGAGCATTTCAAATCTTTTGTTATATCTTGGATAGCTGCCCCACCTCTTCTAATCGGGTTTCCTTTCTGGTCGGTTCCAAAGCACAGAACTCGATCTGTAACGGCTTCATCTCCTTTTTGCTCGTAAATGCAGGTGTATCTTCTATCGGTACGGCAGACTTTTGTTGTGTCTGTATCATTGCATTTTGGTCTAAAACTGTTGGTATCGTTGGGCTTTCTCTCCCAGCAAACACAACATGCTTCTTCCTCTATGTCGACCTCTTCCGAGACAACTTGAAGTGGCGCCTGACCATTTGATTGCAGTTGTGCCATTGATATTCCTGCAGGGCCGCAAAACGTGCTCATAAGAGAGAAAAATAGAAACAAGATGCATTTCTTAGATTTGGTATACAGTTCCATTCGATCTCCTAATTAATAGCTTATTAGCTCACAAAAATATTAACTGCATTTCAGTTTTGAATTTTTCGGTTTTGGAACGCCAGTCAAATCACCATTATTTCGGTATCTCTGCCCGCAATAGTCCGGGTACTCCTGCCACCCATTAGCAGTAAGACGACACATTATAAAACCAGTCTCGTCGACTACGGTCCTAACCAACTGATTCACATTGTCTCCCGCTGCAATACCCGTAGGGTCAGCTATAGAACATCCCTTCCCACCGTACGGTAACATCATTTCTCCATATATTGCAGTGGTCATAAGGCTTGATCCGCTACCCTGGCACTGAGACCGGAACATCTCGACTGCCAAACTGGCAAGTCCACACCTCAAAACCGGGTCAGTGGCAGTGTGACAAGTCAACTCTATGAGTTCGGCGCGCGCCCCTCTCTGCAATAACGGTAGAATTAGCCTACAAAATGCTGTGGTGCAATATTGTCCGTTAGATTTTTCACCGTGTCTTAAAGAGACTAAAGATGGATTGTCACACTGCTCTTGCTTTATTACCTGTTCAAGTGTTTGAAAGTGTTGGGGCTGTTGTGCAACGGGCCATACAGTTTGGCATTTGCCGAAATCTATCCCTGTTACTCCAGCCGCAGGATGAGTTGGCCGCGCGCCTGGCGCTAGAACCTGGGACAAGTTAACCGACGGTATACTTTTGGTTTCACAATGTATCACTCTGTCACATCCATAGTTTTCGTTCCAATGAAAATTTCTTGGATAGTCAATAAAATTGTGGCCATTTGGAACGTTCGGGTTGTGAGCCTCGGCCTTTGCGGTGTACATGCAGCAACGTCGTTTTTTTTGACTTACAACTATTCCTGGCCTTGAAGTCGTACTATTAGAACCTTTCGGTCTTGCAGAACCCTGACCGCTAGTGGCAGGTAATGTAGAAAAGTCTACGGTTCCATCATTTTCATCTCCGTCCGTAGGCGGGGTCGATAAGTCAATGGTTCCATCATTTTCATCTTCTTCGGTCTGTGCAGATCCATTTTCGTTTGCCTTTTTATCTGCAATGGCCAATAAAAGGCCATTCGACGGCGTCGAATCAACAAAACTCTCTCCATAAGCCAAAACATTCCCGTTTCGCTTAAGCTGCCAATCGACTGACTGGTTGCTGTTTACTACAAAGTTGAACATCAGTTCACGAATCACTTTTTCAAATGTCGAAGCATCCACGCATGCGGATGCAGGTGGGGTAGGCGTAGCTGATGTCTGGCTCGCTAATGACATCTGCCCATCGATTGGGCGCACCGGACTTGCGATAGCGTCGTGACTTAAAGAGCCTCGGTCAGCAATGACTAGAACTGCAACTACTACACAAAATGCGTGATTCACAAACTGTCTGTGCATAACTCGTGATCTCCTCGGATCGAATCAGAATCTTTAAAGTAGGTATGCCTCAAAGCCCTTCTGATGTGACATTTTTATCTTGTTGTTGCTAGCCAACCCCTGTCCAGAAATACCGCTTTGCGCGCCGATAGGAGTCTATCGTTCTTATAAGCAGATAAATATTTAGCTGTGATTCTTACTGATATCAGAAAAAGTCCCGATTCGCAGGGACTGTTACACTGTGATGGCATATTCATGACGACAATCGAACAGCATCGTGGGGCGAAAACCTTCAATATTGTCTACGATTTCTGTCATGGCGAACAGAAACTAGCTAACCTAAGCATAGGGCTTCACAATTCTCTCCTGTTAAATCAGGCCAAAATTGCGCGGAATGTGCTGTATTTAATCAGCTTAACGGCGCCTGGCCGTCGCATTTCATCCTTATCATAAATGCTAGCTCTTTCGAGTAGATAGCGGGAGAATTGCGAAGCCCTAACCTGAGCATAAGCCAGTTGATCTTTTAAAAACCTATTTTATTACAGTAGTTGGCCGCCTTTTCTATTAGGCTCTATATTTTTTGTCTGCTAAATCACACAAACACATACTCTTGTCATAACTATCTAAGAAATGCTTAATCAAGGAGCTAGAGAGATGCATAAAGCGCTAATAGTAACATTTATTGCGGTAACCTCATATTTTGTGCAGGTCAACATCGAATCCTCAAAAAACAGCCGAAAACTAGACATAAGCCTTGGAGGTTCCTTTGCTTGCGCTCAATACTCTAATTTACCGCCACCTCCTTCAGACAGTCACGGAGATCAACAGAAGAGCGAAGAGACTCCTCCAGAAGCTTCGCAATCCGACAATCTTCCGTCTTCCTGGAGCTCGCCTGGATCGGGCGGCGGCTGCGGCCCCGGTGGCTGCGGCGGCGGCGGTTTTAGCGGCGGCTGCGGCCCCGGTGGCTGCGGCGGCGGCGGCGGTTTTGGAGGCGGCAGCGCTCCTCTAGCCGCCGGGCCTGGCGGCCGAGGCATCCTTTCAAAACTCCCGCGATTTGTGACCGCTATCGGCGCTGAGTTTCTGCTGAACAAGTTAATGCAACAAAATCAGCAGCAGCAGCCAATCGACGCATATCCATATCCGCCGCCGCCTAACAACCAACCGCCCTATCAGCCCTACCAACCAGGATACCATCAGCCCTACCCACCAGGATACAAACCGCCCTCTCTGACACCGCGATACCTTCGGGCCTTGAGACGATCTGGCTACCCACCACTAGCCGCAGCCAACAACCCCAACCAACAGGCGCAACCTGCAAATCAGCAGAATCAGACAAACAAGCCAACAGTGAGTATTGCTGAGGTCAGCACGGTGTCACATAGTTCAATTGATACTTTCTAACCTAGATTCGGCACTTGCGGTTCTGAAAATGGCGCACCTAGTCAAAATCACTTTAGGCTTTTGAGTATCTGCACCATTTTCATCCCCCTTAGCTGCCGATTCTAGGTTTAAATCGGGAAATCCAGGCAGTTTAAGTCCTACCCCCCTCCACCAACGCCTCCAACAGCTCCTCACGAGTAATCCCTGCGGTGTAGCTAGCTGATGGACTCTCATAGTCCCCAAGCACCCGCGCTTGGCCCTGCTCCTTGCGGCGTAAATTCCAGTGGATAATCTCATCCACTTTACAACCTAAAAGCGAAATTACGTTCACCGTCCCCTTCTGTCCAATACGGTGAATGCGATCTACCGACTGCATCCAATGCTCGGCATTCCAGGTCTTGTCTACATACACCGCAGTCTGAGCCGCTGTAAGGGTAATGCCAACGCCACCAGCCGCCGGAACGGCGACAAGGATCCGCGGTTCGGAAGACTCTTGGAAGTCTCGAACGGTCTTCTCGCGCTCTGCCGCTGTGACCTCACCACTAAACGGCGCTGTACCATAAGCCTTATAACGCTCGCACAGCTCTGCAACGTTGCCGAGGTAATTCGTCCAAACAACGATCTTTTGCCCCTGCTCATGAACTACCTCTTGGACTATCTCATCAAGCTCAAGAAACTTAGCCGGCTCACCTTTCCACTCTGGGTCGATCAGTCGCGGGTTCGATGAAACCTGCACGGCCCGCAGGTACTCTTCGAGGATATTGGTTATCTCACGCACAAACTGCTCACCAGAGAGGGAGCGCATCCGCAGCATCAGCCCCTCGCGGATCTCGTTATAACGCTCAAGTTGCGATCCACTGAGCTCAACCTCGCGCAGAGAAAAGGTCTTGGGTGGTAGATTAACCACCTTCTCTTTGCGCCGTCGCAACATTATCTCACGCACCCGGTGGATACTCTCAGAGACCTCAGCGTCGTGAAACTTCTTGACAGCGTATTGGCTATACTCAGTTCCTAGCTCTGCTACTCTGGATAGCCACTTGTAATAACTCCGCCCAAAGCGCTCTCCGCCATCTAAGATGCGCATCTGCGCCCAGAGGTCTGAGACATCCTTCGGAGTTGGTGTGCCGCTTAATAAGACACGTCGGTCGCAGCCGGGAGCTATCTGGCTGAGCGCCTTAAAGGTCTTGGCTGTTGGGTTCTTTACACGCTGTGATTCATCTAGACAGAGTAGTGTCTTTTTGGACGAAACGAGCTTTTCAAGCTCCGGTGTCACGTACTCTAGGCGCACACCCTCATAGTTCACAACGAGGATATCGGGCTTAGCTACGCCCTGGGTCACCATCCGTAGCGCCCAGGTCTTCTCTGCTTTATCACCAGCCAAAACCGAAACATCCAACTCTGAAAACCACATGCGCGCCTCACGCGCCCAGTTTCGGGCCAACGAGTTCGGACACACAACCAACAGCAGCTCAAATTTGAGCTGTGCGCGGAGACTTGCGTAGTATGAAAGCACCGAGAGGGTCTTACCAAGCCCCATATCATCCCCCAAAAAGGCATAAGGAACCTCCTGGAGCCACTGCACCGCGACTCGCTGGTGCGGAAAGAGTCTCTTTGTCGCATCTGCCGCAAGCCCTGCGAGTGAACTAGCTTCAACATCCTCTAGCGCACTGTAGTAGGCACCACGCTCAAGGAGCTGCGAGCGTGCTCGCACATCTTTTGCTAATCGGGTAAATGAAACGCTCTGAGTAATCTGGGGAAGTCCATGAACCTCACACAGGTGCGCTAGCTCGCCCATCGCCATCACTAGTTTTGAGTCAGGAACCTCTACCTGAACAACAGCTCCGTGGTCGATATACCCCTGATCGGCTCCTCGATCACCGACCACCTCAGAGAGTCTGGAAATAATGAGGGCTCGAACCTGGCTTCCCTCAGTCAGGGCGATACTCAAACATGCTCGTCCACTCTCTGCCACCTTCCAAATAATCGGCACAGAGATCAACTCAGCGGCTAAATCATCAATCACACCTGATGAATCACCCAGCTCAGCAACAAGCTGCTCGCGTTTCTGCTCGATAAATGCGTGCACATCCCGCGTTAGCCAGACCGGAAACGGCAAGGCCGCTAAGCGACTACTTAACTGGAGCAATCCACGCTCATCAAGACTAAAAACCTTACCCTGCTGCCGCTTTACTCCTGGAAATGCGACTCTAAACTGCTCGGTTGTAAAAAAGCACGGACGAAACGTTGGCAAATCATCATAAACTTGAGTAACAAAGGGGGTGAGCAGAGCTGCTGTCAGGTCATCTGCGCTATAATTCTTTGGATTATCGAGGACGGCACGCCTTAGCGCGCTTGAACTACTAAGCGCTGCTCCAGCGCTTGCGTCGACAGCAAAGGTCACCTGCTTATCGCGGAGCTTTTTTAGTAATTCGGGAATCTGTTCGACTGGTAAGGTGTACGCAGCCTCAAAGGTTGAATACACCGCACCACGGCAGCGTCTAATTAACTTGTGTGCGGCCGACCCCACTCGTGGGATGCAACAGATCCGGCGCTTCTCAGCGCGAAACCTAAAGATTACCTCAACGACTATCGCGGCTAGAACCTCCTCGCGCACCGAGAAAGGATCTCGACGTAGCTCGGGCCATGCATCTGCGGGAGATAAGGGCACGATATCACCGGATCTCAGGCTGCCCAAACCGTTTAGCAACATCTTTTTGGCGAACTCAGGGAGGGCTAGCACCCGCTCTAGAGCCTCTAGCGGAACGCTCCAACTCTTATCCTCAGGGTTATACCGAGCACCGGCGAGAGACTTAACCGCTTTAACCCGCTCCGGAGCGTACTCAAAATCGAGCACGATACGATCCCGCGCACGCATCAGCGAGAGAATCGGGCCGTTAGGTCGCTGCCACTGCCGCGTCTTAGCTGCGGCCTTTGGGGCGGGTCGTTTCTTGGTTTTCATATATTGTAGGGTACTTCCAATCGTAGCTCAGGACCAACCATTTATCGGAACAAACACACACTTTGTTGCGCTCAACACAAGAGCTATCGTCATTGTCCCTTGAACCAATCGCTCTTTAGAGGGTATACCAGCTCTATGACATCCCTTTCGATTAGTCATATCTCCAAGAGCTTTGGCTCGACTAAAGTTATATCAGATATCTCTTTTGAGGTAGGCGCTGGTGAGTTCTTCTCGCTCCTTGGACCCTCTGGATGCGGAAAGTCGACGCTGCTAAGGATTATCGCCGGGCTAGAAGAGGCGGATTCCGGCTCGATTGCGGTAGACGGTGTGCCAATCAACAACGTGCCCCCCCAAAAACGCGGAATCGGGATGGTCTTTCAACAGTACGCTCTCTGGCCGCATATGACGATCGCTCAGAACGTTAGGTTTGGGCTTGAGACTCAAGGGCTCTCGAACAAAGAGCGCGATCAACGCATGACAAAAGCGCTTGACCGGGTTCAGATGATTGAGTTTAGAGACCGCTACCCGCACCAGATCTCAGGTGGGCAACAGCAACGCGTTGCGCTAGCGCGTGCTCTAGCGATGCAGCCCTCTATTATCCTCCTTGATGAGCCGCTCTCTAATTTAGACGCCAGGCTCCGTGCTGAGATAAGGGACGAACTTGCCGAGCTGCACCTTAAGTTGGGCACAACGATGGTGTATGTAACCCACGACCAGGAGGATGCGCTAGCGCTCTCAACAAGATTGGCGATAATGAATCGGGGCTCTATAGAGCAGGTTGGCACACCGCAAGATGTTTATCAGAATCCGATATCACCTTTTTGCGCACGATTTATTGGCGATGCTAATTTAGTGCCGTGTACGATCACGATGCAGGTATCCACTTCTTTAGCTCGCGCCACACTCGATCTGGCCCCCGACACACCTTTTGATGTTCGCACTAACAGCTCAAATGTCTCTCTACCGACCAAGGCCTCAGCAACTAAGGGTTATCTCTGTATCCGCCCTGCATCGCTGCTGGTACAACCATCGTTGAGTGAGGTAAAGCCGGAGTTTAATTCGCTGCAGGCAACCGTAGTTCGTTCAAGTTATAAAGGATCGGAGTATGACATTGAAGTGGCGATATCAGATGATTTTCGCTTACGCGGCTCATGTCGTGCCTCTGGAAGCGCTGCTGCACTCCCCCCCAACTCCGCCGTCAGCATTTCATGGCGGAGTGAGGATGGGTTTTTTATTTCCGAAACCCCTCACTAACTCCAACCGCGACAGGGGTACCGCGAGACTTATGCGCCACTAGAAACACACTAGCCTGAGTGGTTACATTAGCAGAACCTGACAAACTGCGCTGAATTCGAATCTGTCGCGGAAATATACGGTACGCCGAGCGTTTGAGATCTTGTGATGCTATGCGCGGCTCCATTAACCGCACTCGGTAAGCACCAGGTTCCAGCCGCTCTGTAAACACACCATCTGAGCCTAAACGCACATCCGTGCGCCTAAACCCTCCACGCTTACGGAGTCTCAGCTCGCCTGAGATCGGAACCACAGAGGATGAACACACACCAGACCAATCAGCCGGTGTTAATTGACAGCTGTCAGTTGCCAAAACGAAGCCCTGCAATACGGTGCGCTGCTTGGTGAAATCAGCTCTTGCCGTATCTGCCGCGGTAAAAACACTAGCGGCTACCAAAACAACAGAGTATGTACATATTAGTGCGTTCACAATGAAGTGTTATGTACCACACGATTGAACCGTGTTGTATAGCTAGCAAGCTGGTGTGAATGCGATATCTGATGGTTATCACCCAGAAGCACTCGGAATTATGACCAAACGCCGTTTATATCAAGCTATCCTCCTGGCGTTTTTTGCACTGTTCATGATTTATCCCTTAGGTTTTGTACTCTCTCAGGCGTTTGTGCTGGGCAACAGGTTTTCGCTGCACTTTTTTGGAGTGATGTTTCGTACCGAGCTATACCGAACAACACTCTGCAATTCGCTAAATATTGCACTTACGGTAACCTTACTCTGCTCACTTATCGCTTATCCCCTGGCCTTACTCTTTGCTAGGTACAAATTCACTTTTCAAGGCGCTCTGCATGCATTACTCCTTGCCCCGCTAGTTGTACCTCCGTTCGTTGGCGTGCTCGGTGTTCGTCAATTACTATCGCGATTCGGAAGTTTGAATGTGCTTCTTCTCGATGCTGGTATTATCTCGTCTCCTGTAAAGTGGCTCGGTGGAGGTAACGTAATCGGCATAATCGCCCTACAGGTTATTCATCTTACACCTGTACTGTACTTAAGTATCCGAGCCTCTCTTGAAAACTCACACATATCCCTTGAAGAAGCAGCGGTTATGAGTGGGGCATCACGCTGGAGAGTTTTACGCCGAATCATCCTACCACTTTCGACTCCGGGTTGGTTTGCTGGTGCTACTCTGGTTTTTATCGCTAGCTTTACCGACCTTGGAACTCCACTAATCTTTGAATATCGCCGGGTGCTCTCAGTACAGATATACAACATGCTCTCAGATCTACAAGAGAATCCGGTGGGCTACTCGTTTGTGGTTTCGACATGCGTGCTCTCAATCGCTCTGTTTATCCTTTCACAAGCATCGATTCTTAGTGGCAGCTTTTCAGGTTCTGGCCGAGCGCGCGAAGGTCGAATGACGCGCAAGCTCTCCCCTCTCTGGCGAACGCTTGCTCCGATGATAGCCACGCTCTACGTGGCTTGTGCCTGCATACCTCAGATAGCCGTGCTGCTGGTAGCGCTCTCTAAAGACTGGTTTATGTCGGTGCTACCGCAGCGCTGGACATTAGGTCATTTTGCCGAGGTGCTGCAACACCAACTAACGGCCAGAAGTCTAGTTATCAGTATCTGCTTAAGTTGCGCCGCCAGCCTTCTGACTATCTTAGTCGGATTCCTCACCGCGCAGATTATCTGTCGCGGAAAGGGGCGCATGCGTCTAATCTTTGAAGCGCTTACGCTCGTCCCACTGGCTATCCCTGGAATAGTTTTTGCCTTTGGCTTTATAGGAGCATTCTCCGGCTCTATCCTTGATAATAGGCTTAATCCATTCCCACTCCTTATCATCGCCTACACCATCCGCCGACTTCCAGCGATGGTGCGCTCAGTAACAGCTGGGCTACAGGAAGCCAATCGCGCTCTTGAAGAGGCTGGACTTATGGTCGGCGCCAGCCCATTTACAGTTACACGCAGGATCACATTTCCTCTTATTCGAAGACACTTAATAGTTGGCGCGCTACTTACCTTCGCCTATTCAATGATAGAGGTCAGCGACAGCTTGCTCTTGGCTCTTGAAGCCAAGTTCTATCCGATCTCAAAGGCTATCTACGCGATGATGGGTCGTCCTGATGGCCTAGAGGTGGCCTCGGCGCTGGGGGTTTTGGTTATGGTTTTAATGCTAATCACCTTCTACCTTTCAGAACGGGTGTCGCGCGGTCGAGGGCTCGGTCGAGAGATTAGTATGATCCTACTAGCTGTTTCTTTCTATGCTCGCAACACTTATGGGCAGGTGCAGCAGAGATCCGAGATATCCGCTCCCGTTGATGAAATTGTCGTTTTAACCCCACACTGGGATGGCATTCGCTTTGAGTTTTCAAATGGATTCGCCAAATATTGGAAGGAGCGTACCGGACGCGATGTAACGATGCGTTGGCTCGATATAGGAGGAACTTCGGATATCGTTAAGTATATAAACGGTCAGTTCAAACAAACCCCAAACGGGATCGATATTGACCTATTCTTTGGTGGTGGCGCTGATTCCTTCGTCGAACTTGAGCATAAAGGTCTACTTGCGCCTGTAAATGTTGCCCCCGAAATCCTCGACGCGATCCCTCAGAACATCTCAGGCGTCCCGCTCTATTCTCTCAACAAAGTATGGTTTGCCAACGCAATTAGCGCCTTTGGCCTGCTGTACAATAAAGTTGCCATAGATAGACTTGGACTTCCGAAGCCGCGCTCGTGGATCGATCTCTCAAAGCCGGAATACTTCGGCCTAGTTGGTGCTGGAGATCCGCGAAAAAGCGGCAGTATGCACGCCATGTTTGAGATTATCCTCCAGGGTTATGGATGGGATAAGGGATGGCAGATCCTCCAGAAGATCGCTCGTAACGTAAACAACTTTACGGGCACTGCGAGTCAGATCGGCAAAGACGTAGCGACCGGAGAGATTATCTACGGAATAGCTATCGATACCTACGCTGGAGATATCATCCGTCAAGTTGGGGCTGACCGCCTTGAGTATCACCTCCCCGATGATTTTGCAGCAATTAATGGAGATTGCATCGCGATGCTAAAGGGCGCGCCGCACTCAGAGGCAGCTTCGGCATTTATCGAGTTTATCCTCTCTAAGGAGGGGCAACTTCTGTGGTATGCAAAAAAAGGCGCCCCTGGCGGTCCTGTGCGGTCTAATCTAGGGAAACTCTCTGTAATACCTTCGCTATACGGAACGGTCGAGCCTGCGACTATCTTTCAAGGCAACCCTTTTACACTCCCAAATATACTAGCCTATGACGCCGAGAAAGCTGGAAAGCGCTGGAACTTATTTAACGACATCTTCGGGACATTTCTTATTGATCTGCATGGGCAGCTCGTTCGCGTTACTGATCCCGCTACTCTGCGGGGCATTCCAATCTCTGAGCCGCAAGCTCTGCGTCTTGTTGAGAGTGGCAGTTGGGGAAGCGATGCTGCTCTACGCACGGACTATCTAAAGGCTTGGGCAGAGTCTGGAGCCAGAGATATCCCTGTTTCCGATACACTCTGGGATCGTTTGCTCATTGTGCCCGGGGTCATCTTTGGAGCTCTATTAGTCGTGCTTGGATTGCGAAGGGCATTTGGAGCTTAAGGCAAGAGGATGGAAATAATGCAGATACTCGAAAGCGCACAGGATTTTAACCTAAATTCGGCAGTTAAGGAGGATGAAAATGGTGCAGATGCTCAAA